>JBBSHH010000213.1:0-1523 GCA_038253225.1 Mycobacteriales bacterium | reverse complement strand
TGAGGTCGCATACGTCAGCGTGGGCGCTCCGGCACCCTCACCCCTGACACCACCCCGGCCAAGCCCACATCAGCTCCGCAACGCGGAGCCGATGCCCCACGCCCACGCGATGACTTGACAGGACCTACAGCCAGCTAGGCGGGGGTCGCGAGTTCGTGGAGGTGTTCGCGCCAGGCTCGGGCGCGGGGCCGCTGGGTGGGGTCGAGCCAGGGGGGTGGGGTGAACTCGGGGTGGCCGGTGCCGGCGATGCTGACCTGCCAGCCGTGATGGTGGATGGCTTGGTGGTGCTGCGGGCAGAGCAGCACCAGGTTGGACAGCGCGGTGGTGCCGCCGTCGGCCCAGTGTCGGCAGTGGTGCGCGTCGCACCAGCCGGGCGGCCGGTCGCAGCCGGGGAACGCGCAGCCCCGGTCGCGGGCGATGAGGGCCCGGCGGATGCCGGTCGGGGTGGTGGCGGTGGCCCGGCCGACGTCGAGGGGTTCGCTGGCCGCGCCAAGCATGGCGGGGATCACGGTGGCGTCGCAGGCCAGCCGCCGGACGGTCGCCGCGGACACCGGCCCAACCCAGTCCAGCACTCCGCCGGCCGCGCCGAGCCGGCGCTGCAGGGTGTCGAGCTCGACGGTGACGGTGACCTACGGCCGCTGCCCGCCCTCGGTGGGCAGCTCGCCGGCGCGTAGCGCCCGCTCGACGAGCTCGACGAGCTCGACCAGCGCGTCGGCGCGCCGCCGGGCCGGGGAGCGCGGGTCGCGGCCGCCGTCGGCGGCCGGGCGGGGCGCGGCCAGCGGGCTGAGCGCGGTGAGCAGCCCGCCGGCCGCGACCACGTCGGCAGTCCGCGCAGCGCGTACCGGCCGAGCCCGTCGGGGACCACGTAGAGCTCCCGGCGCTCGACCGCCGCCATCTCCGCCTCGGCCAGCGCAGAGCCGGCGTCGGGGTCGACGGCGTGCCACAGATGACGGCCGAGCCGGCTCAGAATCAGCGGGTCGTGCTCGGCGGCCTGTTCGAGCAGGAACCTTTCTGCTCCCAGCTGGGTCGGCTCCGGCACCGTCGCCGGTAACGCGTCCAGCGCCGCGACGATCACCGCGGCGTGCTCCCGGCTGATCTCAGCTGCGGTGAGCGCCGCCCCGGTCGCCGCCTGCTGGCCGCCGAGCGCGCGGGCCAGCGCCACGTCCCGGCTGGCCGCACTGGGATGCCGGCGCAGCGCGTCGCGGAGCCACGCCGCGGTCGACAGCGCGGCGGCCGCGACGGTCGTCCCCCGGCAGTCGACCTCCGCGACCAGCCGCAGCCGGGTCGACTCCAGCCGGGCGTGCAGGCTGTCCACCTCGTGCAAGGCCGCCAGCAGATCCCGCTCCGGCACCGACCAGGCCGGCACCGCGGCGGCGGCCGTCAGTCCGGCGGCGACCCCGGCCAGCGCCGCCCCCAACGGCCCCTCCACCAGCTCCATGACCAGCATGCTAACGGTCGGCACCGACAGAACCCGACCCCCGAAAGACCTGTGGAATAAGCACATCGGGCACTCGAGCGGCCGT
>JBBSHH010000212.1:0-1526 GCA_038253225.1 Mycobacteriales bacterium | reverse complement strand
CTTCCCGGCGGAGCGCTGAAGCTGCAGCCGCCGAACGGTGCGTTGGTCAACCTGCCCACGATCTACTACACCACCACCACCGCGGAGCTGCGGTTCCGGGTCAGCGCACTCGGCGTCGCGGTCGACGTGACAGCGACGCCATCGAGCTATGTATGGCATTTCGGGGACGGCTCGACGGCCACAACAAGTACGCCGGGGCATCCGCACCCGCGTGAAGACGTCACCCACACGTTCACCACCTCGGCGGCGGACCTGTCGCCGTACGTCACGGTCGTCTGGTCCGGCCGCTACCGCATCGCCGGGGTGGCGCAGACCTTCGGCGTCGCCGGCACGGTCAGCCGGGACGGGGCGCTCGTTCCGCTGCGGGTCAGGGAGGCCCGCACCGAGCTCGTCGGCGGATAGTGCCGCCGGTCCGGTGATGGGGTCGGTCAGATTCGCCGCAGGACCGCGGTGACGCGGCCGAGAATCGTCGCCTCGTCCCCGGGTATCGGCTGGTAGGCCGCGTTGTGCGGCAGCAGCCACACCCTTCCGTCCCGACGTTTGAAGGTTTTCACGGTCGCCTCGCCGTCGATCATCGCCGCGACGATGTCACCGCTGTCGGCGACCGGCTGCTGACGCACCACCACCCAGTCGCCGTCCGCGATAGCCGCGTCCACCATCGAGTCACCGACCACACGCAGCAGGAACAGCGTTCCTTCGCCGACGAGCTGACGGGGCAGCGGGAACACATCCTCCACCGCTTGCTCGGCGAGGATGGGGCCGCCGGCCGCGATCCGGCCCACGACCGGGACGTACGCCGGCGCCGGACGACCGAGCCCGCCGTCGACGTCAGTCTGCCTGAACTCTTCGGCAGCGACCGGCCCCGGCGTCTGGGCGGGGGGCAGGCCCGGCGATCTAACCTCGACTGCTCGCGGTCGGTTGGGGTCGCGCCGGAGGTAGCCCTTGCGCTGCAGCGTCGCGAGCTGGTGCGCGACGCTGCTGGTCGAGGTCAGACCAACCGCCTCCCCGATCTCGCGCATGCTCGGCGGGTAACCCTGCCGCTCCACCGAGCCACGGATGACCTCCAGCACCCGGCGCTGGCGGGTCGTCAGTCCGGTCTCGTCGGGCGGTCCGTCCGGCAGGTCCCGGACCGTGCCAGCCGCCTGCCCCGTCCGCTCTCCCCGTCCCCGCACCCGCTGTGCCACCGCTGCCTCCCGAGTTGATCGTCGCGCGGTTGACGGTAACCCGACGGAGGTCACGATTCAAACACCTGTTCGAACCGTGTCCCGATTCTGTCGGCGGCCGGTGGTACAACGTGCTCAGCGTTCCATCGAACATGCGTTCGAGCAGAGGAGGCCCCTATGTCGCGCACTTCCGTCCCGACCGCGGACCCAGGAGCGGCCGCGCTGACCGGCGTGAGCCGCGCGCTCCTTGTCCCGTCGCGGGCGCGTCGGCGGCCGCCGACCGTCGCGGCGCCGGGAGCCGACCCGGCCGCTGACGCCCGATCGGCCCCGGCGCACGACGATCGTGCCGGCCCGTCCGCGGGG
>JBBSHH010000211.1:0-1533 GCA_038253225.1 Mycobacteriales bacterium | reverse complement strand
GGTACCCGTACAACAACAGGAAGCACCTGCACGACATCACCCGCGGCAGCAACGGCAGCTGTGGCGCGCCGCTGTGCTCCGCAGGAAAGGGATGGGACGGCCCGACTGGCCTCGGCACCCCGAACGGTGTCGCCGCCTTCTGACCGCTGAGCCCGAGGCACGGGGTGGCCGGGTACGGCGACGTACCCGGCCGCGCGTCTGTCCGGGCTGCGGCAGGTAGGCTGTGCGCGTACGAGTGACCACACTCGCGTGCTCCGGGGTCGGTGAAACTCCGAACCGGCGGTGACAGTCCGCGACCCGCCCGCATCCAGCGGCCGGCTGACCCGGTGAGACTCCGGGACCGACGGTGAAAGTCCGGATGGGAGGATGTACGCGGCCCGCCGGTCGCTTCGGGCGCCCCGATCCGGGTGGCCGCAGTGCCGTCGTACCGCACCTTCCTGCTGCTCCGGCGTCCGCGACCCGAGCGAGGGCGAGCCGATGGCCAGCACCGCGGAGACCGACGCCATGCGTCGGGCCATCCAGCTCGCCGGCGCCGTGGACCTCACCGTCGACCGCAACCCCCGCGTCGGCGCCGTCGTCATGTCAGCGACGGGGCGGCGGCTCGCGGAGGCCGCCCACGGCGGATCCGGGACACCGCACGCCGAGGCTGCCGCGCTGAGCGTGGCAGGGGCCGCCGCCCGCGGCTCCACCGTCGTCGTCACCCTCGAGCCGTGCGCGCACACCGGTCGGACCGGCCCCTGCACGACGCTCCTGGCCGACGCCGGCGTACGGCGTGTCGTCTACGCCCAGACCGACCCGACAGCGCAGGCGGCCGGAGGCGCTGACGCCCTGCGGCGCGCGGGGCTCGACGTCGAGGCTGGCGTCTGCGCCGCCGAGGCGACCGAGCTGAACAGAGCGTGGACGCGCGCGATGAGCGCGGGCCGGCCGGTGGTGACCTGGAAGCTCGCGACGACCCTCGACGGCAGGTCCGCCGCTGCCGACGGCACCTCGCGCTGGATCACCGGCCCGGCGGCCCGGGCGGACGTGCACCGGATGCGCGCCCGGTGCGACTCGATCCTGGTCGGCACCGGAACCGTCGTCGCCGACGATCCCCGGCTGACCGCCCGCGGGGGCGCCGCCGAGGCACTCGGGCGGTCGGCCCAGCCGCTGCGCGCCGTTATGGGCCTGCGGGAGCTCGACCCCGGCCGCCGGGTCTTCGATGACGACGCCGACTCCGTTCGGCTTCGCACCCGGGACCCGGGGCTGGCCCTGCGTGAGCTGTTTGCCCGCGGGAACCACCATGTCTGGCTCGAGGGCGGGCCGACACTCTCTGCCGCCTTCCTGCGCGCGGGCGCCGTCGATCAGGTCGTCGCCTACGTCGCTCCGGCGCTGCTGGGGGCCGGCGCGGCAGCGGTGGCCGATCTCGGCATCACGACGGTGAGCGACACGCTGCGGCTCGAGCTGGCCGGCGTGACCAGGCTCGGCGACGACGTACGACTCACAATGCTGACAAACAAGAGCGACGAGAGCTGAGATGGACCTGCTTCACTGGCT
>JBBSHH010000210.1:0-1542 GCA_038253225.1 Mycobacteriales bacterium | reverse complement strand
TCCCGGTCCTGCGGGTCGGCGGGGGTCCCGCACAGCGACACGACCACGGCCAGGTCCCGGCCGTTGGCCGACGCGGCCGACCGGGCGGCCCGGATCGCCGGCGCCAGCACGCCGGCCGGATCCGGGTGCGCGGCGTGGCCGAGCACGACGTCGAGCAGGACGACGGCCGTGCCCGGGTCGGCGCCCTCGGCGACCAGCCGCTCGGCGACCGGCGAGGGGTCGATCATTGGGTGCGGCCGGCCCTCGGTGAGCCGGTCATCGCCGAAGTCGATCATCAGGTGGCCGGCGGCCCGCAGGTCGGCCGGCAGCGCCCATTCCGGGCGCAGCGGGATGTTCGAGGCGACCGGACCGAGCGCGTCAGCGGCGATGAGCATGGCCTCGTCGCACAGCGTGCCGCCGGAGAACAGCCCGCGGAGCACGCCGGCTCGGGGCCGGACCGGCTCGGGCGGCGGCCACTCCGGCCAGCCACCGACCTGGGCGCCCACGGCCGCGATCGCCCGACCGGCCAGCGCGGTCAGGTCGTCCTGCCCCGGACCGAGCAGCCCCAGCAGCACCGGAGTGGCCAGCCGCTCAGCGTCCGCTCGGACCCGGTCGGCCACCGCCGGCGCCGGCGGCTTGGACACCACGACGATCAGCTCGGTGGCCGGGTCGGCGTCCAGGGCGGCCATAGCCTGCAGCGTCGAACGTCCGCCGACCTCGGTCGAGAGGTCGCGACCGCCGACGCCGAGCACGTGGCTCACCCCGACGCCGGCGGCGTCGAGCAGGCACAGCAGCTGCTGGGCGCCGGTGCCGGAGGCGGCGACCAGCCCGACCGGGCCGGGCCGGGCCACGTTGGCGAAGCCCAGCCCCACCCCGCCCACCAGGGCCGTCCCACAGTCCGGACCCATCACCAGCAGGCCCCGGCGGGCGGCCTCATCCTTGAGCCGGACCTCCTGGGCCACCGGGACGTTGTCGCTGAAGACGACCACCGACAGCCCGGCCGCCAGCGCGTCCATCGCCTCGACGAACGCATGCCGCCCCGGCACCGACACCACCGCCAACGACGCCTCGAGCCGTTGGGCCGCCGAGCCGGTGGTGCGCGGCGGCGGCGCCGCGCCGAACCCCGCGCCGCTCCCCGGCCGGCCCGGACCGGCGTCGAGCGCCCGCTCGAGCGCGTCCCGCCCCGCCGTCAACGCCTCCTCGTCGGCGGCGCGCAGGGCCACCACCATGTCGTTCGGGCCGGCGCCGGCCGGTGCGGGGAAACCCATGCCGGCCAGCAGCTCCAGGTTGAGCTCGGTGGCCATCGCGACCAGCGCGGCCGCAACGCCGTCCAGCGCACCGACCTGCTGGGAGACCTGCATCAGGGTGATGGAGTCCCGGTAGGCGCCGCGCCGCACGTCGACGTAGTCCCTCACCAGCCCGATCCTGCCAGCCGGCCGGCACCTGACCCGGCCGCCGGGCCGGCGTCCGACCCGGCGTACGCCAGGGCAACCGTCGCGCCGGCCAGCAGCCCGGTGGCCAGATCGGCCCCGGAGGTGTGCCCGACCGCCAGCAGCCGGCGTA
>JBBSHH010000209.1:0-1664 GCA_038253225.1 Mycobacteriales bacterium | reverse complement strand
CTGGCGACCGGGACCACACCGTCCGTGCCGCCGGTCCCCGGACTGGCCGCGGCCCGACCGTGGAGCAACCGGGAGGCCACGACCACCGGGTCCGTCCCGCGTCGGTTGGTGATCCTCGGCGGCGGCGTGGTCGCGGTGGAGATGGCGCAGGCGTTCCGAGGTCTCGGGTCCGCGGCGGTCACCGTGGTGGCGCGCGGGCCCCGGGTGTTGCCGCGCTACCCGGAGTTCGCCAGCCGGCTGCTCACCGAGGCCATGACCGCCGACGGCATCGACGTGCGTACCGGGGTCACCGTGACATCGGTCGACCGGCCCGGGTCGGGCGGCGAGGTCACGGTGGCGCTCTCCGACGGGACCACGGTCGTCGGGGACGAGCTGCTCGCCGCGCTCGGGCGCCGACCCCGCACCGCCCACCTCGGCCTCGAGACGGCCGGTCTCGAGCCCGGGCGCTACGTCGAGGTCGACGACACGATGCGGGCGACCGGGGTGCCCGGCGGCTGGCTGTACGCGGTCGGCGACGCGAACGGCCGCAGCCTGCTCACCCACATGGGCAAGTACCAGGCCCGGATCGCCGGCGACGTCATCGCGGCGCGGGCGACGGGTGCGGACATCAGCTCCGCCCGCTTCCACGACGTGGCCGACGACGTCGCCGTACCGCAGGTCGTCTTCACCGACCCGCAGGTGTGCGCCGTGGGCCGGACCGAGGCGGAGGCGCGCACTGCCGGGATCGACGTACGGGTGGTGGAGTACGACATCGGGTCGGTGTCGGGCGCCAGCCTGCTCGCCGACGGGTACGCCGGCCGCGCCCAGCTGGTGGTCGACGAGAGCCGACGGGTGGTGGTCGGTGCGACCTTCGTCGGTCAGGACACCGCGGAGCTCGTGCACGCGGCGACCGTCGCGATCGTCGGAGAGGTGACGGTGGACCGGCTCTGGCATGCCGTGCCGTCGTTCCCGACGATCAGTGAAGTCTGGCTCCGGCTACTCGAGACGTACGGGCTCTGATCTCGCCCGAATTGTGCTACTTGTGCTCCATGGACCGGGTCCGGATACGGGAGCTGCGCCAGAACCTGAGCGTCTACCTACGCCGGGTCGTCGCGGGCGAGACGCTCGAGGTCACCGAGCACGGCCGCCCGGTCGCCGTTCTGGCTCCGCTGCCCGACGTCGAGCCGCTGGCCCGGCTGAGCGCGGCCGGGCGGGTGCGGGCGCCGAGCCGCAGCCTGGCTGCGGTGGCTCCGCCGGTGTCGGCCACCCTCCGGTCCGCAACGGCAGCGCTGGACGAGCAACGTGCCGGCGAGCGGTGATCGTCTACGCGGACTCCTCCGCGTTGGTCAAGCTGGCCGTCGCCGAGCCGGAGAACCGCCCAGGAGTTCTCGACGGCGTGTACCTGCTCCGGCTCGACCGAGCCGTGCTCGGCCGGGCGGCTCGCCTTACCCCCGCACTATTGCGGTCGCTGGACGCGATCCACGTCGCCTCCGCCCTCGAGCTCGGGTCGCGGCTCGACTTCGTCGGCTACGACGAGCGGCTGATCGACGCCGCCGCTGCGGCCGGGCTCCGGACGCGCTCGCCCCTCCTGACCAGCCGCCGCTGACGTCACTGGCTGCCGTCGGCCCGGATCCGCTCCAGGGCCGACTCCCCGTCGGTGCGCCGCACCTCGCTCAGCGTCCGCT
>JBBSHH010000208.1:0-1668 GCA_038253225.1 Mycobacteriales bacterium | reverse complement strand
GTTCCGGGTCGCGGGTTCAGGAAGTTCAGCGGCACCTCCTCGGGCTCGAGCGCGGCGAGCTGGGCGGCGAACTCGGCGCGCTGGCCGACGCTTTCGCCCATCCCGAGAATTCCGCCGCAGCACAGCTCCATCCCGGCCGCCCGCACCAGCTCGCAGGTCCGCCACCGTTCGTCGAACGTGTGGGTGGTGACGACCCGGTCGAAGTAGGAGCGAGCCGTCTCGAGGTTGTGGTTGTACCGGTGCACTCCCAGCGCGGCGAGCTCCTCGACCTGCGCGGGGCTCAGCATGCCCAGCGAGCAGGCGACGTTGATGTCCACCGCGGCCCGGATCGCGGTCACCGCGGCGGCCACCTGGTCCATCAGCCGCCGGTCCGGGCCGCGCACCGCGGCGACGATGCAGAACTCCGTGGCACCGGTGGCTGCGGTCTCCTGCGCGGCCCGGACCAGCGACGGCACGTCGAGCCAGGCCGCCCGTACCGGCGAGTCGAAGAGCCCGGACTGCGAGCAGAAGTGGCAGTCCTCCGGGCAGCCCCCGGTCTTCACGCTGACGATGCCCTCGACCTCGACCTCCGGCCCGCACCAGCGCAGCCGCACCTCGTGCCCGAGTGCCAGCAGCTCGGGAAGCCGCTCGTCCGGCAGCTCGAGACAGGCCAGTGCCTGCGCCTCGTCGAGCCCGTGACCCTCGGCGAGCACCTGCCGCCGGGCCGCCGCCAGGATGTCGGTCCGGGCCAGGGGCTCAGTCACGGCGGCTGCCTCTCGGGGTCGGGTCGACGCTGCGCCGGAAGTCTGCCGCACGGAACGAGCCGCCGAAGGCCGGGGCCAGGCCCTGCCGGGCGACGGCCAGGAACCGCGAGCGGGGCAGCCGACCGGCCCCGGCGGTCAGGGCGCCGCCGAGCGGACGGGCGGCCAGCGTCTCCAGGTCGCGGACGTTGGTCCGCTCGGCCAGCCCCGGGTCGCCCGGCCAGCGTCCGATCACGACTCCAGCCAGCTCCAGGCCCCGGTGGGCCAGTGCTTCCAGGGTGAGTGCCGTGGTGTTGAGCGTGCCCAGCCCGGCGGCGGCGACGACGAGTACCGGTGCCCCCAGCCGGTGCGCCAGGTCGGCGAGGGTCGCCCCGTCCTCGTCGTAGCGCACCAGGAGGCCGCCCGCGCCCTCCACCAGGACGAGCCGGCGGTCCGCGCTGAGCGCCCGGATCGCCTCGACCGCCGCTCCGACGTTCAGCGGCGGCGCTGCGGCGAGCCGGGCGGCGGCGGCCGGTGCCAACGGGTCGGGGAACCGGGCGAACTCATGCAGGTCGGTGGCGCCGCTGAGCCGGCGTACGTCGGACAGGTCGCCGGGGGTGTTCGGCGCTCGTCCGGTTTGCGCCGGTTTGACGACCGCGACGGACGCCCCCCGGTCGAGGGCCAGTGCCGCCAGCGCGGCGGTGACGACGGTCTTGCCGACGTCGGTCCCGGTGCCGGTCACCACGAGGACGCTCACGCGCCGCGACCATAGCCGGGTTGCCATCCCCGGTGCCGGCCCGGAGCCGGTCCTGCTCGTCGGCCTGGACGCCACCACCCTATGCCAGCACCGGTTTCGGGCTGTTGTTCGGGTCGATCACTGCCGTGTCCGACCCGCAGCTGCACCGCCTCCTGGCCATCGGCGGCCTTGTTGCGGCCGTGCTCGCGGTGC
>JBBSHH010000207.1:0-1678 GCA_038253225.1 Mycobacteriales bacterium | reverse complement strand
TCGACGCAGGAGCGCACCATCCGGGTCACCCCGTCGGTGCCGAGGACCGGCAGCACGCAGGTCATGCAGACACCGATCCCACAGGCCATCGACTCCTCGACCGCGAGCTGGCTCGGCACCCCCGCGCTGGCGGCGATGTCGGCGACCGCGTGCAGCATGGCCATCGGACCGCAGGCGTAGACGACGTCGGAGCCGGTGCGTGCCAGCACGTCGGGCAGGACGGCGGAGACCCGCCCCGGCACGCCCAGCGAACCGTCCTCGGTGGTGAAGACCACCTCGGTCGCGATCCGCTTGGCGTCGAGCGCGCCGAAGACCCGGTCGGCGCGCCCGGCGCCGAGCACGAAGTCGACCCGGCAGTCCCGGGCCCGCAGCGCCTCCGCGAGCGCGAACAGCGGCGCGCTACCGTAGCCACCGCCGACCAGCGTCGCGGTGGCCGGCTCCCGCGGCAGCGCGAACGGCCGGCCGAGGGGCCCGACCACGTCGACCGGGTCGTGCGGCCGCCGGCTGGCGAGCCAGCCGGTGCCGCGGCCGGCGACGGAGAAGACGAACTCGACCGTGCCGCCGTACACCCCCCGGGGCCGCGCCTGGTACACCGAGAACGCCCGGCGCAACAGCATCGAGGACTCGACGCCGCCGACCGCCACCGCCACGAACTGCCCGGGGCGGGTCGTCTCGGCGATGCGGGTGGCGACGACCGTCATCGACACGTACGCACCGACCGGCCGGACCGCCAGCACCTGACCGCGCAGCTGCACCGGCGGCATCAGCGCCGCACCTCCTCGGCAGCGGCCGCTGCCCGGGCGATCGCGTGGTCCTGCAGCGAACGGACGCCGATCTCGCCGCGGACCATCGCCTCGATGCCCTGCACGCACGCCGCCAGGCCCTGCACGGTGGTGATGCAGGCCACCGAGCGGGCCACCGCGGCGGTGCGGATCTCGTAGCCGTCGAGTCGCGGGCCGATCCCGAACGGCGTGTTCACGACCAGGTCGATCTCGCCGGCGAGGATGCGCTCCACGACCGTCGGCTCCCCGTCGGGGCCGCGGCCGGCGGAGTGCTTGCGGACCACGGTCACCGCGATGCCACTGCGCCGCAGCACCTGGGCGGTGCCCTCGGTCGCGACGACGTCGAAGCCGAGGTCGGCGAGTCGCTTCACCGGGAACACCATCGCGCGCTTGTCCCGGTTCGCCACCGAGACGAAGACCCGGCCCTTGGTCGGCAGCGCGCCGTAGGCCGCCTCCTGCGACTTCGCGAACGCGGTGCCGAACGCCGCGTCGATGCCCATCACCTCACCGGTCGAGCGCATCTCCGGGCCGAGCACGGTGTCGACGCCGGCGAACCGGGTCCACGGCAGCACCGCCTCCTTCACCGCGATCGGGCCGCCGGCCGGCAGGTCGGCGCCGTCGCCGGCCGGCAGCAGGCCCTCCGCCCGCAGCGCCGCGATCGACGCCCCGAGCATGATCCGGGCCGCGGCCTTGGCCAGCGGCACCCCGGTCGCCTTGGACACGAACGGCACGGTCCGCGACGCCCGCGGGTTGGCCTCGAGGACGTAGAGCACGTCGCCGGTCAGCGCGTACTGCACGTTGAGCAGCCCGCGGACCCCGACCCCGCGCGCGATCGCCTCGGTGGAGCTGCGGACCCGGGCCAGCTCCTCCCGGCCGAGCGTGATCGGCGGCAGCGC
>JBBSHH010000206.1:0-1716 GCA_038253225.1 Mycobacteriales bacterium | reverse complement strand
TCGACTTCGGCGAACCGCACTTCCGCCGGCTCGAGCGGGCCGCGGTGGTGGCCGGGCTGCGCGAGCACCCCGGGGTGCTCGCGCAGCCCGGCCACCACCGCGGCCCGCTCGAGCCGGCGGAAGTGCGGTTCGCCGAAGTCGATGAACACGTCGGGGATCGCGGCACCCGCGACGCGCTCCACCTCGGCGTCGGTGTCCCGCAGCTGCATACCGAGCCGGTCGGCGAGCAACCGCCCGACCGTCGACTTGCCGGCGCCGGGCGCCCCGACCAGGACGAGCGCCGGCGCGCTCACGCGCGCCGCCGGACCGGCTCGGGCGTCGTGGTCATGGGGGGCATTCTCCCCCGCTCCGGCCGGGCTCCCCGCAACCGACCAGGGCTGCGCTCACCGCACCGGCAGCGCGGCGAGATAGCCCTCGGCGTTGCGCCGGGTCTCCGCGACCGCGTCACCACCGAACTTCTCCAGCACGGCGTCGGCGAGGACCAGCGCGACCATCGCCTCGGCGACCACACCCGCCGCCGGCACCGCGCAGACGTCGCTGCGCTGGTTGATCGCCGTCGCCGGCGCGCCGGTGGCAACGTCGACCGTCGCCAACGCCCGGGGCAGCGAGGAGATCGGCTTCATCGCCGCGCGGACCCGGAGCACCTCCCCGGTCGACATGCCGCCCTCGATGCCACCGGCCCGGCCGGTGCGCCGGCGGACGCCGCCGTCCGCGGCCTCGATCTCGTCATGCGCCGCCGAGCCGCGGCGGCGCGCGGTCTCGAAGCCGTCACCGACCTCGACTCCCTTGATGGCCTGGATGCCCATCAGCGCCGCGGCCAGCCTGGCGTCGAGCTTGCGGTCCCAGTGCACGTGGCTGCCGAGCCCCGGCGGCAGGCCGTGCACGACGACCTCGACCACCCCGCCCAGGGTGTCGGCGGCGGACCTGGCCGCGTCGATCTCGGCCACCATCGCGGCGCTGGTGGCCGGGTCGAGGCAGCGCACCGGGTCCGCGTCGATGCGGTCGCGGTCCGGCGGCGTCGGCACCGCACCCGGCGCGGCCGCGACCCCGCCGATCGCGACGACGTGACTGAGCACCGCCACGCCGAGCGCCTGCGCCAGGAACGCCTGCGCCACCGCACCGAGCGCCACCCGGGCGGCGGTCTCCCGGGCGCTGGCCCGCTCGAGCACCGGTCGGGCGTCGGCGAAGCCGTACTTCTGCATGCCGACCAGGTCGGCGTGGCCGGGCCGCGGCCGGGTCAGCGGGGCGTTGCGGGCCAACCCCTCGAGCGCCGCCGCGTCGACCGGGTCGGCGGCCATCACCTCCCGCCACTTCGGCCACTCGGAGTTGCCGATGCGGACGGCCACCGGGCTGCCCATCGTCTGCCCGTGCCGCACCCCGCCGAGCAGCTCCACCTCGTCGCGTTCGAAGGACATCCGCGCCCCCCGGCCGTAGCCGGCGCGACGGCGCGCCAGCGCGTCGGCGAGATCTGCCGTCGTGATCCGTACGCCGGCCGGCAGCCCCTCCAGGGTGGCCAGCAGCGCCGGGCCGTGTGACTCCCCGGCGGTCAACCAGCGCAGCATGCGGCGAAGTCTCGCACGCAGGCAGGAGCGTTCCGGCGAACGACGAACGGCCCCGACCGGGGAAGGCTCGGGGCCGTCGCGCCGGCGGGCCGGTGGTCGCTCAGCAGTGCGGCGTGACCACCCCGGGGTGCGCCTGCCAGATCGAGAAGTCAGC
>JBBSHH010000205.1:0-1819 GCA_038253225.1 Mycobacteriales bacterium | reverse complement strand
GGATCGGGCCGTCACCGACTACCTCTCCGAGGCACGCCTGACCGCCTGAAAACTCGGCTCAAACGTTAACGCCCTAGCGACCCAGGGTCGCTAGGCCGGGCGCCGCCGTCCGGCTCGCGGACGAACGTTGGCGGCTCAGCCGAGGTGCAGCAGCAGCGTGACGATCTCGAACGGGCGTACGTCGAACTCGACCGGACCGGACCGGCTCTCGCCGAGTGGCCGCTCGAACAGGTCCGCCCGGCACCACGAGCGCACCGGCAGGCCCGTGGTCAGCCGAACCGGGCCGCGACCACCGTAGGCCTCCCGCAGCCGGACCACGACGGACCCCGGTCCGGCGACGGCGCGCTTCACCGCCTCGACGACGGCCGGGCCGCTGACGGCCACCACTGCGCCGGTGGGCGGCCGCGACCCGACGCCGGGCTCGACGGGCACCGCTCGGGGCGGCAGGTTCAACGCGGTCGCCTCCCGCAGCACCAGCGGCAGGTCGCCAAGGTGCGGCAGCAGCGCGTAGCTGAAGCTGTGCGGACCCTGGTCCGCCTCCGGGTCGGGCCAGGTCGGCGAGCGCAGCAACGACAGCCGCAGGACGGTGCCGGCGCCGTCGGGCAGCCGGCGGACGTCGTGGCCGTAGCGACCGTCGTTGAGTAGCGCCACGCCGTAGCCGGTCTCCGCGACGCTGACCCAGCGCTGCGCGCACGCCTCGAACCGGGCCGCGTCCCAGCTGGTGTTGCGGTGCAGCGACCTCTCGACGTGTCCCCACTGGACCTCGTACACCGCGGCCGGGGCGTGCACCGCGACCGGGAACGCCGCTTTCAGTAGCCGGTGCCGCTCCCGCCAGTCGACCTCGGTGAACACGTCGACCCGGCGCGACCCGGCGGCCAATGAGATCTGCTGGGTGACGGTGGAGCTCCCGACCCGGCGCACCACCGAGATCGCGGCCCGCACCGGACCGGTCTCCACGACGGTCACCGAGACGGTGCGCACCGCGTCGACCGGCGCGGCGTCGTACCACTCGTCGATGTCCCAGGCGTCCCAGTCCGCGGGCTCGTCCCGGAACAGCTGCAGCACGTTGGCCGGACCGGCGAGCACCTCGCGGCGCGCCGGCGCGTCGTAGACCGAGCGGATGCTGCCGTCCGCGGCAAGGCGCACCTCGAGGATGCCGTTGCCGAGGACCAGCCCACTGGCCCGCGCCGGCGCGGTCGGCGCCGGCGCGAACGCGAGGTCGAGGACCGTCCAGCCGGTGGCCGGTGCCGCGGCGATCACGCCCCAGTTCCCGTCCGCCAGCAGCTGCACGCCGGGTCCCCGCTCCACCCCGACGGCGAACGGAACGGTCGCGACACCGCCGGCACCGGCGCCGGCGTCGAAGATCACCACCGGGGACCGGCAGTCGCCGGTGTCGACCTCGGCGGCGATATCGGCCAGCGCCGCGGTGACGATGCCGTGCGCGGCGGTGGCTGCCTCGGCGTACGCCGCCTCCGCGTCCTCGACCACCTCGCGGGTGCCCGACCCGGGCAGCACGTCGTGGAACTGCTGGGTCAGCGTGGTCCGCCAGATGCGGTCCAGCTCGGCGGCGGGGTACGTCGCCGGCCCGCGGGCCACCGACCAGAGCTCGGCCTCTCGGTTAAGGCCCTCCTGCCGACGGTTCGCCCGCTTGAGCCGGCCCTGGCTGGTGTAGGTCCCGCGGTGCTTCTCCAGGTAGAGCTCGCCGGACCACACCGGCAGGTCCGCCGGCAGCTCGGCGCTGACCGCGTCGAGGTAGCCGCCGACGCTGGACAGCCGGACCAGCGGCGCGCCCTCCAGGTCGGCGTAGCGGTGCGCCGCG
>JBBSHH010000204.1:0-1884 GCA_038253225.1 Mycobacteriales bacterium | reverse complement strand
CGCCGTAAGGCGCTCAAGCACGCCTTCCGCGGCTCGCGGTCAAGGGCGGCCCGCTGTTGGCCGTCGCCGTAGGCGATCGCGTAGCGACCCTTTACCGGGAGTGAAGGCGTGCTAAGCCGAGGGCCGTCAGGCCGGCCGGCGGAGCCGGCTCCATCGCGGGGTTGCTCGGCCGCCCGCGGCCCTGAGCGCGGCCAACTCACCGCAGCGGACCCCCGTTGGCGAGTGGCTGCCTATCGCTCCATGACGAGCTGGTCGTCGCGGTCACGTTCCTGCTGCTCGTCACCGCGGTCGTCCTCCGCCCACCGCGTGAGGGTGTCCGCCCGCGCCGTCTCGGTTGCCTCCGCGGTCTCGGCTGCCGCACGTTCGGCGTCCGCGGCGCGGCGGTTCTGGACCTCGGCTACCGCGTCCTGCGCGCGGGCCACCACGGCGGCGGTCTCATCAGGTGCCCGCATTGATCCGCGGGGCGGGTCGGTGCGCTCGGTCGGGTGAGGGGTGGCCGTCTCCCGGATGTCGGGCACGGCGGTTTCTCCGGCGTGCCCGTCAACCGGAGCGGGCTGCTCGTCGTCCGGCGCGGGCCGGGTGTCGGTGTCGGGGTCGTCGTACACCTCGTGTTCGTCGACCTCGGGGCGTTGGTCGTCGTCGCGACGGGGGTCGGGCACGGCGGTCTGCCCGCAGCGCTCGTCGACCGGGGCGGCCTGCGCGTCGGCTTGCGCGTCGGCCGGGCCGGGCCGGGTGTCGTCGGCGCGGGTGTCGGACACCTCGTTTTCGTCGATCTCCGTACGCTGGTCGTCCTCGGCCTGCGCGGCTCGGTGCGCGGTGAGCCATTCTTCGGCGGTGACGCGGTCGGATCGGTCGTGCACGTCGATGCCGCGGGCCCGCAGCTCACCCCCGGACCGCTCGCCGAGATCGCGGGTGACCGCGGTGTCGGTGAGGTGCATGGTCCGGGCTTCGTCGGCCATCTCGAGTACGGCGAGGTGCGCTGTGAGTGAGTCGGCTTCGAGCGCGGCTGCGGCGGCGTCCGCGCGGAGCCGGTCGGCCTGGGCGGGGTCGGTTTCGGTGTCGGCGCGGGCCGCCCAGATCGCGGCGTCGTTGCGTCGTTGCTGCTCCTGCTGAGATGCGTCGTCGAGTTCACCGCCGACCGCGGCGGGCGCCCACCGTTCCTCCCGTTGCGCGGCGACGACCCGGGCCCGCAGCTGCCCTTCACTCATGCCGGCCTCCTCGCTGCCGGCGTCGATCAGCCCAAGCTCGACGTGCGCGCCCCGGAACAGCGCCGCCTTCTCGGTGAGCCCGGCGGCCGGCGCGGCGCCGAGCGGGTCGACGTCGTTGTCGTAGCCGACCAGTTCACGGTAGAGACCGGCGGCACCCGCCTGGTGTTCCCATTCCGCGGCTGCGACCGCATCCTCGGGTGGTGCGCCGAGCGCCTCTATCGCCCACTCGGGGGGCTGCGCGGCCAGCTCGGCGCCCAACTCCCGGCGGCGGTCCTCCGCGGCGTCGGCGCGGTCCTCCATCCACTGCCGCGAGTCCTCGGGGGCGCCGCGGGGGATGAGATCCCGCAGGTCGGTCAGCTCGGGGGTAAGCCGCCCGGCCAGCACGGTGGTGATGCGTTTGTGCAGGACCGCGGTCGGGTGTACCGCGTCGTCGAGGCTGCGCCCGGACGCGGCGTGGGCGAGGACGGCGGCCGGGTCGTGGCCGGCCAGCTCGGCGGTGCGCAGCAGCCGCTCCAGGCTCCACATTTCGTCGTCTGCGGCGAGCGCGGCCCGCTGCTCGGCGGTGAGGACCCCCGAGCTGGTGAGGTCGTCGAGCTGCGCGGCGGTGCGCCCGGCGGTGAGCTGCTCGGCGTGGTCGATCAGCTGCCCGAGCTGGGTTTGGCCCGACCGGGCCTCG
>JBBSHH010000203.1:0-1886 GCA_038253225.1 Mycobacteriales bacterium | reverse complement strand
TGGCAGGTCAGCATCGCCGGCACCGGCCACCCCGAGTTCACCCCACCCCCCTGGCTCGACCCCACCCAGCGGCCCCGCGCCCGAGCCTGGCGCGAACACCTCCACGAACTCGCGACCCCCGCCTAGCCCAGCAGCCGCCGATCCATGACCGCCGAGGTGGGACGTGCGGCTGGACGAACGAGGGCTTAGCGCTCGGCGGCGGCGGACCTCGTCGGGCGGGCGGCGCCGGCGAGGCGGGCGGCGACCGTACGCCGGGCCTGCTCGTGGGCGCTGCGGCGGGCGGCGGCGAAGTACTCCTCGGCGCTCAGCGAGCCGCTCACCCACCGGCGGCCTTGGGCGTCGGTGACCTTCTCGCGCTTGACCATGCGGTTCACCCCTTCGCGTGATCTCCAGGGTACGCCTGGGCCAGCCCGCAGCCGAGCAGGTTGGCCAGCACTCGGACCAGCTCGACGTCGACAGGGGTCAGCTCCCCCGGTGTCGGGGCGTCGACGGTGAGCATGCCGAGTGAGTGGGTGCCGGCGGTGACGGCCACCGCGATCACGGTCCGGTAGGTCGGGGGCGCGGTCGGGATCACCATCGGGTCGGTGTCGATGTCGCTGACGAAGACCAGGTCGCCGCGGGCGACCAGGTCGAGCACCGCGTCGCCGTCCGGGGTGCCGGCGTCGAACGTCGGACGCGGCAGGGTGGAGCGGCCGGCGTAGACGACCCGGGTCAGCGTGGCGCCGGCCGGGTCGACGGCGTAGAAGGCGCTGCGGGCAGCGCCGGTGGTGAGCCGGACGGCGGCGTCCACGACGGCCTGTCGCAGCTCGCCGGCGATCGTCGCGCGCTGCTCCGGACCACCCGCGACGGCCAGCTCGCCGAGGTAGTTCGTGATCGGCGCGAGCGCGCCGTTGAGCGTCAGCGTCAGGTCCTCCGCGGCTTCGATCGCGACCTGCTCGGCGGTGCGAAGGCGTCGCCCGGTACGCCACTGCTGCAGCACACCGAGCCCGACGGTCGCGCCGGCCAGGAGCGCACCGAGCAGCAACAGCCGGACCCGGTGCCCGTCGCCGGCCCGGCCGGCGGCGGCCGCGAGCAGGTAGGCGCCGGCCGCGGAGGCGACCGCCGCCAGCGTGACGGCCACGCCGATGCCACCCTCGACGACGCGGAGCGACGCCCGGGCCGGTTCACCGGACGGTCCGTTCAATCGCTCCTCCTCACCGTGGGTGGGTCGCTGCGCCGGTGACCGTAATCGGCTTCACCGACACTTCGGCGGGCGGTCATCGGCGTGTCATCCGGCGTTTCGCTCTGTGTACCGGTCCACTTACCGTGGGCGATAGTGGCGGGTATAGTCCCGGTCGTGACCGAGACCCTGAGCACCGAGACCCGCAGCTTCGCCGACTCGCTGGCGATCCAGGTCCTCTCCGCCGGAACGCTGCTGCTCACCCCGGTGGACGAGCTGCGCGGGGCGTCCAGCGTCGGCCAGGTGCGGCAGTTCGACATCGGGCCGGCCGGGCTCGCGCTGCACGTGGCCGCCGAGGTCGCGCCGGCGACCGCGCACGCGCTGGCCGGCCAACGGGTGTGGGCGACGGTCCGACCCGCGCAGGGCTCGCTGGTCGCCTTCCAGGCCGTCGCCCGCCCGGACGCGTCCCGGGCGGGGGTTCTCGAGCTGACCGGCGTCGCCGGACCGGTGTACGAGCGGCGCCGCGCCCAGCTGCGGGCTCCGGCCCGGTTCCCGGCCGCGCTGGTCGTCAACGCCGGGTCCGCGCCGGCGTACGACGTCCGGGCGCAGACCGTGGACATGTCCCGGGCGAGCTGCCGGGTCCGGCTGCTCACCGACGAGCCCAGCCAGGCGATGCCGGCGGAGGGGTCGCGGGTGGGGCTGACCGTCGACCTCGACGGGCAGCTGA
>JBBSHH010000202.1:0-1901 GCA_038253225.1 Mycobacteriales bacterium | reverse complement strand
TGAGTTAGCCCAGGGTAACCGGCGACTGGCCATAAGGGCCCAAATCGCTGGGCCAGTCGGGTGCAGGAGGACTGCTCTTCTTCACGCAGCGTAACCGGCGGGCGATGTCTTGATTGTCCAGCCGCACTGGTTCGCCAGGCGGGGCGACGCCACCGAAACCGCCATCCCGCCGAACGTGAGGAACCTCCGATGTCCGCTCTCCGCTCCGCTGCCTCCTTGACCGGCCGTACCCGTTACCTGGCCGGCGCCGCCAGCCTGCTCTCCGCGGTCGCTGTGCTGGCCGGCGCCGCACAGACCGGCACCGCCGCCGCGGCCACGCCCCTGGCCAACCCGATGACCGCCTCGGTCATCAACGCGCCGCCGGTCGATGCGACGAAGTGGGCGCCGCTGATCACCGACGACTTTAACGGGACCTCGGTGAACACCTCGACCTGGTCGGTCTTTGACGCGCCTACCGGCCAACGTCACCACGTCGCCCGCAACGTCGTCGAGGCGAACGGCTTTGTGTCCCTGAAGACCGTCGTCGACCCGGTCACCGGCGCGTGGACGACGGCGGGTATGTGCGCCTGTAAGACCACGACCCAGACCTATGGCCGCTACGACATGCGGATGCGGCTGTCCGCCGGGGACAGCCGGGCGGTGGCCCTGCTGTGGGGCGCGAACAGCTGGCCGCCGGAGATCGACTTCGCCGAGTTCGGCGCCAGCGGCCCCAAGGGCGGCCGACAGTCGTTCACCCAGACCGTCCACTACGGCACCTCGGCCCAGAACTACATGATTCACAACCTGATCAACGCCGACATGACCCAGTGGCACACGGTCACGCTCGAGTGGGCGCCGGGCCAGGTCCTGTACTTCCTGGACGGAGTGCCGGCCGGGTCCGCCACCACCAGCAACATTCCGCTCACCCCGATGTGGCTCGGCCTCGTCACGTCCAACACCCAGGGCGGTACGCCGACGCAGTCGGTCGACTTCGACATCGACTCGATCGACGTCTACTCCTACATCGGCGGTGTCGCCGGCGCCCCGACCGCCCCGACCGCCGTCACCGCCACGTCCGGGGACTCGGCCGCGACGGTGAACTGGACCCCGGGCTCCGACGGCAACAGCCCGGTGACCGCCTACACCGTCACCGCGATGCCGGGTGGCGCCACGACCACGGTGTTCGGGGCCAACGGCACCGCACCGATCACCGCCGCGAACTTCACCAACCTCACCCCGGGCATCAGCTACACGTTCACGGTCAGCGCGACCAACTCCTTCGGCACCAGCCCGGCCTCCGACCCCTCCGCCCCGGTCACCGTCACCGGTGCGCCGCCGACCATCACCATCGCCCCGACTCCGGCGATCGTGCGTGGCGTCGTCGGGTCCAACGCCACCTCGACCGACCTGGCGACGAACGTTGGTTTCGCCACCGCCCCCGGCAGCGCCCCGGTTTGCTCCAACAGGCTGCAGCGCTCCATCAACGGTGGAACCTGGACCGGCGTGACCCTGCGCAGCGGCTACACCACCGCTAAGGACCGGCTGCCGGCGGCCGGCACCACCGTTCAGTACGAGGCGCAGGCCACCGGCTGCAACGGTCTGGTCAGCGCGTGGACCACCGGGCCGGCGCTGACCTACCGGCTCACCGACGACAAGGACCCGGCCGTCGCCTACACCGGCGGCTGGGCGACCAGCGCCTGCTCGACCTGCGTCGGTGGCAGCACGCACTCCAGCAGCAGTCGCAACGACACGGCCGCGGTCACCCTGCCCTCCGCCTCCGCGTTCGGGGTCTTCGCACCAGTCGGGCCGACGCATGGCGCGGTCAAGGTCTACGTGGACGGGGTGTTCGTGACCAACGCCGCCACCTACGCGACCAAGGCGCAGGCCCGCCAGCTGGTCTACATCGGCACCTTCGCCGCCCC
>JBBSHH010000201.1:0-1927 GCA_038253225.1 Mycobacteriales bacterium | reverse complement strand
GTCGACGGGCAGCTGCGGATCTTCGGGAAGGGTGGCCGGACCCGGATCATCCCGGCGCACCCCGCGCTGGCCGCTGAGATCGTCGCCAGACCGCCGGGCTACCTGTTCCCTTCCCGCGGCAGTCACCTGACCGCCGGCAACGTCAGCGTGACGTTGAAGCGGCTGCTCGGTCCGGGCTGGTCGGCGCACACCCTGCGGCACCGTTTCGCCAGCCGGGCGTACGCCGTCGAGCGTGACCTGCGGGCGGTGCAGGAGGTGCTCGGCCACAGCAAGCCGGAGACGACGATGCGCTACACCGCGGTCCCGACCGGGGCGAAACAGGCCGCCGTGATGGGCGTCGCGCTGACGATCTGAAGCTCGGCGAGATCACATCATCGGTCATGTGGTAGATGCCGGCTCCGTTGGCACCCAGTTCGCTGGATGACGCATAATCCGTCGGATGGTGCAGGTCTCTACCGCGATAGACACCTGCAACGTGACCGCCTTTCCCGCCCGGCGCAGGCAGCCCGCCGACGCTGCCCTGGGACAGCGGGTCGCCGCCGGGGGGAGGATCGCGCCGTCGGGGCTGACGACGGTCTCCCCTAGAACATCGTCCTTAGGGCGATAACGAGTCTCATGTGGCCGGGCAATCTCGCCAGCCAACTGGCCGTGCCGGATCGCCGCACCGATGCCGCGCTCGGCCCGGCACGATCTCCGTCGCGGCTATCTGAGCGCCCTTCCCGAGCTGCTTCTGTACGGTCAGAACGCGGATCGTCTCGGCATCGGTCAACGGAGCGATTCCTAGGAAGGACAAGCCCTCGTGCGCCGTGCAGTGCGAAACATTGGTGAAACCTGTCCCGCGCGAACGTCGTCCGCAAGGTCACTCGCACAGACATGCCCGGTCCCGGGGTCGGTGTGCGGGTGCTGACCGCCGTAACCGGCCCGGCCGTGTCGCTGCCTACCCCGACGATTCTGACGCCTCAGATTCGCGGTGCCCGCTCAGCGCCTCGCGTTGAGCCGGTTGCCGTCGCCGACGACGCGGGCGATCTCCCGGTGATCCGCCTGGAGGATCACCGGCCGGTCAACGGCCGGCAGGATCGCGGCGGCGACCGCGCCGGCCAGCCGATCGTAATCGATCACAGAGCCGCCGCCGGGTCCGGTGCCGGTCGGTGACACGTACTCCCGGCCGCGTTCGGCGAAGCTATAAGACTCCCCGGAGCGCAGCCCGTAACCGAGCACCGGTTCGTTGATCCAGCCGCCGAGCGCGTGCGGGCGTTGCGCGGCGAAGTCCCGCGCTCCCTGCACGTTCGCGATGTTGCCGGTTTGGCTGATCGCGATACGGACCGGGACCACGGACGGCAGGCCGCGCAGCGCCCCGGCGAGCCGCTCAACCTGCGTGCGGGCGTCACCGACGGAGGCCGCGACCTTGCGGAACGCCGCCTGGGTCGGGCCGGGGATCAGAGAGGCGATCCGGGCCACCGCCTGCACCCCGCCGAGGAAACGATCCAAGCCGTGCAAAACACCTTCGATCGCGCCGGTGACCACCCCGCGCATCGTGACGAACGCGCGCTCCAAGAAAGACACGACGCTGATCGACAGCTTGATCTGCTGCACGAACACCTTGAGGGCGCCGACCGCGAGCGGAAGTACGTCCCGGCCGATCGTGGTCAGCGCCCGCCCCAGCGCTTCGATCTGCGGGCGGTTCCTCTCCACGACCGCGCTGACCGCCCGGAATTGTGCGGTGAGCTGCGGCCCGTAGGTTGCTGCCAGCTTCTCCACCGCCGGAATCAGCCGGTCGGCGAAGGTCCCGGCGAGCCGGGTGAGCGCCGGGACCAGCACAACCCCGACCTTTTCCTTCAGGTCGTCGAATTGTGACCCGGCGCGCGCCAGCTGACCAGGTAGGGTCCGGCCGAACGCCGCCCCAGCACCACCAGCGGCCCGGTTCAGC
>JBBSHH010000200.1:0-1928 GCA_038253225.1 Mycobacteriales bacterium | reverse complement strand
CGGCGTACGACGTCCGGGCGCAGACCGTGGACATGTCCCGGGCGAGCTGCCGGGTCCGGCTGCTCACCGACGAGCCCAGCCAGGCGATGCCGGCGGAGGGGTCGCGGGTGGGGCTGACCGTCGACCTCGACGGGCAGCTGATCGCGGCGCAGACCGTCGTGATCCGCACCGACCCGGTCGCCGCCGAGGCCGTGCTCAGCTTCACCACCGCCTCGCCCGAGGACCTGGCCCGCATCGACCGGCATGTGCTGAGCGAGCTCAGCGGCAGCTGACCCGCCGCGCGCCGGCTATGAGGCGGTCCCCGCCCCGGCGGTGAGCGGGCCGAAGCGCTGACCCAGCCAGTCGAGGCAGGGCGGCAGCACCACGCTCCAGGTCCGGGTGTTGTGGCCACCGGTCGCCATGACGGCCGCCAGCACCTGCATCGGGGGCCGGGCCGCCCGGGCGAACGCCAGCGTTTCCCGGTAGTCGCGCTCCTGCCTGGTGGTGGTCACCGCGACCGCGACCGGGGGGGCACGAAGGTGCTCCAGCCGCCACAGCGGGCTGCTCGCGGCGCGCAGCCGGCGGTTGCCGCCGTAGAGGTCACCGGTGGTCCGGTCCTGGACCGTCGTGTAGTAGCCGGCCACGCTGACGGCGGAGGCGAACAGCGTCGGGTGCCGCATCGCTAGCTTGGTCGCGCAGAAGCCGCCGGTGGAGTCGCCCATCAGCGCCCAGCCGCCCCGGTCGGCGCGCACCCGCAGCGCCCTGACGACCTGCTCCCGCACGTCCTGCGCCAGGAACGTCTCGACCTGCGGCCCGTGGACGACGTCGGCGCACTCGGTGTCCCGCGGCGGTACGACGGTCTCCTTGACGACCACCGCCACGAACGGCACCGCCCGGTGCGCGACAACCTCCCGGGCCAGGATCAGCGGCAGGTGCAGGTGGGTCATCCACAGCCGCGGGTTGCCCGGATACCCCGGCATGACCAGCACCACCGGGAACCGGGTCCGGGCATACGCCGGTGAGTCGTACTGCGGCGGGAGATAGATCGTCGCCGGGGCCCGCAGGCCGGACCGGCGTCCGACGATGGTCTGGTCGAGCACCGCACCGCCACCGGGGATGCGGTGCGCCCGGAACCGGGCGGTGATCGCGGCGGCCTCGACGACGCCGGACGCCGGCAGTACGCCGTCCCGCCCGACGGCAGGGTTGACCGCCGAGCCGCCGACCAGGTCCGACCAGGAGCCGTAGAAGTCGTAGCTGTCGTTGACGAGCACGGCGACGACCGCCACCGCCGCGAGCTGGCCGAGCAGGATCAGCAGCCCCCGGCGCAGGACCGTCAGCAGGCGCCCGCCGCGCCGGCGGGACCACAGCCGGACCGTGGCGACCGGTGCGGCCAGCGCCACCGCCAGGCACACCGCGAGCAGGGCGTGGCCGGTCAGCCCCATCAAGCCCCTCGGACCTGGGGCCGCCGGCCGTCCGTCGGGCGCGCTCGCCGCTCCACGACGGGATGTTACGACCGGAGGGCGGCCGAAGTTCCCCGCGTTTGCCGCCCGGCGGCGGCGGCCATGCCAGGGGCGAAGGAGGTGCCGCCATGACGACACCGAAGGACGACGCCGGCGTACCCGGTCCGGAGCAGGACGCCGAGGACACCTCGCTGGCCAACCAGCTGCTGGGGACGACGGCGGGCGCGGGCCCCGAGTCGGAGGACCCGCCCGGCGGCGGTGAGCTCAACAAGGACCAGGCCGGCTGAGCCGGCGGACCGGCTGACCCCCCGGCCCCCGGCCCCGGGGGGGTCAGCCGGTCCGGAACACCGTGAGCTTGGGCTGGGCGTAGGCCCGGCCACCGCTGACGACGTACTTGAAGGCGCCACCGGCCCAGAGGTCCCCGTTGCCGGCCACCCACAGCGACCAGACGCCGTAGTAGTACGGCGCGAAGGTCGGGGTCAGCGCCGG
>JBBSHH010000199.1:0-1946 GCA_038253225.1 Mycobacteriales bacterium | reverse complement strand
TCCTGATCGGGTTTCACCTGCGCCGCGAGGGAGAGCCAGCTCAGGGACGTGGTGGGGAGGACGAGGTGGGTAGGGTCGCGAGGTAGCGCGCGAGCTGGGACGCGAACTCGGCACCGTCTTTTACGCAGAGAAAGCCGCGGCCGTGCGCAAACAGCCGCTTGCGCACGGTGCTGCGGCGGTAGGTGACGCGGCCCGTCGACTGCTCCACGCGCTGCACGGTGATCGTCCTCGTGAGGCCCTTCGCCCGGTACCAGCGCCGCGCGATCCGGCCGGCCGCGATGCCGACCTCGGGCGTCACCTGGCGGATGGCCAGCTCGCGGTGCAGGCCTCGGTAGCCCCAGAACCGGCCGACGCTGCCCTCCTCGGTCACGTCCGCGTCCGGGCACCCGCAGTCGGGACACTCGTCGCGGTCCTCGTCGTAGCCGGCCCCGCAGTCCACGCACACGAGCACCGTCGTGAGCCACTCGCGCGGGACCTGGTGCTGGTACTCCTTGCCCGTCGCGGCCGCGCCGTACTTGGCGAAGTAGACCGCCATCCGGCGTGGATCGGTCAGCTTGATCCCCTGGGCGTAGTCGACGCCCGTCCCGGCGAGCAGGTGGCGCCGGCGCTGCTCCGGGTCCGGGTGCGCCACGATGTCGGCCCACGTGATCGACAACCAGCGCTTGAAGTCGACCCGAATCGGCTGCCCGGTGACCGGGTCCGGCACGGTCGTCGTGCCCATCGGCGGGGTGGTCGACAGGTGGAAGTGCGGCGCTCCCCGACCCTGGAACTCCTTCTTCCACGGCCCGCGCAGCGGCTCACCCCACGCGCGCGCGTACCGCTTGCAGAAGGCCTGGAAATGCTGAGTGACCGACGCGACGTCGGGGGCGACGGTGAGCCAGTCGCCCGGGTAGGTCAGAGTCAACATGGCGGGTAGGCGGCCGCGCCGGTCCTCCGTGATCCGGTGCCCCGAGCGGCAGCGGGGGCAACGGTCGAGGTGCTCGTCGTACTCCTCACGGCAGTCCGCACAGATGTGGAACCGGCCGTACAGGCGCGTGTAGTCGAGGTCCGAGAGCCGCTCCACGAGCCGGGCCCGCGACTTGCGCGTCCAGGCCATGATGGTGCCGCGAGTCGGCAGCGGGTCCGGCATGTCGCCCTCCCAGGTGGCCGCCACGTCAATGTGCTTGCGGTGCCGTTCGACGGCCCGTTCGTGCGTGCGCTCGGCGCGCGCGTAGTCCCGGGTGCGGACGCGGAACACGCCCGGGCTGACGACGATCTCCCACCGCGGTCCCTCGGTCAGCAGGCCCAGCTCGCCGGCCGCGCCAGCGGTGATGTGCGGTATGAGGTCCGCGGCGTGCTGGACGAGCTCGGCACTGGGGAACGACGGTTGCCACAGCGGTGCCCGCTCGACCGTGAGGGCGTTCTCGTCCTTACTGTGGCCAGATATGGCATATGGGACAAGCCCTTGCCGGGCCGCCAGGCTCGGCCTGGCACCGGCCGAGCCGCCGGCAGCGCCCGGCCTGGCCGCCGCTCCTGCCTCCGGCCCGCGGCGGCCGGCCGGCACTGCCTGGCTCGGCCCGTTGCGGTCGGGCACGGCGGCCCGGAGAGGGATGTTCATGTGGCGATCCCGCAGAGGACGGACGCGCTCATATCGACGTACAGCGGTGCAACGTCGTCACGCCGCTGTCCGTCGGCATCTCATCCGCGACGCCAGGTGATCGACTTTCTGACAGCGGTCGGTGACAGCAACGCACCCGGACTACGGCGGATCCGCGCCCACTCCCCCGCACGCTGATCGGCTGGTCATGAACGGTGCCGGACCATCTGACCTCGGTTTGGGAGCGAGGGGCCGTGGGTTCAAATCCCGCCACCCCGACGAGGTAGAGCTCAGCCGCTCATGGCGCTGAGCAGCGGATATGCTGTCGCCGATCCAAGGCTGGCCCCATCGAGGGTCACGCTCAGATGAT
>JBBSHH010000198.1:0-1991 GCA_038253225.1 Mycobacteriales bacterium | reverse complement strand
CCCCGGTTCGCCCGCCTCCCCGGCCCGCCGTCACGATCATCTGGTGCTGCGGCGCGGGAGAGGGTGGTCGAGCACCAGAAGATCAGCGAGCCGTGGCCAGCCGTGCCGGCGGCTCAGCCGACCGGCACGTGCCTGCTGACGAACTCGATCTCGGCGCTCATCTGGCGGATCCGCTCCTCGACGACCAGCGACCCGTGGCCGGCCTCGTACCGGTAGACCTCGTGGGTCTTGCCGAGCTCACCGAGTCGGGCGAGGTAGTTCTCGATCTGACGGATCGGGCAGCGCGGGTCGTTCGCCCCGGCCAGCACGAACACCGGAGCCGACACCCGCTCCACGTAGCTGATCGGCGAGCTGGCCCGGTACACCTCCGGCACGTCGACCGGCGCGCCGCCGAACATCGACCGGTCGGTGGCCTTGAGCGGCTCCATCTCGTCCTCGTACGCCGCCACGTAATCCGCCACCGGCACGATCGCGACGCCGGCGGCCCAGGCGCCGGGCTGGGTGCCCAGGCCGAGCAGCGTGAGGTAGCCACCCCAGGACGCGCCGGTCAGCGCGATCCGGTCCCGGTCCAGCACGCCCGCGGCGACGAGGTGCTCCCGAACGACCGCGATGTCCTCGAGCTCGGTCAGGCCGGGCCGGCCGTTGATCGCGTCCTGCCAGGGCGCGCCGTACCCGGTGGAGCCCCGGTAGTTCACGTGGACCACCGCGTACCCCATGTCCACCCAGGCCGCCCGGTCGGCGGCGAAGGCGTCACTGTCGTGCCACATCGGCCCGCCGTGGATCACGAATACCGCCGGGTACGGCGCGGCGGCGGCGGGGCGGGAGAGCAGGGCGTGTACCCGTCCGCCGGGGCCGTCGGCGTCGACGTCCTCGACCGGTACCGACGGGGGGGCTAGCCGGCCGGGCGGCAGCAGCGGCTCCCGGCGACCGACGGTGCGCAGCTCCATCGGTGTGGCCGCGCAGGACCACACGTAGTCGACGTCGCCGTCCGGGCGGGCGGTCGCGCCCAGCACCGTTCCGGGCGGCGTGTCGAGGCGCTCGAGCTCACGGCTGTCGAGGTGGTAGCGGTAGAGCTCGCTGCGGCCCCGGTGGTCGTGGCGCAGCAGCAGCGCCCGGCCGTCGGCGTACCAGTCGGCCTCCACCTCGCCGGGCAGGTCCGGGTCGATCCGTTCCTCCGCACCGGTGGTCGGGTCCCAGAGCAGCGGGAGCCGCTGGCCCTCACGCTCGTGCACCGCGAGCACCCGCGGGTCACCGGCGACCGGCGCGAACTCGACGCCCTCCAACCCCTTGCCGGGGCCGTCCCAGAGGTCGCCGACGACGCTGCCGTCGACCGTGCGCAGGACCCGCAGCGCCGGCTTGAGGGCGTCCCCGTGCTCGCTGTGCGCGAGGCAGAGCAGCGTCTCGTCCCGGGACAACCCGACCAGGTGGGCGTCCTCACGGTGCTGGTACACCGGAACCGGGTCTGCGCCGGTCCGCAGGATGTAGATGGCCGAACCGTCCTCGGTGGAGCGGCCGACCGCGACCAGCGACGCGCTCAGCGCCAGCCCGGCCGGGTACGCCGGTGCCAGCCCGGTGGCCGGCTCGTCCCGACCGCCGGCGAACGGCTGTCGCATCCAGACCCCGAACTCGTCCCCGTCGGTGTCGGCGAACCACCAGACGTGGCCGCCGGCGGCGTCGAGCGCCGCACCGGAGGTGCCGTTCCGGCGGTCGGTGACCTGTCGATGCGTCCCGGCCCCGCGGTCCCAGGCGTAGACCTCGAAGGTGCCGCTGGCGTTGCTGACGTAGACGTTGCGGTCCGGCGCGTCCCTGGCCCACTGCGGCAGGCTGGTGCGGGCGGCGCGGAACCGCTCCTGCCAGCGCTGCGTCGGGTCGGCGTAGGTCGGCGGGGTCAGCGCATCGGTGGACATCCGCACATCTTCACCGAAGCCGACCGGGCCGGCGTAGCCGACCCGGGATCAGACGGTGTCCGCCGAGCGTCGGTGCTCGACCTG
>JBBSHH010000197.1:0-2007 GCA_038253225.1 Mycobacteriales bacterium | reverse complement strand
CAGAACCTCGCGCAGTCCGATGGCCCCGTGCCGCAGACCGCCCACCGGCTCCCGGGTGGATATCGCCTCGCTCATGTCCACCTCTCCGGCCGACTCCCCGCGGGATCATAGCCCGTAACGCTGCTTCAGGTTCCTCTTAACGGGCTCTCCGCACCTGACCGGGGTGTCTTGATCGTTTGAGGCTCGTGGCCTCGACATGCTGGTCGTTCCTGACGCGACAGCAGAAGAGGCCACGAGCATGGAGGACGCTACGACGGTGCTGTTCGGGCTGCCCGGGTTCCGGGTGCTCGACGTGCGCCGCATCGACGAGCGCGGCACCCGCTGGGTGCTGGTGGAGACCATCGAGCCCGCGGCTGGGTGTCCAGCCTGCGGGGTGATCAGCGACCGAGTGCACGAACGGCCGCTAATGCGGGTCAAGGACCTGCCGGTCGGCGGCGGGCCGGTTCAGCTGTGGTGGCGCAAGCGCCGTTACCGCTGCGGAGAGCCGGCCTGCCCGCGCCGGTCGTTCACCGAGACCAGTGCCGCGGTGCCGGCGCGCTCGCGGCTGACCGGTCGACTGCGGCACCGGTTGGCCACCGCGGTGGCCCGATCCAACCGGGCGGTCGCCGACGTGGCCGCGGAGTACGGGGTCGCCTGGTGGACGGTGCACCGGGCCCTGGTGGCGGCAGCGGCAGCGCTACTCCCAGCGCCATCACCCACGCCCCGGATCGGGGTGGACGAGACCCGGGCGCGCAGCGTGCGCTGGCTGCTGGCCGACGCCGGCTGGCGCCGGTCCGACCCGTGGATGACCTCGATCGTCGACCTCGATCCGACTGGTGGGGGCACGATCCTGGGGCTGGCACCCGGGCGCTCCGGGGCGTGCATCGAGGGCTGGCTGGCGGTGCAGGACCCGGCCTTCCGCGAGGCCGTCGAGGTGGTCGCGATCGACCCGTCCGCGCCCTATGCCGCCCAGCTGCGCCGGGCGCTGCCCGGCGCCCGGATCGTGGTCGACCACTGGCACCTGGTCCGGCTGGCGAACGCGGTGGTGACCGAGGTCCGCCAGCGGGTCGCCCGCGAGCAACTCGGCCGCCGCGGCCGCCGACTCGACCCCGCCTGGGCGCACCGGCGGCTGCTGCTGCGGGCCGGCGACACCCTGTCCCCGGCCGCCCTCGCCCGGCTGCGGCAGGTGCTGGCGCTCGACGACCCGAGCGGGGAGATCGGCGCCGCCTGGGGCGTCAAGGAGCTGCTCCGCCAACTGCTGGCCACCAGCGGCCCGCGCTACAGCCGCCACCTCGTCGCCCACCGGCTGCACCAGTTCCTCGACGCCTGCGCCCTCGCCGCGATGCCGGAGACCGACCGGTTGGCCGCCACCGTGGAGACCTGGTGGCCGGAGATCGAAGGCTTCCTCGAGCTCGGCGTCACCAACGCCCGGACGGAGGGGTTCAACCGCGTCATCAAGCAGGTGGAGCGGGTCGGCTGCGGCTTTCGCAACCAGGACAACTACCAGCGGCGCATCATGCTCCACGTCGCGGTCAGCAGGGCCGCGTGAATGACCGGCACGTCGAGGTCACCCCGGCGAGGTGCGAAGAGCCGGGTTAGTCAGGCCCAGGCAGAGTGAGCAACTCGCCCAAGGGCCGCCGCTTACACGGGTGCACCCCGCTCCGCACTTGGTCTGCGGGAGCGGGGGCAACCCCGAGGTAAGCGACGGCAGGTGCTGCAGCCGGCCGGTCCCGTTCCGTCAGCACGTGACCGTGAACAGAACCGGGCCGGGGCCAGGAGCGTTGACGGCCGGGTTGGTGTAGTCCACCCCGAACCGAGCGCCGCAGGGAAGGAAGAAGCCGGTGCCGGAGAAGGTCCGCGTCACGTTGAGTTGGACATCTCGCCGCGACTAGACGGTATGGAGGTGCCTGGAACTCGGGCCGGGGCCTCGCGCGCAAGGTTGTCGTGGGTTGCCGGTCGGGGTGAGCCTGGCCGGTAGTGCCGACATTGCGGGAGGCCCCGGTGGAGCGTGAGCGTACGAGCGTCGGT
>JBBSHH010000196.1:0-2011 GCA_038253225.1 Mycobacteriales bacterium | reverse complement strand
TGCGCTGCTGCGCCGCCGTGCACGGGGCGGCGGCGGCCACCGGCTCCGCGGGCGTCGGGCCTGGCCGGCCGGAGCCACTGGCCGCCGCTCCGGTGGGGGCCGCGGCGCCGAGGAGGGTCAGCGCGCTCAGCGCGCCGACCATCGAACCGGCGGCGATCCGGCGCAGGCGGCCGGTGGGCAGTCGACGGGTCGGCATGCGAGCAGGCTCCTCCGGGACGGCGACGGTCGTGCGCTGCCTACCTCGGCGGGGCTGCGGACCGGCTGAACCGTTGGCCCGCGTTCTTTGCCGGCATTTCGCCTCGAACGCCAGGACCGCCGAAGTCCTAGAACAGGGCGTTTGCCAGCGCCCGGCGACCGGCGGCGAGCCGCGGGTCGGCCGGATCGAGCGCGGTGAACAGGCCGAGCAGGTGGGCCCGCACCCGTTCCCGCTCGCTCCCGGCGGTGCTGCGGACCAGCGTGACCAGCCGGTCGAAGGCCGCCTCGACCTGATCCTGGAGCACGTCGAGGTCGGCCGCGGCCAGCGCCGCGTCGAGGTCGGTCGGGTCGGCGGCCAGCGCCCGCCGCACCGATCGCTCGTCGTGGGTCTGCGCCCGGGCCAGCAGCTCCACCCTCGCCAGCGCCAGCCGGGCGCCGTCGTCGGCGGGATCCCGGTCGAGCACCTGGCGGTAGGCCGCCGCGGCGCCGTCGAGGTCGCCCCGACGGACCGCCTGCTCCGCCGCCGCGTACGCCGCGTCCGCGGCCGGGTCGGCGACCGGAGCGGCGGCTCCGCCGGCGACCGCGAGCACCTCGTCGAGCCAGGCCCGCACCTGCTGCTCGGGCAGCGCGCCGGTGAACTCGTGCACGAGCTGGCCGTCGACGACCGCCTTCACAGCCGGGATGCCCTGGACCGCGGCGGCCTGGGCCAGCCGCGGGTTGGCATCCACGTCGATCTTGGCAAGCACCCAGGCGCCGTTCGCGGCCGCGGCCAGCCGCTCCAGGACCGGGCTGAGCTGCCGGCAGGGCCCGCACCACGATGCCCAGAAGTCGAGCACGACGGGGACGGTCTTGGACCGTTCGATCACCTCGGTGGTGAAGTCGGCCTCGGTGACGTCGATGACGGCCGTGCCGGTCGCCGGTGCGCCGGGCGCCGCGCCGGGCGGTGGGGCGGGTGGCGTCGGGTCCAGCGGGACCGCACCGGACAGGCTCAACCCGCGCAGCGACCCGGTCGGCAGTTTTCCTGAGGGCATGGTGCCAGCAACTCCGTCCGGGGGCGCGCTCTTCCGGCCGGGGAGCGGCGCGGTGCCGACCGCGCCGCTCCCGGGCGAGCCGGGCTACCGCCCGGTGTGGCTGCGGGTCGTCGTGACCGCCTGCTGCACGCGGGCGCTCGGACGGGCCGCGGTCGTGTCACCGACGCCGACGACGACGTAGTTGAACGTGACCGCTGCGCTCACCGGTGCCGACGTCAGGTGGATCGTCACGCCGGTTGCAGTAGCCGTGACCCAGAAGCGGCTGACCACCGGGTCGCTGGTCGGCGTCGCCGTGACGATCGGGGTGATCCCGGTCCCAAAGGCGTCCGGGAAGTTACAGGTCGCGCTCGTGTCGGTGGCGAGCACCTTGCAGCTGCCGGCGAAGTTGCCGGCCTGCACGCCACCCCCGGGGGTCGCGAGCCCCAGCACGTGACCCTCCAGCGCGGCGTCCTGGCTGCTGGCGACGCCGAACGTGCCGTCGCCGGGGGTGCCGCTCGTGTCGCCGCGCACGCCCTCGACGGCGCCCAGCCCCAGGACGCCGACCAGGCCGTTGCCCGCGACGCCGATGCCGTCACCGGTCCGGCTCTCGCCGAGCACGCCGGGGCTGTCCGCTGACCCGGTGGCCCCCCATACGCCCACGTGGTAGCCGGCCGGGGAAGAGGCCAGGCCGAAGACGCCGTTGCTGCTCGCGCCACTGGAGCGCTGCAGGCCGTAGATCGCCGAGCCGGGCTGGGTGCCGTTGGCGACGCTGATCAGCCCCTGGCTGCCGGCCGCCGCGCCGTTGA
>JBBSHH010000195.1:0-2095 GCA_038253225.1 Mycobacteriales bacterium | reverse complement strand
TTGGTCGACGGCTGCCGGATGGCCAACCGCGGCACGCCGAATCCCAGAAGTCGTTCAGCCTCGCCGGCTTCGCCGGGCAGACGGTGACGCTGAAGTTCACCGGGACCGAGGACTCCTCGCTGCAGACGTCGTTCGTCATCGACGACACGGCGCTGAACGTGTCCTGACGTCAGGACGAGCTGAGGGACTGCCGCGCCGCGATCGCGACCCCGCGGGAGCCGGCCATGTCCAGGTCCGGGACGAGCGCGAAGCTGGCGACCGCCGCCTGCTCTGCCCGCAGCGCGGTGTTCTCCCGCACCAGCGCGAGAATCCACTCCTGGAAGTGGGGCACGGTCTCCACCAGGCCGCCGCCGAGAAAGTAGGCACTCGGGTCGGTGAAGTTCGCCGCGATCGTGAACAGCCGTCCGATCGCCATCGCCTGCTGCGCGAAGATCTTGCGCGCCAGCGGGTCGCCTCGCTCGCCGTAGCCACGGACCAGCCTCGCGGCCTGTGCCGGCGAGGCCCGGCCCAACTCATGGCCGGGGAAGCGGGTCAGCCAGTACGGCAACAGGTTCTTCTCGATCCCGGTTAGGGACGCGACGCTCTCGGCGTCGCCGACGAACCCGCAGTTGCACGCCGGCAGCGGCTGGCCGTCGTCGAGCAGCCCCTGCATCGGCAGGTGCACGTGACCGAGCTCCCCCGCCATCCCGGCCGCGCCGCTGATGACCACCCCGGCCTCCACGACGCCGCCGCCGAGCCCGGTCCCGACGATCGCCGACACCGACGAGTGCTCGGCCGCTGCCGCGCCGAAGTGCACATGGTGCGCGTAGAGAGCGGCGGCGTTGCCGTCGTTGAGATAGGTCACCGGCAACCCGAGCCGGGCCTCGAGCGCGCTGCGGATGTCGAAGCCGTGCCAGGCGGGCGCGGAGAAGTTCGTCGCGCCCCTGGAGGAGATGACGCCCGCTGCACTGGCTGGACCGGGGGTGTCCAGGCCCACCGCCCGCACGGCGGCGCGGGGCATGCCGGTGACGTCGAGGACGCGGTCCATGGCGTCGACCAGCGCCCGGATCGCCACCTCGGGTCCCTGCTGCACCAGGCTCGGCGTCTCCACCAGGCGGTCGACACGAAACCGGCCATCGGCGCCGAGGACGGTGGCGTTGTTGGCCGTACCGCCGTTGTCGAGGCCCACGACGACGCCGGGGTTGCGGCTGCGCGCGGGGGCCGGGGCGGAACCGGTGCTGGCTGCAGGCACGGGGGAAACCTACCCGCCCGGGCGTCGAGTCGGCTGGCGCGGCGGTGCTGGCCGACGGTGCCGCGCAGGCCAGCGCTGCAGACCCGCGTGCAGCTGGGGGAACAGCAGGCAGACCAGCACCCCGAGCAGTCCCAGTCCGGTGAGGTCGAGGCCGTGGCCGACCGAGGTCGAGTGGAAGGAGAATCGCACCGCCCGGTCACCGGGCACGACCGCCACTCCCTTCAGTCCACCGTCGACGCGCAGCAGCGCCCGGCGCCGCCCGTCGACCCTGACCTGCCAGCCCGGATAGGTGACGTCGGACAGCACGAGCACCCCCGGCCGGCTGGCCGCTACGCCGACGTCGACCTGCTCGCCGGCGTCGGCGTAGCGGATGGACCGCACACCGTCGGTGGCCACCACGCCGACGGATGGAGCGCCGGCCGGGCGGCGCGGACGGACCGTCGACACCGGCCCGAGCACCACCGCCGAGTGCTCAGGGTCGAAGCTGCGGCTGGCTGCGGCGGCGTATCCCTCGGCGGCGGTCGCGACGCTGCGGACCGCGGACCGGTCCACCACGAACGCCCTGGGCAGCACCTGCAGGTTCTGGTAGACCCGCACGGTCCCGTCGGTGAGCACCAGACGGTAGTGGCCGGGGTGGGCCGCGAGCAGCTGCGCGCTGTCGTTCTCCGTGGTGGCGAACAAGTACTTGGTGTTGAGCAGGTCGAGCCGCCGGTCGTCCGCAGCCACGATCTTCTTCGCGTCGAGGACGTAGCCGGACAGCGCCGAACCCAGCCCGGTGAGGAGCGGGGCGACGGTGCGGATCTGGTACCCAACCCCGGAGGGGGTGGCCAGCCCGTACGCCAGCTCGAGGTTGGTGATGTAGGT
>JBBSHH010000194.1:0-2096 GCA_038253225.1 Mycobacteriales bacterium | reverse complement strand
TCAGGGTCAGGTGCAGCTCGACCTCTCCGGCGCCGATCAGGCGGGCCTGTCCGGGATGGCGCCGGCCCCGGACAGCGCGGCCGCCGACGCGGGAGGCCAGATCGTCTACGCCGTCGACGACGGGCCGGAGCACGCCGTGCGCGGCAGCGCCGCCTCTGTGATCGTCGGTGCGGACGGAGTTCACTCGGTGGCCTTCCACGCCGTCGACGCGGCGGGCAACGAGTCGCCGGTGCGCACGGCGGAGTTCAAGGTCGACGGCACCCCGCCCGGACCGGTCAGCTTCGCGCCTCAGGATCCGGATGACCCGCAGGCCCTCAACGTTCCGGTGAGCGACCGGACGAGCGGCATCGCCGGTGGCTCGATCGAGCTCCGCAAGCTCGGCCACCGGTCCTGGAGCGCGCTGCGCAGCGCCTACGACGGCCGGGAACTGCACGCGCGGCTAGACGATCAGCGCCTGCCTCCGGGTGAGTACTCCCTACGTGCGCGGGTGCGGGACGTCGCCGGCAACACGACCACGAGCTCGACCGGTCCCGCCGGAGGCCTCGAGCGCCTTCGGCTGCCCCTCCGCCTGGCGACCCGTCTGAGCGTGGCGGGCCGCGCGAGGACCGCGCTCGTGTGCCGGACGGTGAGAAGCATCCGGAAGGTACGGATCCATGGCCGCCGCACCCGCCGGCGGGTCAGGGTGCGGCGCTGCCGGCGGCTGCTCGTCCCCACCCGGGCCTTCCGCGACATGCTCGTCGGCTACGGGCGCTCACTCCGGGTCTACGGCCGGCTGTCGACCGACGACGGCCAGGGCGCCGCCGGCGAGCGCATCGTCGTGAGGGCCAATCGACGTGCGGGGCGGGCCGGCCGGCCGGTGCGTCTGCTCACCGATCGCTTCGGCCGGTTCTCCTACCGCGTCCCGCCGGGACCGTCTCGCCGGATCAGCTTCCGCTTCGGAGGTTCGGCGATCCTGCTCGCCGCGCGGGCCACCGAGAGCATCAGGGTCCCGGCCGTCACGAGCCTCGTGCTCAGCAGTGGGCGTCTCCGGGTCGGGCAGACGCTCCGCTTCTCCGGGCGCCTCCCCGCCCCGATCCCCCGGCACGGGGTGCTGGTGCAGGTCCAGGCGATCGTTCGCGGGCGGTGGCAGACGTTCGCGACGCCGCGGACGAACACTCTCGGCGAGTGGGCGGCGGACTACACCTTCCGCGCCACGAGCGGTGTGGTGACCTACGCCTTCCGCGCGCTCATCTCGCGCGCCGCCGATTACCCCTACGAGACCGGTGTCAGCCGCGTCCGCCACGCGACGGTGCGCGGTTAGCGGCGTGGTCGCCGGACTCGGGGCTTAGGATCAGCAGATGCTCAGGAAGATCGGTGCCCGTCTGACCTATGCGAACGTGACGGCGACGCTGGCGCTGTTCGTCGCGCTCGGCGGCACCGGCTACGCCGCGCTGAGGATCCCGCGCAACAGCGTTGGTACCAGTCAGATCCGGCCAAGGGCGGTGAGGACGTCGAAGCTGGCCAACGGTGCCGTCAAGCGCGACAAGCTCACGAAGGGGGCGGTGTCGGGCGACAAGGTGGGGACGAACACTCTGACCGGTCGCAATATCAACGAGAAGACCCTGAGCCCCGTTCCAGGGGCTCTCATCTCCGACTACGCGGGTAGGGCCCAGCGCGCGGCTTCGGCGGCGGCCGCCGACACGCTTCAGGGCAAGACTGCGAGCGATCTTGAAGACAAGTGTCCGGCTGGCACCGTTTCCTCGCTTGGAGCCTGCATCGAGTCCACGACGAGGCCACCGGACACATGGGGCCAGGCGGCGATCAGCTGCCGAGCCAACGGGCGCCTGCCTGATGCAGCCGAACTCACCGCGTTCGCGCAGGGTTTCCGCGGATCCGGCCCGGAGCTCTCGGCGCAGCTGTCTTCGGTCTCCGGCGCGTTCACTGTCAATACCCAGAACGGTGAGCTTGGCACTGTTGACTTTGGCACTCCGACCCCCTACCGCTGCATCCGCCCGCTCACTAACCACGACCCGAACTCCGGCAACTAACCGCAGCCTCGCCGTCCGTGCCGCGCCGTAGCTTTCTGCGCCCGCGTGAGCGCCGTCGTCTCCAAGTCC
>JBBSHH010000193.1:0-2122 GCA_038253225.1 Mycobacteriales bacterium | reverse complement strand
GGCGGCGCTGCGGCGAGCCGGGCGGCGGCGGCCGGTGCCAACGGGTCGGGGAACCGGGCGAACTCATGCAGGTCGGTGGCGCCGCTGAGCCGGCGTACGTCGGACAGGTCGCCGGGAGTGTTCGGCGCTCGCCCGGTTTGCGCCGGTTTGACGACCGCGACGGACGCCCCCCGGTCGAGGGCCAGTGCCGCCAGCGCGGCGGTGACGACGGTCTTGCCGACGTCGGTCCCGGTGCCGGTCACCACAAGGACGCTCACGCGCCGCGACCATAGCCGGGTTGCCATCCCCGGTGCCCGGCCCGGAGCCGGTCCTGCTCGTCGGCCTGGACGCCACCACCGGAGCGCTGCTCGGCTCGGTCACGGTGGGCCTGCTCCTCGGCGTCCTCGGGCTCCGGGGTCGCGAGCGCGACACCGCCACCGGCACCCTTCTCGCTGTCGGGCTCGGTCTCGGCGTGCTGTTCCTGTCCCGGTTGCACGCCTATGCCAGCACCGGTTTCGGGCTGTTGTTCGGGTCGATCACTGCCGTGTCCGACCCGCAGCTGCACCGCCTCCTGGCCATCGGCGGCCTTGTTGCGGCCGTGCTCGCGGTGCTCTGGCGACCGTTGTGGTTCGCCTCGGTCGACCCCGACAGCGCCGAGGCGCGGGGGATACCCACCCGGGCGCTGGCCGTCGCGTTCCCGGTCCTGCTCGCCGCTGCGGTAGCCGAGACCATTCAGGTCACCGGTGTCTTCCTCATCTTCACACTGGTCGTCACCGAAGCCGCGGCCGCGCAGCGGCTCACCAGCCGCCCCGCGCGGGCCGTCGCCGTCTCGGTGGTCCTAGCGGTCAGCGCGACCACCGGCGGCATCCTCGCGAGCCTGCCCTGGAACGCCCCCACCCGCTTCTTCGTCTCGGTCTTCTCCTTTGCTGGCTATGTCGGCGCCCGGGTGACCGGTCGCGGTAGTTCGGCCCGAAGCCGGGCGCGCAGCCGGAGGCCGCGGACCAGCGCGTCCAGCTGACCAGCTGACCAGCTGACCAGCCAGCGTCGCAGGCTCAACTACGCGGGTGCGGCGAGGCTCTGCAGGTCGTGGCGCCAGCGGGCTCGCTGGGGAGCTGGGCGGGGTCGAGCCAGGGTGGCGGGATGAACTGCGGGTGGCCGTCCGGACCGATGCTGACCTGCCAGCGGTCGTGGTGGACGGCGTGGTGGTGCCGGCGACAGAGCGCGCCGAGGTTGGTGATCGCGGTCCGGCCGCCGTCGGCCCAGTGCCGGGCGTGGTGCACGTCGCACCAGCCGGGCGGCCGGTCGCAACCCGGGAACGAGCAGCCGCCGTCGCGGGTGAGCACGGCCCGGCGCAGCGCTGCGGGCGGGGTGTAGGCGGACCGGCCGACGTCGAGCGGCTCGCCGTGGGAGCCCAGCACGACCGGATCAGCTGGGCGTCACAGGCGAGCATCCGAGCCGTCTCGGCGCTGATGGCCCCGGCCCAGTCGAGCCCGCCGCCGACCGAGCGGAGGCGCTGCTCCAGCGTTTCCAGGTCGACCGTCACGGTGACCCGGGTCGGCTGGCCACCCTCCGCTGGCAGGTCTCCGGACCGAAGGCTGGCCTCGACGATCTGCAGGAGGGCGTCGGCACGCCGCCGGCCGGCGGGGCGGGGGTCCGGGGTGCCGTCGATCGCCGGGCAGGGAGCGGCCAGCGGGCTCAGGACGGTGAGTACGGTGGCCGCGCCGACCGGGTCGAGCCGCCAGCGCAGCACGGTCCGCCCGGCGACGTCCACCCCGACGCTGAGGTCCCGGTCGGCGGCCGTGGCCGTCTCCTCAGCCGCGAGGGTGGCGCCGGCGTCCGGGTCGAGTGCGTGCCGCAGGTGCCGGCCGAGGCGGCGTAGCGTGGCCGGGTCGTGCTCACTGGCCTGCTCGACGAGGAACGCCTCGGCCTGGCGGCGCTGCTCGTCCGAAACCCGGCCGGGCAACGCCGTCAAGGTCTGGACCGTCACCTCGGCGTGCTCGCGGCGACCGCCGCGCCGCGGGTGTCGACCTCGCCGACCAGCCGCAGCCGGGTCGCCTCCATCCGTGCGGTCAGCGTCTCCAGGGTGCGCAGCCCGGCGAGCAGGTCGCCGTCGGTCGCCGACCACACCGGCGCCGCCGCCAGG
>JBBSHH010000192.1:0-2128 GCA_038253225.1 Mycobacteriales bacterium | reverse complement strand
GCAGCGGGTCGGTGCCACCCAGCTCCCACCGGAGCGCGGCACCCCCTCCGCAGGCCGCGGCTTCAGCGGTGACGCCGCCGTGCAGGCCACCACCGGAGCCAGTGGCCCGGCCCGGGTATCGGCGCCGATCGCGAACTTCGAGGGGATCGCGAACACCACGAACCCGTTCCTGGTCGCGCCGCCGGACCCGATCGGTGACGTCGGCCCGCACCATTACGTCGAGATGGTCAACGTCTAGTTCGCGGTCTACACCAAGGCCGGCCGACGGATCCTGGGGCCGCTGGCGATCGGGTCGCTGTGGCAGGGCTTCGCGGTGCAGGACTGCAAGAGCTTCTCCGGTGATCCGGTGGTGCTCTACGACCAGCTGGCCGACCGGTGGATCCTCACCCAGTTCTCCACCCGCGGCCCGGAGTACTTCAACTGCGTGGCGATCTCCAGCACACCGGACCCGACCGGTCCGTACTTCCGGTACGCGTTCTCCTCGGGGATCAACTTCCCGGACTACCCGAAGTACGGCGTGTGGCCGAACGCCTATTTCCTGTCCGCCCGCGAGTTCTCGCCGGACAACTTCGCCGGCGTCGGCGCCTACGCCCTGGAACGCAACAAGCTGCTACACGGCGACCCGTCGGCGCGGATGGTGAAGTTCCTGCTCCGCCCCGGGACGACGCCGTACCTGCCCGGCGACGGCCTGCTGCCCAGTGACTTCGACGGCCGCCGGCCGCCGCCCGCCGGCAGCCCGAACTACTTCGTCGGCACCCAGGACGACGAGGGCCCGTACGGTGCGCCGTACGACGCGATCAACATGTGGGAGTACCGGATCTCCTGGGGGGCACGCCCGTCGGCGTCGTTCCGCCGGTCGGCGCAGCTGCGGGTGGCGGAGTTCGACTCCGACTTCCCCTGCCGCCGGCTCAACACCCGGGCTTGCATCCCGCAGCCGCGTACACCGCGCAACATCGACATCCTGTCCTACCGGCAGCGGCCCACCTGGCGGCTGGCCTACCGCAACTTCGGGGACCACGAGGCGCTGGTGACCAACCAGTCGGTCGAGGCCCGTCCCGGTGTCGCCGGCGTGCGCTGGTACGAGATCCGCCGACCTGGCCACAACCCGGTCGTCTACCAGCAGGGCACCTACGCGCCGAACGACGGAGTGAACCGCTGGATGGGCAGCATCGCGATGGACAGGTCCGGCGGCATGGGTCTGGGCTACAGCGTGTCGAGCAAGCACGTCTACCCCGGCATCCGCTACACCGGCCGGCTGGCCGGCGACCCGCGCGGCCTGATGACGCAGGGCGAGCGGGTGCTCCAGGCCGGCAGCGGCTCCCAGCTCGGGACCAGCCGGTGGGGTGACTACACGTCGATGAACGTCGACCCGACCGACGACTGCACCTTCTGGTACGTCAACGAGTACATCCGCGAGACCGGTTTGGCCACGTGGCGTACTCGGATCGGCAGCTTCCGGCTCCCCGGCTGCTGATCCGGCGGTCGCGGTACCGGGATCTCCTCGATCAGGAAAGGCCCGCGCGCTGCAGCACCGGCGGGCAGGGCGGCCAGCAGAACTCCGCCGTCGGCTCGGGCAGTGCCATCGCGCCGGCGCCGGCATTGGGGCGCGGTCGGCGCCGGGCACCGGCTCCCGAGACGCCGCCCCGGCCGCGGTACACCAGCACCCCGTTGACCGGATCCGGGGCCAGCTCCAGGGCCGCGCGTACGGCGGCCAGCGCGCGGAAGCGCTCGACCGCTGCGTCGTCCGGGAGGCAGACCTCGAAGGCCACGCCGTAGCGGTGCTCGTGCCACTCCCAGTACCGAGCCCCGACGGTGAGCGCGGCAGCGACGATCGCATCGGCGTGCCGATCGCGCCACAGCCAGGCGGCGGAGGCTTCGTCGAAGACCTCGATGGTCAGCCACTCCACGATGCCCGACGGTAACCCCGCCGCCGCGCCGATGGAAGGCGCTGCGCGGGCTTCCCGTCATACTGCGGTGCTGGTGCCGGCGGGCGGTGGTGCCCGCGCACGAGGTGGCGGCGAAAGGCGGGACGGCATGGCTGGCGACCCGTGCTGCTGACCGTCGTCGCGGACTACGGCACCGGCGACCTGGCCTTCGCCGAGGTCCGGCAGCGGCTGGCGATGCTGCT
>JBBSHH010000191.1:0-2141 GCA_038253225.1 Mycobacteriales bacterium | reverse complement strand
GCGTACCAAGCCCCCCGAGTACGTCGAGCGCGCCACCGCCGCCATGGCGGTGCACTGCCGGGCGATGCTCGACCTGCAGGCCGCCGGCGCCGTGGTCTTCGACTACGGCAACGGGCTGCGCGGGCAGGCTCTCGACGCCGGCGTGGCCAACGCCTTCGACTACCCCGGTTTCGTCGTCGCCTACGTGCGGCCGCTGTTCGCCCGCGGCGCCGGCCCGTTCCGCTGGGCCTGCCTCTCCGGTGACCAGGAGGACCTGGCCGCCACCGACCGGGCGGTGGCCGAGGCGTTCCCGCACGACGACCTGCTGCAACGCTGGCTGCGCTTCGCCGCCGAGCGGGTCACCGGTCAGGGGCTGCCGGCGCGGATCTGCTGGCTGGGGTACGGCGAGCGGCACGTCGCCGGCACCGCCTTCGACGACCTCGTCGCCCGGGAGGTGCTGCGGGCGCCGGTCGTGATCGGTCGTGACCACCTCGACGCCGGCTCGGTGGCCTCCCCGGAACGGGAGACCGAGGCGATGCGGGACGGCTCCGACGCGATCGCGGACTGGCCGATCCTCAACGCGCTGCTCAACACCGCCTCGGGCGCGTCCTGGGTCTCGGTGCACCACGGCGGCGGGGTCGGCATCGGCAAGTCGATCCATGCCGGCATGGTGGTGGTCGCCGAGGGCACCCCGGAGAGCCGGGAGCGGGTCGAGCGGGTGCTCACCAACGACCCGGCCACCGGGGTGGTCCGCCACGCCGACGCGGGCTACCAGATCGCCCTCGACACCGCCCGCGAGGTCGGGGTCCGGATGCCGCTGGAGCCCGGCACGCACCGGCCGGCCTGGCAGGAGTGAGCGCCCCGGCCGGGGACCTGCTCGTCCGCGGGATCGGCCGGCTGCTGCCGATGACCGGGCCGCTGGTGCCGGCGGCCGCGCTGCTCGTCCGGGCCGGCCGGGTCGCCTGGTCCGGCCCGGAGCGCGAGCTGGCCGCCGCCGTCGCGCCGGGGGACACGCCGGAGCTCGACGCCGGCGGCGCGGTGGTGCTGCCGGGCTTCGTCGACTGCCACACCCACCTGGTCTGGGCCGGCAGCCGGCGGGACGAGCTGGCCGCCCGGCTCGCCGGCACGCCGTACGACGGGGGCGGCATCCGCACCACCGTCGCTGCGACCCGGGCCGCCGGGTTCGACGAGCTGGTCGAGCTGACCGAGGCTCGGGCGCTCGCGGCGCTGCGTACCGGCACAACCACGATGGAGCTCAAGACCGGCTACGGGTTGGAGCGGGCCGCCGAGCTGCGGCTGCTGGACGTGATCGCTGCGGTCGCGGACCGGGTGCCGGTGCGGATCGAGGCCACCTACCTCGGCGCGCACACGGTGCCGGCCGACCGGGACCGGTCGGACTACGTCGCGGAGGTCATCGACACGCTGCCGGCCGCCCGCGCCGCCGGCGCCCGCTGGTGCGACGTCTTCTGCGACACCGGCGCGTTCCCGCTGGTCGACGCCCGCCGGATCCTGGCGGCGGCCGGCTCGGCGGGGTTGGGCCTGCGGCTCCACGCGGACCAGATCAATCGGATCGGGGCGACCGAGCTGGCCGCCGAGCTGGGTGCGGCCAGCGCCGACCACCTCGACCGGGTCGACCCGGCCGGGGCCCGGGCGTTGGCCGCGGCCGGCACCGCCGGGGTGCTGCTGCCGACCGCGACCCTGACCATGCGGACCGGTCGGTGGGACCAGGCCGCGGTGCTCCGCGACGCCGGCGTCGTGCTCGCGCTGGGCACCGACGCGAACCCCGGCACCTCGTGGTGCGAGTCGATGCCCTACGTGATCCAGCTGGGCTGTTTCGGCCTGGGTCTGTCGGTCGACGAGGCGCTGCACGCGGCCACCGCGGGCGCCGCGTACGCCCTGCGCCGGGCGGACGTGGGGCACCTGGGCCGGTCGGCGGCGGGGGACCTGGTGGTGCTGGAGGTGGCACACGAGGCCGACCTGATCGGGCACCTCGGCGCGCCGGCGGTACGCCGTACGGTCGTCGGCGGGGTGCCGGTCGGCTGACGCCGGCGCGGCCCGCGGCCGGGCTAGAGGCCGGGCTCGCTCCAGAGCAGCAGGGCCAGCTCGGCGTCGAGGTCGACGAAGTCGCTCTCGCTGCCGGTCGGGACGGCGGAGTAGGTGCG
>JBBSHH010000190.1:0-2344 GCA_038253225.1 Mycobacteriales bacterium | reverse complement strand
GTGCTGCACGAACCACAGCAGCGGGTTCGCGATCACCGAGTAGAAGTCCTCGTGCTGGCGGGGATCGACGTCGACCAGCCGTAGCCGCAGGTGCGGGCCGGGCTCGTCGCCCTCGCTGATGTGTGCCGCCGGCTCCAGGGCGACGTCGACGGCATTGTCGCCGTACTCCACGGCAATCCGCCGGTCCTCGTCGCTGGTGGCGGCGCAGACCCACACGGCCTCCGAGAGGTGGCCGGCCAGCCCGGTGAGCGCGGTGACCAGGCCGCCGCTGCCGCGCTGAGCGGTGCGTCCCGCCGCGGACCGGGCGAAGGACACCGGACCGCGGTGCGAGAGCAGCACGACCGGCAGGCCGAGCGCGTCGATGGGGGTCTGGCCGGTAGCGGGCTGCTCGCTCATCCACGTCCTCCTCCAGACCGCGCGGTCACGGCCGTTTCGCCCTGGCTTTCCCACCCGGCCCGCGTGGTACCGGCTTAGGGCCGGATCGGCACTACGGTGGGGCTCCATCGCGCCGCCGAGGAGGAGACGCCGCACCGGTGAAAGCTGACCCGTTCGCGCAGCTGCGGCTGCTCGAGCTGCAGACCCTCGACGCCAACCTGGACCGGCTGGCACACCGCCGCCGGACGCTGCCCGAGCTCGGCGAGCTGGCCCGGCTGCAGGGCCGGCTCACGGTGCTGCACGACGAGATCATCGAGGCGGAGACCGAGGACAGCGACCTCGAGCGGGAACAGACCAAGATCGAGGCGGACGTCGACATCGTACGGACGCGCACCGGCCGGGACCGGGGCCGGCTCGACAGCGGGCAGGTGGGCTCGCCCCGAGAGCTGGAGAACCTCCAGTCCGAGATCGCCTCGCTGGGCCGGCGCCAGGGCGACCTCGAGGAGCAGGTGCTCGAGGTGATGGAACGCCGGGAGGCCGTGGAGAGCCGCCTCGGGCGGCTGCGCGCCGAGCGGGACATGCTCGAGACCGAGAAGGCTGCGGTCACCGACCGGCGCGACGTCGCCGAGGCGGAGATCGACGAAACCGCGCAGCGCTGCGCCGAGGAGCGCGCCTCGCTGGCGACGGAGATCCCGCCCGCCCTGGCCGCGCTCTACGAGAAGATCCGGCTCGACCGCGGCGGCGTCGGCGCGGCCGCGCTGCACCGCGGCCGGTGCGAGGGATGCCACCTCTCGCTGGCCGGCTCGGACCTGGGCGCGATGGCCGCGGCCGCCCCCGACATGGTGCTGCGCTGCGAGGAGTGCGGTCGGATCCTGGTCCGGACCTACGAGTCGGGGCTGTGAGCCGCCGCCTCGTCGTCGAGGCGGACGGGGGATCCCGCGGTAACCCGGGGCCGGCGGGGTACGGCGCGGTGGTCCGTGACGCCGACACCGGCGAGGTGCTGCGGGAGGTCGCGGCCGGGATCGGCCGGGCCACGAACAACGTGGCCGAGTACCGGGGCCTGCTCGCCGGTCTGCGGGCCGCCGCCGAACTCGACCCGGCGGCGGTGGACGTGCTGATGGACTCCAAGCTGGTCGTCGAGCAGATGGCCGGCCGGTGGCAGGTCAAGCACCCCGACATGCGGGCGCTGCGGGCCGAGGCGGCGGAGGCGCTGCGCCGGCTCCCGGCGGTGCGCTTCCGCCACATCCCGCGGGCGCAGAACAGCCATGCCGACCGGCTGGCCAACGAGGCGATGGACGCGGCCGCCGCCGGCCGGTCGTGGGTGCCGCCGGTCCCGGCCGCCCCGACCGCACCGGCCGCAGCCCCCGCCGGCGGCCCGGGCGGCGGGTGGGGTTCGCCGGCCGGCGTACCGACCAGGCTGCTGCTGCTGCGGCACGGGCAGACGGCGCTGTCCGTCGAGCGGCGGTTCAGCGGGGTCGGGGACCCACTGCTGACCGAGGTGGGTCGGGCCCAGGCAGCGGCGGCGGCGGCCCGACTCGGGGAGCGGGCCGGCCTAGACGCGGTGATCTCCTCACCCCGGGCGCGGGCAACGGCCACCGCGGCCGTCGTGGCCGGCGCCCTCGGTCTGCCGGTCGGGGTTGACCAGCGCTGGCGGGAGACCGATTTCGGCGCCTGGGAGGGCGCGACGTACGCCGAGGTGCAGCAGCGCTGGCCGGCGGAGCTCGCGGCCTGGCTGGCCGACCCGGAGGTGGCGCCGCCGGGCGGTGAGAGCTTCGCCGCGACCTACCGGCGGGTTCGGCAGGCCCGCGACGCCCTGCTCGCCGCCGGGCCGGGGCGCACCGTGCTGGTGGTCACCCATGTGACGCCGATCAAGACGCTGGCCCGGATGGCGCTCGGTGCACCGCCGGAGGCGCTGCACCGGATGCACCTCGACCTCGGCGGCCTGTCCGAGGTCGACTGGTACCCGGAC
>JBBSHH010000189.1:0-2350 GCA_038253225.1 Mycobacteriales bacterium | reverse complement strand
CCTCGAGCTCGCGACGATCGGGTTGGTGAAGAAGGACCCCGCGCTCCACGTGTCGTGGTCGGCGTCGTCCAGCACCATGCCCTTGCTCCGCCGCAGGTCAAGCACCGTCCTCATCACGTCGCCCGCCGTCGCCGGCTCGCCGGGCGCCACATCGATGCGGCGGGCCAGCTCGGCGTATCGCACCGGGCCCCCTGACTGGCCGCGAGGCAGCCGGAACGTGACGGCCCCGACGACGTACCGGCCCGGCTCACGCTTGAACCCGCTCGAGCGGTAACCGAACCCGCAGTCGGCGGCCGCGAGCGTGCACGGCTCCCGGGTCACACGGTCGAACGCGTGCACGGACTCGATGGTGTCTGCGACCTCCTGCCCGTAGGCACCGACGTTTTGGACGGGCACCGCGCCGACCGTCCCGGGGATTCCCGCGAGCGCCTCCACCCCGAGCCACCCCGCGGCGACTGCTCGTGCGACGAACGGTTCCCAGCCCTCTCCCGCCTCGACGGTGACGGTGACCGCCTCGTCTGTGAGGGAGTCCACCGAGACACCACGGCTCCCGACGCGGACGACCGTTCCGGCGAACCCGGCGTCTGCCACGACGAGGTTGCTGCCCCCGCCGATCACCAGGGCGGGCTCCTGCTGTGCGTCGGCGCTCGCCACCGCGTCGTACAGCTCCTGCCTCGACTCGGCCTGGAGGAACCGCGCTGCCGGGCCGCCGAGCCGCAGCGTGGTCCACCGCGCGAGCGGCTCGTCGGTCAGCGTCAGCACCTGACGACCGCTGCCGCCATCCCGAGCACCTTCTGGCCCTCGTGGGTGACGGTGAGCTCGATGGTGGCCAACCCGTCGGAGACCGACCGCACCGTCCCGGCGACCTCGACGGCGGCGCCCGCCTCGTCGTCCGGGACCACCACCGGTTTCGTGAAGCGCGCCGTGACCGACACGACGTCGGACGGCTCGGCGACCCAGCCGGCGACGGCGCGGCTCGCGAGCGCGAACGTGTACATCCCGTGGGCGACCACACCCGGCAGCCCTACCGACGTCGCTACCCGCTCGCTCCAGTGGATGGGGTTGAAGTCGCCCGAGGCACCGGCGTAGCGCACCAGGTCGGCTCGGGTGATCCGGAACTCCTGCGGGCCGAGTTGCTGCCCATCGGTGAAGCTCACGCGGCGACCCCGCGGTGCACGAGCGTCGCGGTCGCGGTGCACACGGCCTCCCCGTCGACGGTGGCGATGTCGGTGCGGGTGGCGATCATGTCCACCCCGGCTGCCGCGCGCACACTGTCCACCGTCAGCGTGCCGACGAGGACGTCGCCGGCCCGGATCGGGCGGACCTGGTCGATGCGCTCGTCGCGGTGGACGACATTGCGCAGCTCGATGCCGACGGTCGGATCGGCCATCAGCCGACCCATCAGCTCGAAGGCCACCACCATCGGGAAGGTGAACGGCGCGTCGGTGTCATTGCCGAGCGCGTCGGCGGCGCCGACGGCTCCGGCGAACTCCGCGACCTTCTCGCGGCTCACCGTGTACGGCGCGCCGACGAACGTGCGCCCTGCCAGCGCCCGGTCGAGAGCCATGGCCCGACGCTATCCCACGCGAGATGTCGAGCGGCGGCCGGAAAGTCCGTCGACATCCCCCGCCCTCGCACCTACTGTCGCGCCATGGCGGTGACGGTGGAGCGGTACGGTCGCGACGGTGCGCCGCGGTTGATCGAGGCGCTGCGGAGCTGGGCTCCGCTGGGCGGCTACCTCGCGACGATTCACGCGGGCGACGTCGGCTGGCACCTACGGTTCGACGACGCGGACCTCGATGGCACGATCGTGGCGGCGCTCGATCGGGACGAGCCGGTCGCCGTAGGGCTCCTCGAGGGCAGTACGTTCCGTCCCACCATCCGCCCGGACCGGATACACGACCGTGACGTCGCCGCAGCGCTGGCGGGCGTCCTCCAGGGGCTTCCGGCCGACGCCGAGGCCTACACCGACGCGGGCTCGGAGTCGGTGTTCCGGGCGCTGCTGTCGGCCGACGGCTGGGCAATCGATCCCGACCCGTGGGTGCTGCTCTACCGCCCGCTCGCGACCGCCGACGGCGATCATGACGACCCGCTTTCCCGTCCGCTGGAGCCCGACGCAGACATCGCAGATCGGGTGCAGGTTCAGCGCTCCGCCTTCGCCCGATCGACGTTCACAGTCGCGCGGTGGCAGCAGATGGCCGCTGGACCCGGCTTCGACCCAGCCTTCGATTTACTCCGGCGCGACGACGACGGCACGCCGGTCGCGGCGGCCACCGGCTGGATGGCAGGGGCTGGTAGGGCGGCGATCCTGGAGCCGGTCGGCACGGACCGCGCGCACGGCCGCAGGGGT
>JBBSHH010000188.1:0-2384 GCA_038253225.1 Mycobacteriales bacterium | reverse complement strand
TCGACCGAGGACAGCCGCGAAGGGACCGGGGCGGCGTACGAGGCCCACGTCGCCAAGGCCGACGGCACCGACGTCGAGGTTCTCCTCGACAAGAGCTTCAAGGTCACGGCCGTGAGCACCGGCCACGGTCGCGGCGGGTTCGGTCACCATGGACTGCCGCCCGGGACGCCCGGCTCCGACAATCCGGCGGCCAACAGCACCGTTTCGCTCTGACCGGTCCCGATCTGGGCCGGCCCGCATACTGCGGTCCGGCCCAGTTTCGGCTGCGCGGCCGCGCTTCTGCCGAGCCGTCATTCGCAGCGAATTGCCAGCAAACGTCGAGGCGGAAGCCAGCCGCGAACTCAACCATGAGGGCATGGACATCAACTCACCCCAGCTCCAGCCATCCGACGCGCAGCCCGACCCGACCGACTGGTCGGATCGGACCGACATCCCAGCACCCGCGCCGCCAGCCACTCCGGCTCCCGATCCCGACAGTGCGCAGCCACACCCGGCGCACGCCGGGTGGGGCCGGCGATCGCTCGCGGGCGGCGTCCTGGCCGCCGTGGCGATCGGCAGCGGCACCACCGGCGCGGCATTGGCCAGCCATTTCTCCGATGCCGGGGGTGCCGATGTCGTAACGACGAGCGCGCCCCTTCGGCTCACCGCGGCCGCGAATGCCGCGACCGAGCAGCTAGCCAAGGTGGCTGCTGCGGTGCAACCGAGCGTGGTGTCGATCATGGTCACGGCAGCGGGCGGGTCCGACGAGGGTTCCGGCGTGATCCTGCGCTCCGACGGAACGGTCCTCACCAACAACCACGTCGTCTCGGCCGCCGCCAACGGTGGGTCGATCCGGGTCAGATTCGCGACCGGCAAGACCGCAGCGGCGACGATCGTCGGTCGCGACCCGAGCACCGACCTTGCCGTCATCAGGGCCTCCGGTGTCTCGGGTCTCACGCCGGCCACGCTCGGATCGAGCGCGAACCTGAACGTCGGCGACACCGTGCTGGCCATCGGCAGCCCGCTGGGGCTCGACGGGTCGGTAACTGCGGGGATCGTGTCGGCGCTGCACCGCACGGTTGACCTGGGCAGCAGGGACCAGCAAGACCCGGGCACCCCGTTCGGCCAGCAGCAGTCCCCATCGGGTTCTGCGTCGGTGGGCGATGCGATCCAGACCGACGCCGCCATCAACCCGGGCAACTCCGGCGGCCCCCTCGTCGACGCCAATGGGGCGGTCATCGGGATCAACACCGCCATCGCCAGCCTCGGCGGCACGTCCGCGGGCAACATCGGCGTGGGCTTCGCCATCCCCGTGGACGAGGTCAAGTCGGTGGCCGACCAGCTGATCAGCGGTAAGACGCCGCAGCACGCCCTGCTCGGCGTACAGATCAGTGACGATCCCGCCGGCGGCGCCGCGGTCACCGCGGTCACCTCAAACAGCAGTGCGGCCAAGGCCGGGCTGCGCGTTGGCGACGTCGTCACGAAGCTGGGCGCGACCCCGATTTCGGACGGCAGCAGCCTGGCCGCGGCCGTGCGCTCACGTCACCCGGGCGAGCAGGTCACCCTGACTTACCGGCGCAACGGCGAGCAGCGGACCGCCACCGTGACCTTCGGGTCCGCGGTGCAGTAGCTGCTCAGCCGGCCGGCGATCCCGTCCTCGGCAGCCCACCGCCGCCGGCACCGACCAGCGAGGCCAACACGATGATGTTGTCCAGATGGTGGCCGCTGCCGCGGTCGAACGGCCCGCCGCAGGTGATGAGCCGTAGCGCGGCGCGGTTCGTGTCGCCATCGACGAGCTGTGTGGGAAATCGGCTCTTCCGGAGCGACAACTCCAACCGGGCAACTGGCCGCACGGATACTCATCGTAGTCACGGAGTCACGGTCAGTGTTAATCGCCACGCCCGCCGGGGTCGGGGCGGGGGACGAGCCGACCGCAACGGCCCGGACGATCACCTTCTTCGTGGGTGCCCCTGCCCGATGTTCTATTCCCCAGAGTGCGCCCCGGTGGTTCACTGACGGGGTCGTTACTCGGGGAGGGGACGAACGTGCCTGAATTCATGGACGTGCACACCGGGATGGTCGGCGTCACGGCGGAGGCGCTGCTCGAGGCGCATGACGCCGACCTTGCGATCGAAGGCGAGGAGGGCGTCCACTTCAAGCACGCGTGGGCCGACCCGAAGACCGGCACTGTTTTCTGCTTGTCGGAGGGTCCGAACGCAGAAGCGATCCAGCGCATCCACGTGCGCGCCGGGCACCCCGCGGACCAGGTTTACGAGGTCCCCGTGCAGGCATGACCGACCACGACGGCGCGGCGAGATAGCGCAACACTAAAGTCGCAGGGTCAGCGGAGGCGGCGGACGAGCCGACCTGTACGCCGGGTTCTGTACCGACGGCGCGCAAGCGCC
>JBBSHH010000187.1:0-2385 GCA_038253225.1 Mycobacteriales bacterium | reverse complement strand
CGGGGAGGCGCTGGTGCGCTGGATGCTGCGGGTCGGCTGGCGCTCGGAACGGCCGTTGCCGGCGCCGATCGCCACGCACTACGCGGCGGCGTACGCCGACCCGGCCCGGGTGGCCGCGATGCTGGCCTACTACCGGGCTACGGCCCGGCCGTGGGTGCGCCGGCAGCTCAGCCCTGGGCGCCGCGCCGCCAGCCGGCCGGCCCTGGTCCGCGCGGAGCGGCACCTGGTCGTGTGGGGGGCCCGCGACCCGGTGCTGCCGCTACGCGTCGGGGAGAGCGTGGTGCGCGACCTCGGCGCCGACACGACGTTCGTCACCGTCCCCGGCGCCGGACACTTCGTGGTCGAGGAGGCGCCGGACGTGGTGGTGTCGGTCATCGCTGCGTTTCTCCGCGAGACGGGTGCCCCGCGGTCACGTCCGCCGGGCTGACCGCGGCGCGAGCGCGGGAGCCGGCGGGTCGAGGTCGGCCGCACCGCGGACCGCCGAGGCGCCGGCATCCCGCCGGGAGACGTCCGCCCGCGGGCGGGGGAGCTCAACCGGCGGCCGGACCCGCAGTGGCGGCCGGACGAGCAGTGGCGGCCGGACGATGAGCAACCGTTGCACGAGGAATCCGCAGCCGAGCGCGATCACCCCGCCCGCCGCATCGAGAACGAAGTGGTTCGCGGTGGCGACGATGACCAGGAACGTCAGCACCGGGTAGAGGACTCCGAGCACCTTCACCCAGGACCGCCGGGCTACGGTCGCCACCACGAGAGCGCACCACAGCGACCAGCCGATGTGCAGCGAGGGCATCGCGGCGAACTGGTTCGACGCCGAGTCCATGCCGCTGGTACCCCACGACCCCCAGGTGTGGAAGGCCACCACGGTGTCGAGGAAGCCGTCGCTGTCGAGCATTCGGGGCGGTGCCAGCGGATAGAGCCAGAAGCCCAGCAGCGCCACCAGATTCGTCGCGAAGAGCACCGTCCGGGCGCCGCGGTACCGGGTCGGATGGCGGAGCCACAGCCAGCCCAGGACGATCATCGTGACCGCGAAGTGCAGCGAAGCGTAGTAGTAGTTGGCCCCGACGACCAACCAATGCACCGCCGAGACGGCCTGGTTGACCGCCAGCTCGATGTTGATGTGCAGCGCCCGTTCGAGACTCAGCACGGCATGGGCGTTGCCGAACGCTGCCGCCTCGCGGGTCGGAACTCCGTTGCGTATGAACGAGTACAGCGTGTAGCCGACCAGGATGAGCAGCAGCTCCTGGAGCACCGTCGGCCGTCGGGCTGTAACCCGCCGTGACGAACTCGGGCGGCGCGGGCGGACCGCCGCGGTCGGGCAGGGCTCGGCGACCCAACCGTCGCTCGACAGCGCGGCAGAGCGCTCACGCGTCGCCAGCCGACAGCCGGATGTCACTCCCACGAGTCCATCCTGCCAGAGGGGTCGGACACTGTCCGTTCGATGCGGTGTTGGTGCGCGCGTCGCAGACCGGACACAGCCAGGCCGGCGGGCCGCTACGGGGAGGTGATCCGGACGTAATCCAAGGCGCCGGCGAAGTAGTCGCAGTCAACCGGCCGGCAGTGCGTCTTGCCGCCGATGCTCACCGCCTTCGTGTTGCCGATGCTGCCGATCGTGACCTGGCGGGTGTGCGTCTGGCCGTCGAAGACGACCGAGATCGCCGAGGACCTCTTGTGGCAGCTCACGACGTGCCACTTGCCGTCCGTGCGAACCACGCCCGGCGCCACCACGGCGGCCTTGGCCTGGTTGCCGTGGAAGAAGCAGTACAGGTCGGGGCCCACGATCTCCGTCTTGTACTGGGTGCCGGCGGCGGAGTAGGTCCCCTTCTGCACGATGTTGCGGTCACCGCCCGCCCAGAACTTGACCCGCACCGTCATGCTCAGGTCGCGGCTGCCCGGGCGCAGCGACGGGCTGTCCGGAACGACCACGACGCCCTGACCGCGGAAGTCGTAGTCCTGCCCGTTCCGCGTGATGCCGGGGCCGATGCTGCTGCTGGTGTTGCCGTTGCCCGACGAGTCGGTCATCGGGCCGGCCGTCTCGTTGAGCTGCCAGTTCGCGCCGAACGAGGTCGCCCCGGCTGCGGAGGACAGCGCGATCAGCCCGACAGCGGACAGCACCGCGCCAGCTACCGCCGCCCGTCTCGGTCGCATGGAGACTCCTCTCGTGCCGCCCTGGTTGCCGACCGGTAGGTCCGGCGCCGGGAATTATGCCCTAGCCCCGGTGTTTCAGTAGAGACCGATGGACGCGGCCAGATGATCTTGCTGTTGTGTGCGCGGGTTGCGGGCAGCGGTGAGCGCCGGCGCTGGGTCCGGTGTCTCCGTCTGCTTGGTCCGATGTTGCGGGCTGGTGGTGGGGCTGGGCCTCAGGCCGGGAGCGGGATCTGCCGGAGG
>JBBSHH010000186.1:0-2472 GCA_038253225.1 Mycobacteriales bacterium | reverse complement strand
GTCATGCCGCGTTCGCTGGCCAGTCCGGCCGTGCCCCGGTCCGTCACCGCATGCTCCACCAGCAGCTGTCGGTCCCCTTCGGGCAGCGTGGCGAGGGCCGCTCGCAGGGCCGCCTGCTCCTCCCGCTCGATGACGACCGTGTCCGGGCTGACCGGCTCGGTGAGGTCGATGATGCGATGTGCCTGCCGCCGAGCCCGGTCGGCGGTCCTGGCGTTTTCGGCGATGAGGTTGCGCGCAGTGACGAGGGCGTAGGGCAGCAACGCCGACGACTCGAGCTTGCCGTGGGCCGCCAGAACCCGGGCCACGGTCTCCTGGACGACGTCGTCGACGGCGGCACGGTCCCGCAGCCGGGCCGCTGCCAGCCGCCGAACCGGCAGCAGCAGGGCCAGCACGTCCTCGTCGGTCGTCGGTGGCGTCGTCCGGGTCACGACGACCAGCTTGGCGCCCGGCCGCGCTGGTGGCGGTGGGGGCCGCGTCGTCTGGCGGAGGCCGCTGGATTGGCGCCCCGGATCTGCGGGCAGCCGGAACACGTCGTCACGTCGGGAGGCCCAACATGATCGGTTTCATCCTCGTTCTCATCATCATGGGGTTGGTCATCGGAGCGTTGGCTCGACTGCTCGTCCCCGGGCCGGACACCATGAGCATTCCGGTCACGATGGCCATCGGCGTCGTCGGCACATTGGTCTCCGGGCTGATCGGTCGGGCGCTGTTCGGCGCGGACGGCCGGTTCGGCTCCTGGATCCTGGCCCTGATCGTATCGGTGATCCTGGTGATCGTGGCCCGCCGGGTCGGTATCAGCGGGGGCACCCGCCGCCGCTGAGGCCGGCGCGGCCCCCGGCGCCGAGCGAAACCGGCTAACTGCGGCGGTCAGCGGGGGTCGGCAAGGCGCCCTTCTCGTGCAGGTCCAGCCGCTCGGAGCGCAGTTCGGCCGCCACCACCACGTCCTCGGCGGTCCGATCCTTGTAGATCCGGACCAGCTCAACGGGTACCGGGCGGGTGCTGACCACCGGCTCCTCGGTGAACAGCACCAACTCCAGTACGGGCGTTGCGCCGATGTCGCGCGGGTGGGGGAGGCCCGCACCGGTCAGAGCCGGCACCTGGTCGACGACCAGCTCCTCGCGGCGCACCTCCACCGTGACCGTCCGCGTTTCCCGGACAACTCGCTTGGTGACCCGCACGGTGCCGATCGGAACTGACTCGGTCCCGACCCGCAGCCGCTCCTCGTGCAGCGTCACCGCCGGGGAAGTGGGCTCCGCAGCGGCTTCCGGCCCGCTCCACGGGGCTGTGCGGTCCATCGGTGTCTCCTCGTCGTTGGCTTGGAGCGGTAGCGCGTCGGGCGCGGTCCCGCTACCGGCCCTTGCCCGCAGTCATCGCCGCTCACCCGCCTGGAGCGAACCCGGGTCAGCCGTGACCGTGCAGCCGGGCCCAGAGCAGCAGCCCCCCGACCAGTGCGGCCAGCAGGGCTGCCGGTGGCGCCAGGCGGCCACCTCGCCGCTGCGGCTCCGGCGGATCGCGATACCGGTCGCGAGCGCTACCCGCTGGCTCCGTCGGGTAGACCTCGTCAGCGTCGGTCACGTTGCCGGCCGTCCGCGGTCGGGCCGCTGTCCGGGGCGGGGCTGCTGGTCGCCAGCGAGCGGAGCGCATCGCTGGCCTCGCGATGGCGCAGCCGGACCAACTCCGACGGAGCCCGTGTGGTCCGCAACAGCAGCCGCGGCGCGGGCAGGATGATCACCTCGTCGGTCGGCTGTGCGGTGACGGGCCGGGCGGCGGGGGGCAGGTCCGCGGACCACCGGTCGGCCGCCTGCTCGGGGGCGGCGAGCCCGTAGTGCCGGTGCAGCGCCGCTTCGTCCGCCGGGGTCAGCTCGCTATCGCCCCCGCCGGCCGGCGCCGCCTCCACCAGGTGCTTGGAGTAGGGGACCAGCACCTCCGCGCCCACCACGGCGGCACCGGCCAGCGGCACGAAGCTCGCTCGGCCGCCGAGCTCCGCGGTGTGCACCAGCGCCCACTCCAGCCGTTGCGTGTCGGGGTCGAGGTAGACCTCAGTCACCCGGCCGACGCGCCTGCCCTCGACGTCAACCAGGTGCGCGTCGGTCCGGGACGGGGCAGCAGAACTCGACAGCTGGCGCACGGGTCTCCTTCGCGGGGCTCGCACCCGCCGCACAGCGGGCCTCGCGGTAGAGACGCGTGGGCGCAGGTCGCATGACGCACGTTTCTCGTCCGGTGCCGGCGGCTGCGCGCACCCGTTCGGCTCAGCCGGCGGCGCGACCTACCGCACGCATCAGCGCGCACATCTCCTGCGGGGCGTGAAGCCCGCGGCGCCTGTCACAGAGCGTACCGACGATGTGCACAGAAAGTTACTTCAACTGGGTGGCCGCCCGACCGACGAACGACTGCCTGCCGCCGGGTGGCTAGCGTGCCGGAATGGAGCCGACCGAGCTGCACCCGGACCTACGAGCGCTCGCGTTCTTGCTC
>JBBSHH010000185.1:0-2563 GCA_038253225.1 Mycobacteriales bacterium | reverse complement strand
GGTAGCGGAAGTCGACCACGTCAGAACAGTCCGTGCAGCCAGAACACGAAGCTGTCCCACTTGTCGGCGAGCACGCCGAGGTAGGCCTGACCGGTCGAGGACAACCCGATCGCGACCGTCGCGAGTAGCAGCGCGGCCACCGGTAGCAGCAGCAGCGAGGAGGTGCTCACCCGGCTGCGGTAGAGCCGGCTGACCCCCTTGGCGTCGACGAGCTTGCCGCCCACGCGGAGCCGGGTGAGGAACGTGCTCGCCATCCCGGCCCGACCCTTGTCGAGGAACTCGATCAGCGTCGCGTGGCTGCCGACGGCGACGATGAGGCTCGCGCCCTTGTCGTCGGCGAGCAGCATCGCCACGTCCTCGCTGGTGCCCGCGGCGGGGAACAGCGCCGCCGAGCGCCCGAGCTGCTCCACCCGGGCCAGTCCCGGCGCCCGGCCGTCGCGGTAGGCGTGCACCACCAGCTCCGCACCGCTGCACAGCACGTCGTCGGAGACCGAGTCCATGTCCCCGACGATGAGGTCCGGGGCGTAGCCGGCCTCCCGCAGGGCATCGGCGCCGCCGTCGACGCCGATCAGCACCGGCCGGTACTCGCGGATGTAGGGGCGCAGGACCTTGAGGTCCTCCCGGTAGTTGTAGCCGCGCACCACGATCAGCACGTGCCGGCCGTCGAGGTCGGTGGCGATGTCGGGAACGCCGACCCCGTCGAGCAGCAGGTCGCGCTCCCGCTGGAGGTACTCCATCGTGTTGGCCGCGAAGGCCTCGAGCTGCACGGCCAGGCCGGCCCGGGCCTCCGCCTTCGCCGCCGCCACCGTCTGCGCGGTCTGCTCGGAGCCGGCGGCGGCCTCCCGGTCGGCCAGGTAGATGCGCGCGTCGTGCAGCCGGACGACGTCGCCCTCGCTGATCGTGCTGAAGATCCGCGGCCCCACGTTGTCCACCAGCGGGATGCCGGCGTCGAGCAGGATCTCGGGGCCCAGGTTGGGGTAGCGGCCGCTGGTGCTGGGGGCGACGTTGACGACGGCGCCGACCCCGCAGGCCACCAGCGCCTCGGCGCTGACCCGGTCGATGTCGACGTGGTCGATGATCGCGATGTCACCGGGCTGCAGCCGCTTGGTGAGGTTCTTGGTCCGCCGGTCGAGGCGGGCGACACCGGTGATGTCCGGCTGCCCCGGCTCCCGGCTGCGCCGCACCGCGGTGATCTTCATCGGCCTCGGTCCATCGCGGGCCAGTCTGCCATGACCGTCCAGCCGGTTGCGTCGGCGCCGCGCCCGTCAGAAGTAGTCGAGCAGGTAGGGCGGGCAGCCGCCGAACGCCGCGTCGAGCGCGGCGTCCGAGCCGGGGTCACCGCCGGTGGCGAGCCCGGCCAGCCGCAGCGACGACAGCGGCCGGAAGCCGGCGAACACCGCCGCCAGGCCACCCACCGTCAGCTGCAACGCCGGCGCCGCAAGAGGCTGCCGACCGGGTCGCTCGAGTGAGCCCTGGCCGGCCCGAACGTGCAGCGACCAGGCGCCGGCGTTGCCCGGCAGCTGCTCGTCGACCACCTCCAGCGCGACGTCGAGCTCGACGCCCGGGGGGTAGCCGCGGCCGGCGCAGGCACCGACCGCATCGACGAGGCGCAGCATCCACGGGTGCGACTCGGCGACCCGAAGCGTCGGCTCGGCCAGCAGCAACGGCAGCGGGTCGTCGACGGCCAGCCAGCTCAGCACGTCGGTGGCGACGCTGGCGGCCGAGCCGACCACCTCCCACAGCGCCCGGGCCGCCGCCGGTGTGCCAGCCGCCACCTCGCTGACATCGATGTCGAACCCGCCGTCCGCTGGCCGTCGCCGTCGCCGGTGCCGGAGGTAGCCGGCCACGGCAGCCGGGGCGGCCGGGTCGGCGCCGGACGCGATGTAGACCAGCGTGCCGGGCTCGGCCAGCCGTTGGTCCCAGACCTCGGTGCCGTGGCGCAGCGGCCCGCTGCGCCATGTCCGCGCGGCGAGCGCGGCCGCGGCGGTCGCCAGCGCCGGGGCGTCCGCCGGGCCGGCGAGTCGCACCGGCGCGGCGGTACCCCGGCGCGGTCGCGGCAGCGCCGCCGCCGACAGCCGGTAGCGGGTCTGCGCGCCGGCGACCTCCCAGCCGAGCGAGCGGTAGAGCGGCGCGGTCGCCGGATACAGCGCGCTGACCGGCGTCCGTTGGTCGGCCAGGGCCTGCAGGGTGGCGGCGACGACGGCGCGGCCGAGCCCGCGGCCGCGGGCCTGCGGGGCCACCGCGACCGAGGCGATCCCGCCCATCGCCAGGTCCTGACCTCCCCACCACTGGCGGAAGCTGCGGGCCCGGGCCATGGCCAGCAGCTCGCCGCCGTCGTAGCCGCCGAGCGCGAGACCCTGCTCGATCGATCCGGTCAGCCCCTGCTGCCACCGGTCCTGGTCGCTGGCGGCAGAGTCGAAGGCCGCCTGGTTGATCGCGAATGCCGCGTCGAGGTCCGCCGGGTCCAGCACCCGGACCCGCACGGTCACCCGGCCGCCCGGCGGTCGGCCTTGGCCGCCGCCGCCGAGGTCAGCAGCTCCTCCGCGTGCCCGCGGGCCAGCGC
>JBBSHH010000184.1:0-2603 GCA_038253225.1 Mycobacteriales bacterium | reverse complement strand
CGACGGCGAGGCCCTGCGCGCCGGCGCCGATGACCTTGCCGGCGTTGCTGCCGTTGTAGACCACGAGATAGAGCGCGATGGCGCCGAAACCGTAGCGGGCGAGCCGATTGAGCATGACGGGTGACCTTTCTCAGACGCCGACGGGGGCGGGCAGCGGCAAGGTGCGCGGGTTCGGCAGGGCGTGGACGGCGGCCGCCGCCGGCGGGGTCGGGGGGGAGACCGGCCCCGACGCCGGCGGCGTCGAGCTCGAGGCCCGGTCGCGGATCGCGGGCACGTTCGGGTCGGCGGCCTTCGCGACCAGGGCGGCGAGGCCGGAGAGGGCGCTGCCGACCCGGCCGGCCGCGCCGGCGGTGCCGACCACGGCCTGTAGGGCGATTAGCCCGAGCATCGCCGCCAGCGCGCCCCGCACCCCGCCGCTCACGACGGCAGCACCCCGAGCCGCTGCAGCGCGTGGCCGCCGAGGACCTGGGTGCCGATCCATACGCCGGCGAGGACCAGCAGGATGCCGGCGGCGTTCACGCCGACCTCGCCGCGGCGACGCCGAGCACCCGGCGCACGGTGGACACGCCGCCGCCGACCGTCGTTTCCCGCACGGTGCTCCCGGTGTGCGGGGCGGCGATCATGCGGCCGCCGCCGGTGTAGATCCCGACGTGAAAGACCGGCACCCCGAAGAACACCAGGTCACCGGGGGCGGCGTCGCCGAGGCTGACCCGGGCGCCGGTAAGGGCCTGCAGCTGCGACGTCCGGGGCAGCGAGACACCGCTCCGGGCGTAGACGTAGCGGACGAATCCGCTGCAGTCGAAGCCGGCCGGGGTTGATCCGCCCCATCGGTAGGGGGTGCCGATCAGCGCCCGGGCGTCGGCGATGACCGCGGCCGCCGAGCCGCCGCCGGCCGGGGTCGAGCTGGCCGGCGTCGCGGGGGTGTAGCCGGCCGGCTGCAGCTGCAGCGCGCCGCCGAGCCAGTCCAGCGGCGCGACTCGGCCGCCGACGTCGACGGGGCGCGGCTGGCGATAGCCGGGCGGGGTGATCGGGGCGGTTAGGGCGGGGTCGGTGCGGTTGAGGAACTTCGCTGACAGCCAGCCCTTCACCCCGGCCGGGCCGTGCCGTAGGTAGTTGAGGCCGAGGACGTAGAGCAGCATCCCGAGGGCGAAGCCGGTCCCGTCGTCGATTGAGAGCCGGCGCGGGGGGGTCAGCGTCGGCCGGCCCGAGCGGGACCGGCGGCCCGGCCCCGTCAGCGTCGGCCGGCCCGAGCGGGACCGGCGGCCCGGCCCCGTCGCGCGGGTCGGCCGTGGACGGGTGCCGGAACCGCCGGCCGATCGGGGGGCCGGCGGCTCGTCGCCATAGTCGACATCGGCCGCCAGCCGGTCCAAGAACGCCGACCGCACCGCCGGGTCGCCGATCCCGTCGGGGTCGGTGCCGATCGGCAGCGCCGCCGCCTCCTCGACGGACGCGGCGGCGTCGAACTCGGCCGGGGTGCGCGGGGAGGGCGCGCCGCGCGGGGCCAGCTCGCGGCCGCGGCGCGCGCCGCCGCCGACCCGGGGCGCCCCGCGGTCGGGCCGGGTCGGGGTCCGGGTCGCCACGGCCTAGACGGCCTCGAGGTCGTCGAGCGGGATCCGCACGCCGAGCGGGACCAGCGGGCAGACCAGCGCGCCGAGCTCGTCGTCGACGTCGAACACAATCCCGGTGCCGGACAGGTCGGTGCCGAGCAGCGGGTCGGCCGCGCTGAACCGCACGACGTCGCCGACCCGCGGCCCGCGCGAGCTCGAGCGCGAGCTCGGCGCCGGCGGCTCGTCGAGCGGCTCGTCGACGGGGCTCCCGTCGCCCGGGAGCCGACCGGGGCTCAGAGCCGGGTCGAACGGGCCGGGCGGCGGGTCGACCGCCGGCGGGAGGGCGTCGGGGTCGGTGACGGTGGCCGGGTCGCCGGTCGAGGTCGCCGGCGCCGGCGGGTTGGCGGGGTCGGTGATCGGCGTCGACGTCGCCGGGGCGGTGTCCTGCGCGGGCGCCGGGGCGCCGGGGGCGGTGGCGGGCTCGGTCATGGTGTGGGGCTGCCTCTCAGGACTTGCCGACCCCGGCGGATAGCCGGGCCGGGCCGACGCGGACGGTGGTCGAGAACGCCATGAGCCCGAACGTCGCCGCGGCGAGCAGCCCGAACCAGAACAACGGCGAATCCGGGTGCAGGGGGCCGACCTGCACGTCGGCGGCGCTCGGGCCGGCGACCGCCGGCAGCGCGGATGCGTCGCGGCTGGCCGGCTGGCCGCCGGCGAGGCCTAGCCCGTACTTGCTGCTTAGCGGGGTGTTCGGGTTCCATGAGAGCAGCTGCCCGGTGCCCTGGCGCGCGTAGCTCATCGGGGGCTTAGGCCCCCGTCCCGGCCTGGAAGATCGTCTCTGCGACGTACTCCACTGCCGGGTTAGTCAGCGCCACCCCGGATGGGATGTTGTAGGCGAGACGGAGCTCGCTCGTCGAGCCCATATCCACGACGTCGCGGAAGGCGTTCTCTGCGGCGAAGTCGTGGCAGCCGAAGCCCCACACACCGCCGATGTCGACCCCGTAAAGCCGCTCATTGTGCTCGCGTAGGTGTTGGCCGTCGGCGAACTCGTCGGGG
>JBBSHH010000183.1:0-2741 GCA_038253225.1 Mycobacteriales bacterium | reverse complement strand
GCTCATGGCGAACTCCGTTTCGCGCAGGTGGGGCGGTCCCGACCCGCGCATCATCGTGCGGTACGGCTCGGGTGGCGACGCTACCGGGTCGCTGCGGCTACGGTGGGGCGGGCAGCCGGGGGAGCGGCTGGCGGGCAACGGTCGGGGGGACGATGGTGCGGGCGGTGGAACCGCGGGGTGGAGACTACGCGGTCCTGGCGGAGGGGCTGGTCAAGAACTTCGGCGCGACGAAGGCGCTGACCGGCTTGGACCTGCAGGTCCCGGGGGGCACGGTGCTGGGGGTGCTCGGCCCCAACGGCGCCGGCAAGACCACCGCGGTGCGGATCTTGACGACCCTGCTCGCCCCGGACGCCGGGCGGGCCGAGGTCGCCGGGTTCGACGTGGTACGTGACGCCGACCGGCTGCGCGCCCACATCGGGCTGACCGGGCAGTCCGCCGCGGTCGACCAGTACCTCACCGGCCGGGAGAACCTCGACATGGTCGGCCGCCTCTACCACCTCTCCCGCGGCGACGCCCGGCGGCGAGCCGACGAGCTGCTCGAGCAGTTCGACCTGGCCGACGCGGCCACCCGACCGGTGAAGACCTACTCCGGTGGGATGCGGCGCCGACTCGACCTGGCGGCCAGCCTCGTCATCGCCCCACCGGTGCTCTTTCTCGACGAGCCGACGAGCGGCCTCGACCCGCGCAGCCGGCTCGGCATGTGGGACGTCATCCGCCAGTTGGTCTCGGCCGGGACCACGCTGCTGCTCACCACCCAGTACCTGGAGGAGGCCGACTCCCTCGCCGACCGGATCGCCGTGGTCGACGGCGGCCGGGTGATCGCGCTCGGCACCTCCGACGAGCTCAAGGACCAGGTCGGCGGCGACCGGCTCGAGCTGGTGCTCGTCGCCGGTACCGAGCCGTCCGTCGCCGTACGGGCGCTGCGGCCCTACCTCTCCGGCGAGCCGGCCGTCGAGCCGGGGACCCGGCGGTTGACCGGCCCGATCGTGGACGGCGCGACCGTACTCGCGGCCGTCGTGCGCGACCTGGATGCGGCCGGGATCGGGATCGCCGACCTCACGCTGCGGCGCCCGACACTCGACGACGTCTTCCTGACGCTGACCGGGCACGCCGCCGAGGACGCGGCGGAGCCGGCCGCACCGGCGGGGCGCGAGCGCAGCCGGCGGTCGGCATGAGCACGGTTGTGAGCACCGCGACGACCAACGCCCCGTCGGCCTACCAGCCCATCCGCGGCCGGAGCCGGGCCTACTGGGCGGTCGCCGATGCCTGGGTGCTGGCCCGACGCAACCTGATACAGATCCCACGAGTGCCCGAGCTGCTGCTGTTCTCCACCATCCAGCCGGTGATGTTCGTGCTGCTGTTCCGGTACGTCTTCGGTGGCGCGATTCGGGTGCCCGGGCTCAACTACGTGAACTTCCTCATGCCGGGCATCTTCGTGCAGACGGTCGCGTTCGGTGCGGTCACCACCGGGATCGGGCTGGCCGAGGACCTCCAGAAGGGCATCGTCGACAGGTTCCGCTCGCTGCCGATGTCGCGGTCGGCGGTGCTCACCGGCCGCACCATCGCCGACCTCATCCGCAACCTGTTCACGGTCGTGGTCATGCTGCTCGTCGGTTTCGCCGTCGGCTTCCGGGTCACCGGGACCCCGGTGGGCTTCGTCGCCGGCGTCGGCGTCATGATGCTGTTCAGCTACTCGATCTCCTGGATCGCGGCCACCGTCGGGCTGCTCGTCCGTAGTGTCGAGGCGGCCCAGTCCGCCGGGTTCATCTGGCTGTTCCCCTTGACGTTCGCGAGCTCGGCGTTCGTCCCGCTCGCCTCGATGCCCGGGTGGCTGCAAAGCTTCTCCAGGCACCAGCCGGTGACGGTCACGGTGGACGCCGCGCGGGCGCTGATGCTCGGCGGCCCGGCCCGCTCCGCCGTACTGCAGTCGGCCGGCTGGTCGTTGCTCATCCTGGCCATGTTCGTGCCGCTGTCGGTGCACCGGTACCGGCGTACCGCCGGCCGCTAGCCGGCCGTCGACGGGAACCGGCGCCGATGACCTCCGAGCTGCTTCCCGGTCACCGGCTCGTCGCCGCCCCCACCCTGCGGGACCCGAACTTCTTCCGGACGGTCGTGCTGCTGCTCGAGCACGACGACGGCGGCGCCCTCGGGCTGGTGCTCAACCGGCCGAGCGGCGCGGCGGTCGCCGATGCACTGCCGGGCTGGGAGGGGGTGGCGGCCGCCCCGCCGGTCGTGTTCGTCGGCGGACCGGTGGCCCCGGAGGCCGGGATCTGCCTGGCCCGGGTTGGCACCGCCGACCCGCCGCCCGGCTGGACCGGGCTGGCCGGCCGCTTCGGCACGCTGGACCTGCAGGCCGAGCCCGCCGTGGTGGCACCGGCGCTGGAGCGGATGCGGGTCTTCGCCGGGTACGCCGGCTGGGCCGCCGCGCAGCTCGCCGCCGAGATCGACGGCGGCGACTGGTTCGTCGTACCGGCCGAGCCGGACGACGCCTTCACCGCCGCGGCCGACCGGCTCTGGCCGGACGTGCTGCGCCGGCAGGGTGGCCGGCTGGCGATGCTGGCGACGTTCCCACCCGACCCGTCGCTGAACTAGCTGGACAACTAGCTGGCTGTAGGTCCTGTCAAGTCATCGCGTGGGCGTGGGGCATCGGCTCCGCGTTGCGGAGCTGATGTGGGCTTGGCCGGGGTGGTGTCAGGGGTGAGGGTGCCGGAGCGCCCACGCTGACGTATGCGACCTCACCG
>JBBSHH010000182.1:0-2742 GCA_038253225.1 Mycobacteriales bacterium | reverse complement strand
GTTTCGGCCTGGGTCTGTCGGTCGACGAGGCGCTGCGCGCGGCCACCGCGGGCGGCGCGTACGCCCTGCGCCGGGCGGACGTGGGACATCTGGGCCGGTCGGCGGCGGGGGACCTGGTGGTGCTGGACGTGGCACACGAGGCCGACCTGGTCGGGCACCTCGGCGCGCCGGCGGTACGCCGTACGGTCGTCGGCGGGGTGCCGGTCGGCTGACGCCGGCGCGGCCCGCGGCCGGGCGAGATACGGGGCTAGAGGCCGGGCTCGCTCCAGAGCAGCAGGGCCAGCTCGGCGTCGAGGTCGACGAAGTCGCTCTCGCTGCCGGTCGGGACGGCGGAGTAGGTGCGGGTGAGGAACTGCACCAGCTCGGTCAACGGCACCTCGAACAGCGCCCGCCCCGACGGGGAGCTCAGCGACAGGCAGACCACCGGGCGGCCGCTCGGGTGCGACGGCCACACCTGCACGTCACCGTCCCCGGCGGGACGGGTGACTCCGTCGGTGAGCAGCTGACGGGCGAAGGTCCACTCGACGACGTCGGTGCCGCCGGTGTGGAAGGCGACGTGCACGGCGTACGGGTCGTCCGCCTCATACCGGACGCCCGCCACGACCGGCAGGCTGGCGCTGCCGGGCACGACCAGGCGCAGCTCGAGGTCCGTCGAGACGATGGTGGGTCGCGGGCTCATGGACCAAAGCCTTTCGCGGGGGGTGCCCGACCAGGTGCCGGAGCGGGAGGTCATGGCGAGGTTCCCCCGCCGACCGAAGCCGCTAACCCGCTGCGGCCCGCCAGTCGGGCGAAACTTCGACCGGCGGCGGGGCACCAGGCCACAAATCCGCCCAATCCCGACGGTCGATGGGAAACCGCCGATCGGGCGAGTACCGTGAGTATGTCCCGCGCGGACCCATCCACGAGGTGCCAAATCGCGAACGCAATACGTGAGGACTTCCGCTGTGACTCTTCCCCGGGGGTCCCGCACCGGTACCGAAGGGCCTGAGGACGTCGCACTGATGGCGCGGGTCGTGGCCCGGGACGGCCTGGCGCTGGAGGAGCTATACGACCGGTACGGGCGGCCCTGCTACGCGCTGGCACGCCGCATCCTCAGCGACGAGGTGCTCGCCCAGGACGTCGTCCAGGAGGTGTTCCTGACCGTCTGGCGGGACGCGTCCCGGTTCGACGTCAGCCGCGGCGCGTTCGCGACCTGGCTGCTGTCGATGACCCACCACAAGGCGGTGGACACGGTCCGGCGGGAGGAGAACCTCCGCAAGCGGCGCGGCTCGGCGGAGCAGCTGGAGCTGCGTGAGGTCGAGGGACCGACCGTGCACGAGGAGGTCTGGTCCGGGCTGCGCCGCGGCCGGGTGGTCGCCGCCCTGGCGAGCCTGCCGGACGCGCAGCGGCACGCCCTCGAGCTGGCCTACTACGGCGGCTACACCCAGCGGGAGATCGCCGGCCTGACCGGCACCCCGCTCGGCACCGTCAAAACCCGGATGCTCGCCGGCATGCGCCGGCTTCGTGACCAGCTGCACGGGCTGGGCGCCGCCGCCGAGACCGACACCGAGTTCGGGGCGACGTCATGAGCTCGAGCTCGGCGGCCCGCGAGCACGACCGGTGGGAGGAGCTCGCCGTCGGGTCCGCGCTCGATGCGTTGGAGCCCGCGGACGAGCAGGCCTTCCAGCAGCACACGCTGATCTGTCCGCTGTGCCGGCAGACCGTCGCCGACACCCGCGTCGTGATGGCCGAGCTCGCCTACGCCGCCATGCCCGCTGACCCGCCGCCGACGCTGCGGGCGGCGATCGTCGCCGCGGTGGAGGGATCCGAGCGACCGCCGGTGCTTCAGCAGCCGGCGCCGGAGGTGGCCTCCACCGCCCGTGCGGAGACACCCGTCGTCGAGTTGGACAGCCGCCGCGTCCGCCGCCGTCGCGCCGTGCTGTCGCCGTGGATGGGAGCGGCGGCGAGCCTGGTCCTCGTGCTCGCGCTGGTGGTCTGGAACCTGGTGCTGCAGGCGCAGAACAGCACCACCGCGCGGCAGAACCGGGTGGTCGCCGTGGTGCTGCACTGCGTGGAGGACTCGGCCTGTCGGACCGTCCCGCTCAAGTCCCGCAGCGGGCAGACAGAGGCGACGGCCCTGGTCCGCTCATCGCGGGTCGAGCTGGTCGTCAACGGGCTGGCCCGCAACGACGTCAAGACCCAGACCTACGTGCTGTGGCGGGTGCCGCAGGGTGGGGCACCGGTGGCGATGGCCGTCTTCGACGTGACCAAGAGCGGCCCGACGGTGATTCCGGTCCCGCCGCCGAAGGGCGAGCTGCGCCCGATCGACGGGCTGGCGATCAGCAAGGAGGCCGGCCGGCGGGCGCCGGAGACCGGCTCGACGCCGCTGGTGGTCGGCTCGGTCTCGGCCTGAGCACCGCGGCACCGGGGTCGGTCGGTCAGTTCATGCGTGGGCAGAGGTGCCCGTCCGCGTCCAGCGGACCGCCGCACCAGATGCACGGCCTGCGGCGGGCCGCGACGATCAGCTGCGCACGCTCGACGAATGCCCGCGCCGCGGTCGGTTCCAGGGCCACCCGCAGGAGCTGAGCGGGTTCGGCCGATGCGGCCGGCTCCGACGGGTCATCGGCCGGAAGCTCCTCGGCGTCGACCGCGAGCGCGGACGCCTCCACGACGACCTCGTCGCCGGTCCAGGCGACGGTCATGTCGCCGACCCGGAACTCCTCCACGATCGGCGCGTCCAGCGGCGCCCGGTCGGCGTACGGG
>JBBSHH010000181.1:0-2787 GCA_038253225.1 Mycobacteriales bacterium | reverse complement strand
CACACCGGTATTCACCAGTGATCTCCCCTCGCTGCTCGCGTACTGCGATCACGCTGGACCCCTTCGCCATGTGACCGGCTTTCCCGGCCCCGGACTACTACGAGTCCTCCGCCCCACCCTGATCGCATCAGCTGACGACGCGCCTTCCCGCCGGGCTGCTGGCTGCAACCCCGCTCCGGGACGACCAGGATGGTTCCCACGTTCACTTCCGAACCGGTCGACGAGATCGGCGCCCAACTATGCCCCTGCAGCATCGCCACGGTTACGCCGCAGACCTTCACCGTGGCCTCCCGGCCGGCGACATCGACCGGCCCAGAAGTTCCCCGCACGCCAACATCGGCCTCCGGGTACGCGCTGCTACCCAGCCCAGATCCGCCAGATTGGAGCTGGTGGACTCGTCTTGAGGGGCGTTCAGCCGCTGGTTCCTCACGTACGCCTCTTCGTCTCACTAGCCGAGCCCAGACCATCTGGCAGTGCTGGTCTGTCTCGTCGTTGTCAGGGCTGCTTACCGCCCTCCCCGGCGTCTCCCGGGTCAGGCTGCCCTCAGCTTCACCGGCTCGCTGCGACGAGCCGGTAGCGGTGTCCTTTCACCACCGCCCGGTTCACAAGCGCCTCGTGGCGCTCGATGTCCCAGGTCCACACCTGCGACGGGCCGTCGGCCAGCAGCTCGGGTTTCACCTTGGCCGGATGGGTGGCCTGCCGGCGGCGTTCGCGGCTCTGCCCCGCTTCTCGCGCGATTCGATACATGCTCGACGGCGAGCACAGATAGCGGCCTTCGTCGAGTTCCCGCGCCCAGATCTGCCCGATCGACAGATCCGCGTACGCCGGACTGTTGATCAGCGTGAGCACCGCCGCCCGCTCGGCCTGCGTCAGCGCCTGCCCGTTATCCGGCACCAGCCGAGCCGGCCGCGGGCCGTGCACTGGTCCTCGGGCGTGCCGGTAGTGCGTGGCCCGGGCCCGGCCCACGAGCACGCATGCCTTGCTGGTCGACACCTTGGCGGCGCGCAGCTCAGCGAACGCCGTGCTCATCGCGTCGTCGACGACGACGGCGTGCCCGTGCTCTCGGAGATGGTCTCCAAGAGCCCTTGCAGTTTTCCCATGATCTCCACCACCGCCTGCGACTTAGCCAACTCGCGGCTCAGTCGCTGGTTCTCCGCCCGCAGCCGGCCGGGATCATCCTTCCCACCCGAGCCGCCTGAGCCGCTCGCCCGATGCGCCCGCCTCGGCGCTGAGGCGCCACGTGCCAGCGCGTCGCGGGCGATCGTCCACTCCCGGATCTGGGACTGGTACAGGCCCTCACGCCGCAACACCGCGGACTTCTCACCGTGCGGGGCGGCCTCGTACTCGGCCACCACCCGGGCTCGATACTCCGCGGTGAACGAGCGACGCACCGGACGCGCCGCCGGATCGATCACTGCATCTACCGGGTCGGCCGCCGGATGATCAAGACCACCGGGAAGGGCTGGAATACTGCTGCTCACGAGACTGTCTCCTGTCGTGCCCTCACGGGTGGCCCGGGGCTCCGGGGTGTCTCATCACAGCCTGACAGGGAGGGACCCGGACGGGCTCATCCGTCCAGCATCCGCTCCCGGCCGACGCGTTTGTTGTGCAATTCCTCTGCGTTTGCTCTGTATTCGATCGGACGCCCGGAGCGGACGATGGCCAGGGCGACGGTGCAGCAGCCAGTCATGAGGGGCCCGGCACAGGACCGGCGTCCGGCCTGGCGGCAGGCCGTCAGGCCAGCAGGTCGGGCGGTACGCCGTCGCCCCACCCGAGATCGCGGGCGGGACCGGCGTCCGGCCTGGCGGCAGGCCGTCAGGCCAGCAGGTCGGGCGGTACGCCGTCGCCCCACCCGAGATCGCGGGCGGCCCGGTAGCCGTCTCGGGACTTGCCGATTCTCAGGCGGCGTACGCCGTCCGGCGCGCACACCCGCAGCTCGACCCGGCGCGGTGGTCGCACCGGATGCCGCAGCACCCGGGCCGCCGCCCGGTCGGCGTCGCGCCTCGTCACGGCGACGTAGCTGAACTTCTCGTCCTCGTGCCCGAGCGCGCCGGACTTGGCCTGCCGGTGCGCCGAGGATCGCTGCACCCGCGTGGCGAAATGGCACCAGTCGCCGCCGCTCATCGGGCAGGCGCGGGCGTGCGGGCAGGGTGCGAGCAGGTGAGCGCCGGCCCCGATGAGCAGCTTGCGCGCCGCCCGGACGACCTCGAAACCGGTCGGCGTACCGGGCTCGACGATCACCAGCGCCCCCGTCGTCGCGGCCCAGGCTCGGAGCACGACCTCGGCCCGGACGTCCGGTGGGAGCTCGTTCAGCACGTAGCCGGCGATGGTCAGGTCGGCGTCGTGATCGGGCCGGTACGCCGTCACGTCGGCCACGTGCGCCCGGCAGGTGACGCTCGCGGGCCAGCCCGATCGCAGCTCCGCGCCGACCCGGAGCATCCGCTCGTCCGCGTCCACCAGCGCGGCGTCCCGCAGCGTCGGCCAGAGCCCGGCCGCCGCCCACGCGCCCGCGCCGCTGCCGGCGCCGAGATCGAGCAGGGTCTCCGGTGCGAAGGCGGGGTCGAGTCGCGCGATCTCGCCGAGCGCGGCCACCGTGGCGGCGTGGGTGGCCGGCAGCCGCACCACGGCGTACGCCGCCGCATCGGTGTCGCTTCGCACGTGCTGGCACTGCTCGCCGCCATAGCTCTCCGTCAGCCGGGCCGAAGCGGCGGCGACCGCCCGGCCGTCGGTGTGCGCGGCGAGATCGTCGATGGCCGCGCGCAGGGCGGCGTACGACGGGTCGGGCAT
>JBBSHH010000180.1:0-2826 GCA_038253225.1 Mycobacteriales bacterium | reverse complement strand
GCCCGGGCGGCGGCAGGTGTCCACTGGTGACGGTGATGATCCGCCGGAGCCCGGTGTCCTCGGCCGCGTCGAGGAGCAGCTCCAGCGTGTCGAGCGGCTCGGCGCCGTGCAGATGCACGACCGTGTGAGCACCCTCGAGGACCGCGCCGAGCCGCTCCGGGTCGAGCAGGTCACTGACGGCCGTCTTGACACCGAGCTCGATGAGCTCCCGGGCCGCGCTGGGCGTGCGCACCGTGGCCCGAACCTCGACCGGGCCGCTCCCGAGCAGCGCGTCCACCACCGCCCGGCCGAGGACGCCGTCGGCTCCCGTCACGACGACCGGCACGGCCGAACAGCCTGCTGGAGTTGGGCCGGCCGGGTCAACAGCCGGCCGCAGGGTCAGCCGATGTTCCGGATGTGCCGCTCCCCGTCCGGCGCCGGTCGCCCGGCGCCCTGCTCGTCGCGCCGATCGCGCTGCTGTTCGGCCTGCCCGCCTCCGTCGCCCCGGCGGCGGCACCGGCGGCACCGGCGGCCGGCCGGCCGGCGGCGTACGCGGTCAACGTCCAGGACGGGCAGGTGCTCCGGTGGAACCCCTGCGCGCCGGTGACCTACCGGGTCAACCTGCGGGCCGCCGCCGAGCCGGTCGCGGCGCTCGCCGACCTGCGCGATGCGCTGGCCCGGGTCAGTGCGGCGACCGGGCTGCGGTTCCGCTACGAGGGCACGACCGGCGCCATACCGGGCCGCGGCTGGGGCACCGGGGCGGTGCCGGCGATGCTGACGGTCGCCTGGGCGCGCCCCGGCCGGGGGGCGGCGGGCAGCACGCTGCTAAGCGGTGACAACGCGGCCGAGGGCGGCTACCACGCGGTCGGCAGCTGGGCGCCGGGCGGCTGGCGGTGGCGGATCACCAGCGGGTACGTCGTCGTCGACGCGGCCGCCGACCGCCGGCTGCCGGCGGGCTTCGGCGTCGGCGCCAGCCAGGGCGCGCTGCTGATGCACGAGTTAGGTCACGCCGTCGGGCTGAACCACACCACGTCTCGGACCGAGATGATGTACCCGGCCATCACCGCCAAGCCCGCGGTATGGGGGGCCGGCGACCGGACCGGGCTGCGCCGGGTGGGCGCGGCCGGTGGGTGCATCGGCGGGTGAGCCGGCCGGTGCCCGCCGGCCGTCCGGCAGACTGATCGGCATGAGCGGAGTCGCCGGGACACCGGCCGGCGGGGACGGTCGGCCCTGGCCGGGGCAGCGCACCCCGCTCGGTGCCACCTGGGACGGGGAGGGCACCAACGTCGCCTGCTTTGCCGAGGGCGCCGAAGCCGTCGACGTCTGCCTGTTCGACGGTGCCGCCGAGCGGCGGGTCACGCTCGAGGAGTCGACGTTCCATGTCTGGCACGGCTACCTACCGCAGGTCGGTCCCGGCCAGCGGTACGGCTTCCGGGTGGACGGCCCGTTCGAGCCGCGCCGCGGGGCCCGGTTCAACCCCAGCAAGCTGCTGCTCGACCCCTACGCCCGGGCGATCGACGGCGACCTCGTCGCGGACGACGCGATCTACGGTTACCCCTGCGGCCGCGGCGACGACGTGCAGGACCACCGGGACTCCGCGCCGTACCTGCCCAAAGGCGTCGTGGTGCACGACGGGTTCCCGTGGGGCGATGACCGGCCGCCGAAGACACCGTGGCCGGACACCGTCATCTACGAGCTGCACGTCAAGGGCTTCACCGCCCGGCACCCGGCGGTGCCGCCGGCGTTGCGCGGGACGTACGCCGGCCTCGGACATCCCGCCGTCGTCGACCATCTGACCTCGCTCGGGATCACCGCCGTCGAGCTGCTGCCGGTGCACCACTTCGTCAGTGAGCCGGCGCTGCTCGCCCGTGGGCTTACCAACTACTGGGGCTACAACTCGATCGGCTACTTCGCCCCGCACGCGGCGTACTCCGCGGCGGGCTCGGGCGGCGGGCAGGTTCGCGAGTTCAAGGCCATGGTGCGGGCGCTGCACGCCGCCGGCATCGAGGTCATCCTCGACGTCGTGTACAACCACACCGCCGAGGGCGACGAGCTCGGGCCGACGCTGTCCTTCCGCGGGCTCGACAACGCCGCGTACTACCGGCTGTGGGAGGACGACCCCCGCCGATACACCGACTACACCGGCTGCGGCAACACCCTCGACGTCCGCCAGCCCTACGTGCTGCAGCTCATCATGGACTCGCTGCGCTACTGGGTGACCGAGATGCACGTCGACGGGTTCCGCTTCGACCTCGCCGCCGCCCTGGCCCGGTCGATGCACGACGTGGACAAGCTCGCCACCTTTCTGCACGTCATCCACCAGGACCCGGTGGTGTCCTCGGTGAAGCTGATCGCCGAGCCGTGGGACCTCGGGCATGGCGGCTACCAGGTCGGCGAGTTCCCGCGGGTGTGGACGGAGTGGAACGGCAAGTACCGCGACGCGACCCGCGACTTCTGGCGCGGCGCGCAGACCGGCACGGCCGAGCTCGGCTTCCGGCTCTCCGGCTCCTCCGACCTCTACCAGGACGACGGGCGGCGGCCGTTCGCATCGATCAACTTCGTCACCGCCCACGACGGTTTCACCCTGAACGACCTCGTCAGCTACAACGACAAGCACAACGCGGCGAACGGGGAGGGCAACCGCGACGGCGAGAACGACAACCGGTCCTGGAACTGCGGCGTCGAAGGCGCCTTCGGCGACGCCGGAGTGCAGGCGCTGCGGGCCCGGCAGGTGCGCAACTTCCTCGCCACCCTGCTGCTCTCGGCGGGGGTGCCGATGATCTGCGCCGGCGACGAGCTCGGCCGCACCCAGGGCGGCAACAACAACGCCTACTGCCAGGACAACGG
>JBBSHH010000179.1:0-2886 GCA_038253225.1 Mycobacteriales bacterium | reverse complement strand
TCCCGGCCCGACGCGGTGCGCACCCCGCTGGCCCGCCCGTCGGTGACCAGGACCTCCGCGACCCCGTCGGAGAGCACCAGGTCGATGCCCAGGCCCCGCACCGCGTCGGCGACGAACCGGCCGATGTCGGGGTCGAAGGTGCCGATCGGCGTGGCGGCGAGGTCGACGACGGCGACGTCGACCTCGCGGATCCGCGCCGCCTCGGCGATCTCCAGCCCGATGTAGCCGCCACCGACGACCACCACGCGGTGCACCCGGCCGGAGTCGAACTCGGCCCGCAGCTCCACCCCGTCCTCGAGGGTCTGCACGCCGTACACGCCGGCGGCGTCGATGCCGGGCACCGGCGGCCGCATCGGCACCGACCCGGTGGCGATGACCAGCGAGTCGAATCGCTCGTCGTACTCCCGGTCCTCGGCCAGCGCGCGCACCCGCACGCAGCGCCGGGCCAGGTCCAGGCCCACCACCTCGGAGCGGGTCCGGACGTCGATGGCGAACGTCGACCGGAACACCTCCGGCGTACGGGCGATCAGCTCCTCGCGGGTCTTCACGGTGTCGCTGACCCAGTACGGGATGCCGCAGGCGCTGTAGGAGGTGAACCGGCCGCGCTCGAACGCGACGATCTCGAGGTCGTCCGGACCGCGTCGACGCCGGGCCTGCGACGCGGCGGTCATGCCGGCCGCGTCCCCCCCGATGACTACGAGGCGCTCCGGCATGTGCTGCACGCTAGCGGTGGTCTGGGGCGTCGTCTTCGCCGAGTCCGGGCTGCTCCTTGGGCCAGGCGGACGGTGGCCGCCGGCGGGTGCGGGCCGCCGGTAACCTCAACCCGATGCAGCCCGACCTGCCCGCCGTCGCGGTCAACCTCCTCAGCGCGCAGAGCCTGGCGCAGACCTTCGGCACCGTCGGGATACTGCTCGTCATCTTCGCCGAGACCGGGCTGCTGCTCGGGTTCTTCCTGCCGGGGGACTCGCTGCTGTTCGTCGCCGGGTTCGCCTCGGCCGGCGGCGTCCCCGGCCTGTCGCTGTCGCTGCCGGTGCTGCTCGTCGGGCTGCCGATCGCGGCGATCCTCGGCGCCGAGGTCGGCTACCTGATCGGCCGGCGAGCCGGCCCGGTGCTCTTCGACCGCGAGGACAGCCGGCTGTTCCGGCGGTCCTACGTCACGCGCGCCGAGCGGGTGCTCGAGCGCTTCGGGGGAACCAAGGCGGTCGTGCTGGCCCGGTTCGTGCCGGTCGTGCGCACGTTCATGAACCCGCTCGCCGGGATCGTCGCGATGCCGGTACGCCGGTTCACGGTGGCCAACGTCGCCGGCGGCGTCGTCTGGACCGTCGGGCTCACGCTGCTCGGGCACTCGCTGGGCAACGTCAGGTTCATCGCCAAGCACCTCGAGCTGCTGGTCCTCGCCGTCGTCGCGCTCTCGGTGCTGCCCATCGTCGTGGAGCTGATCCGGCACCGGGACGAGACCCACAGCTGACGGCGGTCCGGACCGGCTCGGTCTGCGGCTGCTATCGCTCCGCCCCCACTTCGGCCAGCCGCCGCAGCGTGGCGGTCCGGACCGGCTCGGTCTGCGCCTGCACCAGGTGGAACAGCGCCTCCCGGGCCAGCCGCTGCGCCGGGTGTGCCGCCGCCATCGACGCCCCTGCCCCGGCCGCGACGAGCCCCGCCGCGGCCCTGGTCACCAGCTCCAAGGCCGCAGCCCGGACCCGCAGCCGCTCCGCGAGCCCGTCGTCGGCCGGTACCTCGTCGATCAGCCGGTACGCGGCGGACCGCAGGCTCGCGCCGTCGGCGGCCAGCCCGGCGGCCAGCTCCAGCCCGGCCGGCTCCCCGCGTCGCTCGGCGGTCTCCGCCAGCCGACGGACGACCCTGCGGAGCAGCCCGAACACCGCCGGCGTGACGTTCGCGGTGGCACGGGCGTCCGCCGCCGCCCACTCCTCGTACGGCAGCACCGCGACGACGTCGGCCGCGGGGACGACCAGCCCGTCGAGGTCGAGCGTGACGGTGTGTGCGGCCTGCATCGCCGCCAGCCGCAGCTCGCCGGAGGGGCGCACCGCCGGGCCCGCCCGGGCCGGGACCATCGCCAGCACCACATCGGCGCCGGCCCGGGCGCCCAGCAGGAAAACCTCCGCCAGACCCCAGCCGGTCAGCCAGCCCACGTGCCCGTCGACCACCCAGCCGCCGGCGCGCGGCGTCGCGGTGACCGCCGGCGCCCCCGGCCGGCGCAGATGGGAGAACGCCACCCCCGACAGCGCCGCCCCCGACGCCATGGGACCCAGCCAGCGGCGGCGTACGGCCGCGTTGTCCGAGCCCAGCAGCGCCTTGAGCGGGGAGGCGTGCTGGGTCACCACGAACCACGTCGACCCGTCCGCCCCGGCCAGCAGCTCGGTGACCTCCCGGCCGACCGCCGGCGCCGCGCCGCCCCCGCCGACCTCCGGCGGTGCGGTGACGCCCAGCAGCCCGGCGGCGGCGACCGCCCGCACGTGGCCGGCCGGCACCCCCTCGACGTCCACCAGCTCCGCCTGCGGGATCAGCAGGTCGGCCACGAGCCTCGACGCCGCGACGACGTAGGGGTCGGTCCGTAGCCGGTCGGGGGTGCCGAGCAGGTCGAGGGTCATGGTCACCGCCACGAGGCTACGGCCGGCAGCGCCGGTCGGCCGAACCCCGCCGGGCGCAGCCAGGCTCAAGCCACCGACCACCCATGCCGAATGGCCAGGTATGACGTGGTCGATCGAGCGGCGGCTGGGCGCGCTGGTCACGGTGGCGGTCGTGGTGCTCCTCGCCGTGGCCTGGACGGGCTTCGGCTCGGTCGATGCGCTGCACCGCGACAGCCGTCGGCTGCACGGCGTCCAGCAGACGCTGAGCGCGCAGCAGGACGCGGACATGGAGCACGACGCC
>JBBSHH010000178.1:0-2922 GCA_038253225.1 Mycobacteriales bacterium | reverse complement strand
GCCACCGCCACCACATCGCTGACCTGCCGGCTCACCACCGAGGCTCCGCGACCCGTCGGCGAGGCGTCTCGTAGGGCGGCGTCGACGGCGGTCGCGGCGGCCCGGAGCTCGCGGCACAGCGCGGGGAGGTCGCCCACCGGAGCGTAGAGCTCCCGGGCCCGGGCGACGGCCCGGTCGGCGGCGGCCACCGACGCCCACATCCGCCGGCGGTCCCGCTGGCTGAGCCACCATGAAGCGCTGCCGACCGGGGGCAGCTGCGGCCGGCCCGGCCCGGCTGCGAGGACGGCGACGAGACGTGACCTCAACCGCCGGTAGCGCCTGAGCGCACCTCGGACCAGCAGGACGCTACCCACGGCGGTCAGCGCGACGAGTGCCGCCAGACCGAACAGCACGAACTCCACGGCCTCACCCATGGGCGACAGGGTAGGTGCCGGCCGCGACCCGCGGGAGATCCCCGACCAGCGCGGTTCAGCGGAAGATCGCGAGATGCGGCTGCTGGAGCCGCCCGACCGAACTGAAGTCGCCGCCGGCGTAGAGGTCTCCGCCGACGCTGCGCAGCACCCAGCAGCCGTAGAACCCGCCGCCGGTCGTCGGCCCCAGCGGCGGTGCCCAGGACGGGTCGACATGCCCGCTGGAGTCCAGCGCCGCCAGGTGCGTGCGGCTGAACTGCTGGCCGGTGACGTCCGACAGGGTCCGGAAGTGGCCCCCGGCGAACACCTCGCCGGTGCTGTCGGTGGTGACCGTCTGCACGTCACCGCCGCTCCAGACCCGCCAGGCCCGCGCCCCAGTTCCGGGGTCCAGCTGGTCCAGCGCGTTGCCCCAGCCGCCCATGGCGGCGTAGACGACCGGCCGGCCGCTGGCAGTGGCGAACGCGAAGTCCATGATCGTGTCGGAGTGGTAGGCGTCGCTCGGCTGGTAGCCGTAGGTCGGCCGGAACGACGGGTCGACCGAGCCGTCGGCGATGCGCAGCAGCGCGGCCCCGGACTGCGTGACGCCGCCGACGGTCTGGAAGTAGCCGCCGGCGTAGACGCCGGTGCCGTCGGTCGAGAGGGACAACGCTCGAACGTGTGCGGCGATGTGCCCCTTGACGTCGCGCCCGGGCGGTCCGACCGACGGAACCCAGGTGGCGTCCAGCCCGCCGGTGGTAGCGGTGACGGCGGCCAGCCGGGACCGCGGGGTGCCGTCGACCGTGTCGAAGTCACCGCCGACGTAGACGGTGGTAGCGGTCGCGGTGATCGCCCGGACGGTCTTGTCCGCCGACGGTCGCCAGCTCGGGTCGTCCGAGCCGGTGGCTGGGTCGAGGGCCACCAGCCGAGCGTGGCGGTGACCGTTGACCGTGGTGAAGGCGCCAGCGGCGTAGATGCGACTGCCGTCCGGCGATAGCGCCAGGCCGAGGACCCGGCCGTTGGTCTGTGCCTGCCAGGTGGCCACCGGCTTTCCGGTGGTGACGTCGATCGCCGCCAGGTTGCCCACGGTCATCGCCGTGGCCGCCGACCGCTTCGGTGGTGTGAGCTGGGTGAAGCTGCCGCCGATGTAGAGCGTGCTGCCGACGCGCACCTCGGTGCAGACCGTGCACTCTGCGTCAAAGGGCGTGGAGGTGGGTGCGCCGGTGCCCCACGAGGGTTGCACCGCCAGGGTCGGCGAGGTGCCGTCCGCGATAGCCGGAGTGCCCAGACCAGTGGCGCCCGCCAGCACCACGCCGCCCAGTACCGCAGCGATCCGTCGCATGAACTACCTCCAGAGCTGGCTAACCGCGGCACCGTCATTTCGCCGGCAGCACCGTGGACTCGTCGATGGGTGACCGGTCGGGCTGATCGCGCGCCGGAGGTCCCTGAACGCAGAGTAGGCAGCCGGTCGCTGTACGGGTTGGTCGCGAACCGAACGTCACCCGGACGGCGGCTGCGTCCGTCCGCCCATTCGACCGATGGGTGCAGCGGCGCTGGGCCGTTCGCGGCCGGAGTCGATCAGGGAGTGCACCGGCGGCGGGCCAGCGCCTTCGCCGCCTGCAGGGGGCGAGGCGGTGAACCGGGCGCGCCCGTGACTCGTGCCGACGGTAACGTCTGCCCGCAACCGTGATCGATGTCGTCACCGTCACCCGCGGGCAGGCCGCCGGCTCGGTCGGGGCGAAGGGTCAGGAGGGCGCCGCCGCATGAGTGCATTGCGCTGGTTGCTGCGTCTTGTCACCGCGGCAGGTCTGGCCGTCGACGTGTACGTGCACTGGCATCTCGCGCCCCGATTCGACACGCTCAAGGGCACGGTCGCCCCGCACATCAGCCAGGGACAGCTGTTCCGCCTGGAGGCCGTTCTTGCGCTGCTCGCGATGCTGCTGGTGCTGCTGCTCCGGCATCGGTCCGCTGCCGGGTTCGCGTTCCTCGTCGCCGCGGGCGGCCTGGCCGCGGTGCTGCTGTACCGGTACGTCGACGTCGGCGCCATCGGCCCGCTACCCGACATGTACGACCCCACCTGGTACACCGAGAAGACAGTCAGCGCTATAGCCGAAGCCGGCGCGGCCCTCACCGCCCTGCTGTACGTCTTTCTGCCGGCAAGGTCACCCAGCGAGCTGGTGTAGCGCGCCACACCCCGCCGCGGCCGTCGCGAGTCGAGCCGCGCAGCGCGGTCGCACCTGCTCGTCGGCCCCACCCCGGGCACCGTGTCCGAACGGACTGCCACCTACGTCTACGCGATTCAGCGCCGAGGACGGTGGATCGGAAGGGGCGCTCTCCGCTAAACGCCGAATTTGCCGCGGCGGTGGAATCCGAGGCAGCATGAGCAGCCCACCGCTGACCACACGCGAAGCTCTGCTACCGACGGGAGATGCCCAGATGACGTTCGTGTCCCGCGGGTTCGCCGGTCGGCGCCGCGGCGGTCCGCCGGACCGGCTACCGCCGGGGCAGTACGACGTCGGCGCGGGGTTTCCGGTGC
>JBBSHH010000177.1:0-2929 GCA_038253225.1 Mycobacteriales bacterium | reverse complement strand
GCTGTGAGAAACTTGCATCCCGCGGATGCTCCTTCTGGGTCGGATCAATGTGTCCTTCGCAAGCCACATTCTTCTGACACAGCAGGGCATCCGCGGTCTACGACATGCCAAACCGCCCTATCTCAACGGTGGATCCAGGCTAACCCGCGGTCAGCCCACCGTCGGCGACCAGCGTGGCACCGGTGACGAAGGAGGCCGCGTCGCTGGCGAGGAACAGCGCCGGGCCCACCATCTCCTCCGGCCGAGCCCAGCGGCCCATGGGCACGCCGCGCATCATCTGCGCCGACGCGGCCGGGTCGGACCAGAGGTTGCGGTTGAGGTCGGTCGCTACCCAGCCGGGGCACAGCGCGTTCACCCGCACCCCAGCGGCCGCCCACTCCATCGCCAGCGAGCGCGTCAGGGAGACGACGGCCGCCTTCGCGGCGCCGTACGGCGCGAGCGCCGGCGTCCCTCCGAGCGCGGCCACCGACGCGATGTTCACGACCGAACCGCGACCCCGGGCGAGCAGATGCGGACCGACCGCCGCACAGACGTGCACGACCGAGTCGACGTTGAGCCGCTGCACGTTCAGCCAGCCCGAGAAGCGCAGCTCGGTGAAGGGAACCATGAAGGCGGTCCCGCCGGCGTTGTTCACGACCACGTCGAGATGGCCGAGGGAGTCGACCGCCGCCGAGACCATCGCGGCCACGGCGTCCCGGTCGGTCACGTCGCAGCGCAGCACCACCGCGCGCCGGCCGGCCGCTTCGACCAGCGCCCGCACCTCGTCGAGCCGGCCAGCGTCGCGAGCGACCAGCGCTACGTCGGCGCCTTCCGCCGCGAGCCCGAGCGCGATCGCCCGGCCGATGCCCCGCGACGCCCCGGTCACCAGCGCGGTCCGCCCGGCGAACGCCGCACTCACGGTGCTGCCGCCGGTCGCCAGTGGGTCGGCAGCGGCGACGACGCCGGCGCCACCCGCTGGACGATCTCGTCGAGGACGCGGTCGACGTACTTGGCGCCGACCCACAGGTGCCGCGCACCGGCCACGGCGACCACCTCGCACTGCGGCACCCGCGCGAACCTGCGCCGGGCGGCCGGTGGTTGCAGGTAGTCGTCGTGCTCGGGGACCAGCGCGAGCAACGGCTTACCAACCGCGGCCCAGGCGTCGAGGTCGGCGTCACCGGCGGTCTTCAGCGGCGGGGAGAGCAGGACACCGCCGACCACGGTCGGGTCCTGGTGGCCGTAGCGCAGCACCAGCTCGGTGCCGAACGACCAGCCCATCAGCCACGCCGCCGGCAGCGAGTCGCCCTCGACCAGGTCCAGCGCGGCGGCGACGTCGTACCGCTCGGCATCGCCACCGTCGAAGACGCCCTCGCTGTTGCCGGTGCCGCGGGTGTTGAAGCGCAGCACGGCCACGCCGGCCAGCTCCGGCAGCCGCCAGGCGGCCTTGCGGTAGACGTGGCTGTCCAACGTTCCGCCGTGCGTCGGGAGCGGGTGCAGGCAGACCAGCGTGGCCACCGGCGCGCGGCCGGCCGGACGGGCCAGCTCGCCCTCCAGCCGCAGCCCGTCGGCCGTGTGCAGGCTGACCTGCCGCCGGTCGGCCGGCAGCACGGTGCTGGAGCGGATGAGGTCGCCGGGCCGGGCCGGCACGCCGGGCGTCTGATCGGCCCGGGTGTGCTCAGAACGGTCGGTCGCCTCAGCCATAGCGCGGCCCGTTCTTCGACCGGTGCACCTTCACCCCACGCCGGATGCGGGCGCGCCAGCAGGGCTTGTGCCAGTGCCGCCGATCCGTCACGGCGTCCGGCGGCCAGGCCACCAGGTGCGGTGTGGCCGATCGGATCTCCTGGTCGCAGCCCGGGCACCGGTAGGCCTTGGTCGCGCTCGAGCCGGTCACCGGACGGACCACCCAGTCGCCGTCCGGCCAGCTCTCGACCTGCTCGAAACGGTGCATCAGGCCACCCCGTGCTCCCGGAACCCGCGACCGACCCGGCGGCCCCACCGACCCGCGAGCACCAGCTGTTGGAGCAGCGGCGCCGGCGCCAACCCCGGCTCGCGGGTCTCGCGGTAGATCGCCTGCTGGGTCGCGAGCGCGACGTCGAGACCGATGTCGTCGAGCATGGCGAACGGACCCGCGGGGTAGCCGCAGCCGAGCCGCATCGCGGTGTCCACCTCGTCGGCGGTGGCGTAGCCGGCCGCCACCATCCGCACCGCGTCGTTGAGGTAGGGCACCAACAGCGCAGCGACGACGCGGCCGGGGCCGTCCCCGCAGACCACCGGCCGGCGGCCGGCGCGCACGCAGACCGCGACCGCGGTCGCCACCGCGTCAGGGTGGCTGGTCAGTGCCGCGGCGACCTCGACCAGCCCGCCGGCAGCCGCCGGGTGCCACCGCAGGCCGACCACCTGCTCCGGCCGGCCGGTGCAGGCGGCCCAGCCGACCACCGGTCCATCGGTGCCGGTCGCGACGACGGCTCCCGCCGCCAGCGCCCGGTCGACCACCGGCCGCAACCGGGCCGCCGGTCCGAACCGGCCATCCTCGCCACGCTCTTGGGCGCCCGCAGCGTCCAGCACGAGGAGAAAGCCGCACCCGGCCAACGCCTGCCGCTCCGCCTCGGTCGGGTCAGCGGCGATCGGCGCAATCACCTCGTAGCCGCCGGCGGTCAGGGCGGCGGCCATCTCCGTGCCGTCGGCCGGCCCGGCACCGACGACGCCGACCCGTTCGACCGGCCGGGGGATCCCCGCCGGGTGGGACGACACCGGCTCGTCGCCGCCCGGCGGGGCGGTGTGATCGTGGAAACCCCGGCCGCTCTTGCGCCCCAACCGGCCGGCGCTGACCAGCTGGGTGAGCAGCGGTGCGGGCGCGTGCAACGGATCGCGGGACTGGTCGTACATCGTGGCGAGGATCTGCTCGGCGGTGTCGAGCCCGATGAGGTCGAGCAGCGCCAGCGGGCCCATC
>JBBSHH010000176.1:0-2964 GCA_038253225.1 Mycobacteriales bacterium | reverse complement strand
TGCCGGCCGCCGTCGACCGTGCGCAGCACCACCCCGGCGTAGCCACCGGCCCACGCGACCCGGGAGCTGACCGCATCGAGGCCGCGCAGGTGGCTCTCGGTCCCGGCCGGCAACAGCTGCCAGCGCGGACCGGCGGGCGCGGCGGCGGTCGCCGGCGCGGGCAGCGCCAGCGGTACGACGAGGAGCGCGCCGAGGGCCGGCAGGGCGAGCAGCCAGCGGCGCAGCGGACGGCGGGAGCGGGCGGGCAAGGGGGAGGGAGAGGCCATCACCGCACCGTACTCAGCGGCGTCCGGCGATCTCCCCGCCCGGGTCGGCGCTGACCGCGACGACGGCGTCCCGCCGCGGGTCCGCGGCGGCCTGCAGCCGACCGCTCGGGCCCCGCAGTGCGACCCCGACGCCGCCGAAGAACATCGAGCGGGGTGGGTGGATCCGCACCGGCCAGCCCAGGTCGGGCAGGTCGAGGTCGGCCTCCGCCTCGATCACCGGCGCGCCGTCGACGTGCCGGACATGCAGCCGGGGCGCCGCGATCGCCGCCGCCAGCGACTGCCCACCGGTGGCGAAACCGGCCAGCACCTGCAGCTGCGCGGTGGTGATCCGGTCAGCGCCGGGCGAGCCGATGGCCAGCACGGCACCGTCGCCGCGCCGGCCGACGGTCGGCGCCATGTTCGAGGCCAGCCGCTCACCCGGCGGCAGCGCGTGCAGGCCGCCCCGGTTGAGCTCGGGCTCACCGAGGCAGTTGTTCAGCCACAGCCCGGTGCCGGGGGTCATGACCCCGGAGCCGTAGCCCGCCGAGGCGGTCACCGCGCAGGCGGCGCCGCGGTCGTCGACCGCCGAGACGTGGACGGTGGAGGGCGCCGAGCGCACCGCCCGCGGCTCGCCGGTGCCGGCCATCTCCAGCAGTGCCCGAGCCGCCCCGGCCCGGTCGGCCGCCACGTCGAGCCGCTCCAGCCGGTAGCGCAGCACGGCGTCCTGCACCCGGGCCAGGTGCGCGACATCGGCGGCGGTCCAGTCGCCGGCCGGCCGGCCAGCCATCAGCAGCAGCATCGCGCCGAGCGTGGTGCCCCCGATCGCGGGTGGCGGGTTCGTCGCCAACCGCCAGCCGCCCAGGTCCACGGTCAGCGCCGGCCGCACGACCGGCCGGTACGCCGCCAGGTCCGCCGCCGTCAGCAGGCCGCCGTTCGCCGCCATGTCGGCGGCGATCCGCCCGGCCAACTCGCCGCGGTAGAGCGCCGCCGCGCCGTCGTCGGCGATGAGCTGCAAGGAGTCGGCGAGGTGCCCGACCAGCACCGTGGCCCCCCGGCCCAGCCGGGCGCCGTCGGGTCCTTGCAGCGCCGCGGCGCTGTCCGGGTGCCAGCCGAACACGCTCTCGTGCACGAAGTCGAGGTAGTACGACGACGCCGCGCCCAGCGGGAAGCCGTCGCGGGCGGCGGTGAGCACCGGCTCGACCACCTCCGGCCAGGGCGCCCGGCCGTAGCGCCGGTGCGCCAGGTCCAGCGCCGCCAGCGCGCCGGGGGTGGCCACCGAACCGTGACCGATCGTCATCGTGATGCCGCCGCCGTACCCGCTGGTCACCTCGCGGGTACCGCCGCCGAACCGCTCCGGCGGCAGCCCGCGGCCGGGCATCTCGACGTTGCCGTCCACGGTGACCGGCGGGCCGCCGTCGTCGGGTGCGACGGTGACGAAGGCACCGCCGGCCAGCGCGCAGATGCCCGGCTCGCACACCATCGCGACCAGCACCGCGGCGAGCGCCGCGTCCACGGCGTTCCCGCCGGCCGCGGCCAGCCGCACCCCGGCGGCGGCCGCCAACTCATTGCTCGCCGCGACCGCCACCCGCGTCGTCACCGTCGGATCGTGCCACCCCGCGCAGGATCTGCGCGGTGACCTCCTCCACCGGGCGCATCGCGTCGACCTCGAGCAGGATGCCGCGGTCGGCGTAGTAGTGGAGCAGCGGCGCGGTCTGCTTGGCGAACACGGCCAGCCGGTGTCGAATGGTCGGCTCGGCGTCGTCGCTACGGTCCAGCTCGACCGCCCGCCGCAGCAGCCGCTCGAGCAGCTCCGCCTCGGAGGCGCGCAGATGGACCGCCAGCTGCGCGGCCACCCCCCGCTCGGTCGCCATCCCCCCGGCCGCCGCTGCCTGCTCCACGGTCCGCGGGAAACCGTCGAGCACGTAGCCGCCCGCGGCGCCGGACCGCTCGAGCACCGGCAGCAGCATGTCGATGACGAGCGGGTCCGGGACCAGGTCACCGCGGTCGAGGTACTCCCGGGCGGTGGCCCCCAGTGCCGTCCCGGCCCGCACCTGCGCCCGCAGCAGCTCCCCCGACGCGATGTGCTCCACCCCGAGCGCCTTGGCCAACCGGGCCGCCTGCGTGCCCTTCCCCGAGCCGGGCGCGCCCAGCAGCAGCAGTCGCATCCCCCGCCCGTACCCCGACCGGCGCAGGTTCATCGGCCGCGCCTTAGGCCGGGCCACCGGTGGCGCGCAGGAACTCCTCGATCCGGCCCAGTTGCTCGGCCGTCAGCCCGACCGACGGGCGCGGGGCGATCCCGAGCGCGGCGGGCAGCGTCTCGAGCCACTCCAGCGCCGCCGCCGAGTACCGGAGGTCGTCGTCGGTCCAGATCAACGGGCGGCCCTCCGTCGCCACCGCCATCGCCAGCGGCAGCTTCCACCATGCCTCGGCGGCGGCCGGCGCCCCGGCCACGGCCAGCTCCGGAAGGCCCAGCAGCTCGCGCAGCTCGCCGTTCGCCTCGCCCGCCCACGTCGTGAGCCAGCGCACCTCCACCGCGCCGCTGCGGTGCAGCCGGGCGACGGTCGCCATCACGGTCGGTGAGAACGTGATCGGCCAGCGGACCCCCTCGGCGGTCGCGGCCCCGACCCGCCAGTCCGGCCATACGTCGGGGTCCGGGTCGCTGGTGACCGCGTTGAGGACCCCGTCGACGTCGAGCAACCACACCGGGACAGTCATGCGG
>JBBSHH010000175.1:0-2968 GCA_038253225.1 Mycobacteriales bacterium | reverse complement strand
GGCGGCGGCGCGGCCCTGGGTCGCCGCCGGCATCGGGCGACTCGGCGCGAGGTCCTACCAGCCGCCAGCGGGCGCGCGCTACGTCGCCCCGACCGGTGCCGACAGCGCCGAGGGCACGGCGGCGCATCCGTGGTCGACGGTTTAGCACGCCGTCGACGCCGCACCGAACGGTGCCACCGTCGTCCTGCGCGGCGGCGGCGAGCCGACCGGTGGCGAACAGCACGGTGGAGGTGATGCCGAACAGCGCCGCCGTCGCGGTCAGCCGCATCGGTGTCACGCCCGGTCGGCGGGCGAGCGGGGGCAGCACCCGCACCGCCAGCGGATCGATGACCAGGACCGTCCACCAGGAGTCCTTGTCCTTGAGGATCCGGCTTCGCTGCAGGCCCTCGTCGGGCCGGAGTTGGGTCATGTGAGGAACGCCGCGTCGAGCAGCGAACGGACCGAGCGCGGGTCAGCTCGATCTCGTTGAGGATGGTCCATCGGGTCGGTCGGGTAGCCGGCGCCCCCAACACCGCAGCCACCATGGCATCCGCGCTCAGGTCCAGGTCGTTGGGGTGGATGGGGAGCCCGCAACGGGTGAACACGGCGCGGAACGTCTCCGGGTCCTGCCCGTGGGCCACGCTGGCGATCATCGTACCGAGCGCCACCTGCTCGCCGTGCAGGCCGGCCCGGGGGCCGAGCATCACGTCCAGGCTGTGGCTGATGAGGTGCTCCGCTCCGGAGCACGGCCGGCTGGTGCCGGCGGTGGCCATCGCCAGTCCGCTAAGGACCAGACCCTTCGAGAGCACCTCGATTGGCCGCCCGGCTGCGGAGCTGGCCGAGTGAGAGAACGGGACGCGCGGCCCGACCAGCCTCTACTTCAACGGCAGCCTTGACGAGGTCGCGATCTACTCCTACGCGCTGACCAGTAGCCAGGTGGCGGCCCACTACTCGCAGGGAAGCTGACCGCACCAGCACCCGCGCTGCCCCCCCCGACCGCGTGATCCATAGTGACCGACCCGCGCCAGCCGCGGCTTTGTCGCTATCGATCACCGACGGGGGCCGAGGAGCAGCGGGATTCCCGGTAGACAACGCCGAAATCGCCCGACCCGCCGTGCTGGCGGACCGGGCGATTCGGCGTACGAGCGGAGCGGCTAGCCGAGGCTTACCACGCCGTCGAGGTCGACCGTGTTGTGGCCGGGGCTGCCCGCGTTGACCACCGTGACGGTGTGCGGCCCGGGGGTGGCGAACGTACCGAGGTAGACCAGCTGGCGGGCGCGGCCGACGACCGCGTGGGTGGCGGCGTTCGCGACGAACACCCCGTCCACGTAGACCTTCACCCCGCCCTGTTGGGGCCCGACGGTTGCGACGACCCCGAACGAGGCGGCGTTGGCGAGCGTGACGGTCACGCTGTCCCCGCGGCTGCTGCTGCGGTGCACGAGCCCGCCGAGGCAGGCGGCGCAGCGGGGCGCCGTCCAGTGGCCGGCGTAGACCACGCCCCGGTCGGTGTCCGGGGTCAGCCGGTAGGTCAGCGCCGGGCCGGGCGTCCAGGCGCTCTGCACGTCGCTGCAGTCGGTCGCCTGCGCCTGGTACTGGACGGTGCTGCCGGCCGCGGGCAGCGGGTCCTTGGCCGACGTCGCGCCGCGCAGCACCTGGACGTCCGTCCACGGGCCGCCGGCGGTGGACCGCTGCAGCCGGTAGGAGCAGACCGGGCTGGGGCCGCTGGCGGCGAACCGGACGCTAGCGGTGACGTCACTCGAGGTCGGGGTCGACCCGACCACGCCGCGGATGATCGACGGTGTCGGCGCGGTGGTGAACGACGGCCCCGGCCCGGCGGCGCTGCCACCGGAGACCGTGACCGGGCTGGACGGGGCGGACGCCGGGCTGGTGCCCGCCCGGTTGGTGGCGGTGACCGTGAACGTGTAGGCGGTGCCTGGGGTGAGGTTGCCGACGGTGGCGGTCGTCGCCGGTGGCTGCCCCAGGGTGCCCGTGACGGTGGCGGTGGCGCCGCCCGGCGCGGCGGTGACCGTGTAGCTGGTAACCGGGGCGCTCGCCGGGGCGGTCGAAGCGGTCCAGCTGACCGCCGCCGAACCGACGCCGGCGACGGCACCGACGGTGGTCGGGGCGGCCGGCGCGGCCGCGCCGGGCGTGCTGCCGCCGAGGTAGGAGTAGACCGCGATCCCGTCGATGTCGAAGTCGACCGACTGGGTGGGTGCGGCGGTCTTCTGGTTGGAGGTCACCAGGCCCAGCCACATCGGCACGTTCGGGACGTTGCGGCTCGTCACCGTGCCGGTCGGGCGCCCGTCCAGGTAGTACTGCACCCGGCCCGGCGACCACTCCAGGGTCACCGTGTGCCACTGCCGCATGTCCACGGTCACGAAGTTGTGGATCATCAGGTTCTGCGCCCGGGTGCCGTAGTGCACGGTCTGGCTGATCTGCTGCCGGTTGCCGGCGCCGAACTCGGCGAAGTCCATCTCCGGCGGCCAGCTGTTCGCGCCCCAGAGCAGCGCCACCGCCCGGCTGTCACCGGAGGAGAGCCGCATCCGCATGTCGTACCGGCCGTAGGTCTGGGTGGTCGCCTTGCAGGCGCACATGCCGGCCGTCGTCCACGCGTGGGTGGTCGGGTTCACGATCGTCTTCAGCGAGACCATGCCGTTCGCCTCGACGACGTTGCGGGTCACGTGGTGCCGCTGGCCGGTCGGGGCGTTGAAGAGCTGCCAGACGCCGGTGTTGACGGTCGTGCCGTTGAAGTCGTCGGCGAGCACCGGCGCCCACGTGGCGGGGTCGACGGCCGGGGCGCCGACGACCGGCGAGCTGCCGGCGGCGGGGCTGGCCGGGCTGGCGGGGGCGGCGGCGGCGGTGCCCATCTGCACCGAACCGGCGAGCATCGCGACCGCGGCGAGCACGCTGGCCGCACCGGCCAGGTAGCGGGTGCGGGCGGTGGGCGACGGGGTGGTGAGAGGGGTACGCATCGGAAATTCCTCGGATC
>JBBSHH010000174.1:0-2992 GCA_038253225.1 Mycobacteriales bacterium | reverse complement strand
GTCCTGCCGTCGGCGACCCTGTTGGTGGGCTTCCTGTTCCTGTACACGCTGATCCGCGGCACAGGGAACAAGGAGACGAGCAAGCTCGGGCGCTCGCAGGACAAGCGCTACGAGGACAGCGCGACCCGGGTCACCTTCGCCGACGTCGCCGGCAACGCCGAGGCCGTGCAGGAGCTGCAGGAGGTCAAGGACTTCCTCACCTCGCCCGACACCAGGCAGGTGGTGGCTGGCGCTGCTCGGCCTCCCGATTCTGTGCTTCACCAGGGGCGGATGTCACCCCGTCGAGCGGATGGACCCCGGCCGCCGGCGGAGCGAGACCGTCGAGTGGCCCCCGGTCGCGCGCTCGGCGATCCACCGCTCCACGTCCTCAGTGCGAAAGCGCAGCAGCCGGCCGCCGAGGCGTATGGACGGCAGCTGCCCGCGGGCCGCCCAGCGCCGCACCGTGTCCGGCTGCACCGCCAGAACGAGGGCGACCTCCCGGTCGGTGAGCAGCGGCGTCAGCGTCATGACACAGACACCCACGACAAGCCACGACCCGGACCGCTGCACGGGACCCACCGCCGGCTGCTCATCGAGACAGCCCGCCGTCGTCGAGACGAGCGGGGTGGCGGTACAGCTCGTCCACCTGGTGGGCACCGCGGGGCCGAGGGGGCCAGGTCGACGAAACAGGCAGCCGGGGGCTGGCCAGGTGTTGCCGGTCGTCGTGGGTCAGGGCTCGGGCGAGCTCGGCTAGGGCAGCCGGGTCGTCCGGCCCGGGCACCCGGCCGTCGCGGCCGGTGTCGACGCGGGCGGCGGCGTCCAGGCTCGTGTACAGGTGGTTGCTGCTCCGGCCGCGGCTCATCGCGACGTACCCGGCCTGCTGGGTCAGCGCGGCGGTGCCGTACACGAGTGCGTGCTCGACGGTCAGTCCCTGTGCCTTGTGGCAGGTCACGGCGTAGCTGTGCTCGAGCCGCCCGTCGCTGAGCCACCGCAGCGGGACGGTGACCGGCCGGTCCTCGCTGGTACGCAGTCCGATCGTGCCGGTGTCGGGGTCGAGCCCGGTGACCTGGGCGCGGGTGCCGTTCAAGACCCCGCGCGAGTAGTCGTTGCGGGTGACCAGCACCAGATCGCCCACGGCCAGGCCGCGGCGCTGCTCGCCGTCGTCGACGGTGAGCTCGGGGCCGAGCCGACCGCGGGCACGCAGCAGCTCGCGGATCGCCTCGTTGGCCAGGCGGGCGTCGGCGCGGCGGGCGGTGATGACGAGCACGTCGTACGGGCTCGCAGTCCGCTCGAGACGTCGGAGGTAGTCCGACGCGAGACGGTCCCTGAGCTCGTGGGCGGTGAGCCCGGTGTGGATCCGGTGGTGGGCGAGGTAGCCGGCCAGGGCCGGTCCGGTCCGGCCGGCGCGGAGCTCGTCGAGCGCCTGGCGTTCCCAGCCGTTCCGCTGCCGCTGGTTGTCGGTGAGGCTGAGCGCGGGGAGCCGGCATGCGAGGTGCGCGAACAGCCCGCCGGCGTTGATCTCCGGGAGCTGCTGCGGGTCGCCGACCAGGACGAGCTTGGCGTCCGCGGCCGCCGTGTGGGCCAGGAGGCGGTGCAGCTCGCGGGTGCCGACCATCCCCGCCTCGTCGACGACGAGCACCGCACCAACCGGCAGCGAACGCTCGCCCATACTGCGCGCGGTGTCCAGGTCCAGGAGCAGGCGGGTCAGCGACGACGAGGCAATGCCGGTGGCTTCCTGCAGGTTGCGGGCCGCGGACGCGGCCATCGCTGTCCCGAGGACGGGCGTGCCGGCATCGGTCCAGGCGGCGTGGGCGGCGGCGATGGCGGCGGTCTTGCCGCTGCCTGCCGCGCCGACGAGCACCTCCACCCCGCGACCGGAGCCGGTCAGCGCCAGGACAGCGGCGGCCTGGGCCGGGCTCAGCAGGCGCCCTCGGTCCTGTGCGCTCTGGCAGATCGCGGCGAGCACGCGGTCGCGGTCGACCATGCCGACCGCGACCTGCTGGCGCTGCAGCGCAAGGTCGAGCGCGCTCCGTTCCGTGGCCAGCATCCCCGCGGTGCTGAACACCCGCTCGTCGTCCTGGCCGGCGAGCAGGGGCACGACGGCGGGGTGGGCAAGCAGCTGACCGGCCAGGCGCTGTACGGCGTCCAGGCCCATCGGGGTGCCCGGGGGCAGCTGCTGGCACAGACCCTGCAGCACGGCGCGGCGGTCGAACGCCGATCGTTTCTCGGTCAGCCCCTCGTCGGCCAGCAGTGCCTGCGCCAGCTCGGCGGACTCCGGCGGCCGCGGCGGAGGCACCCGGGACATTGCCTGCCGGGTCAGCGAAGCCGCGTCGTGCCCGAGCTCGACGAGGCGGGCCGCCCACCGCTCCCGGAGTCCCGCCGTGTCCCCGGCGACGGGCTTGGCGGGACGGGTGGCCAGGCAGGCCTGCTGGGCGGCGGCCGGCCCGGAGCGGCCGGTCTGAGCCAGCTCGTCGAGGATCTGGCGGCGGCGGGCGGAGAACTCCCGGCGCACCGACGGCGGGATGCCCGCGATCTCCGCGATCCCCCGCCGCACCGGTGCCCACTGGACGCCGAGCCGTTCGGTGAGCTCGCCGCGCAGCACCAGGTGGTAGACGTGGCTGGCGGTCAGGGCGTGCCGGTACAGCGCCCGCGAGTCGACCGCACTCCACTGGCCGTCGCTTCCGTGGACCAGGTTCGGGATCACGAGGTGGGTGTGCAGCTGCGGGTCCCCGGCCCGGCTGGTCCTGTGGTCGAACGCGGCGACGAGCAGCCCGTCGGTGCCGATCCGGGTCGCTCGCTGCCCGTTGCCCTGATGCCCGCGCAGGCCATGACCGGCCTCACCCTGCAGGTACTCCAGGACCGCACCGACGGCCGTCCGGTGCGCGGACTGGACCTGCTTGGCGACGTACGGGTCGGCGAACGCCCAGAGCAGGCTGACGCTCTTGGGCGCGGAGATCGTCACGTCCAGCCCGGCCCGGCGTACGTCGACCTGCTTTCCGTCGAACTCCAGGGC
>JBBSHH010000173.1:0-3023 GCA_038253225.1 Mycobacteriales bacterium | reverse complement strand
GTTCCGCCTCGCCGACAACGACAGCCGCATCCTCGCCGTCGCGCGCAACCTCGCGGCCGACGGCCATGACGTCGTGCTGGTCAGCAAGGACCTGCCGCTGCGGGTGAAGGCTGCCTCGGTGGGGCTGGTGGCGCAGGAGTACCGCGCCGAGCTCGCCGTCGACCCGTCCTGGACCGGGATGGCCGAGCTCGAGGTCAGCGCCGAAGACCTCGACCGGCTCTACACCGGCGAGACCGCCGAGCTCGAGGCCGCCCGCGAGCTGCCCTGCCACACCGGCCTGGTGCTGCTCTCGGGCCGCGGCTCAGCCCTGGGCCGGGTGCAGCCGGACAAGTCGGTCCGGCTGGTGCGCGGTGACCGGGAGGCGTTCGGCCTGCACGGCCGCAGCGCCGAGCAGCGGGTGGCGCTCGACCTGCTGCTCGACCCCGACGTCGGCATCGTGTCCCTCGGCGGCCGGGCCGGCACCGGCAAGTCGGCGTTGGCGCTGTGCGCCGGCCTGGAGGCGGTGCTCGAACGCCGCCGGCACAAGAAGGTCGTGGTGTTCCGGCCGCTCTACGCCGTCGGCGGTCAGGAGCTCGGCTACCTGCCGGGCAGCGAGCTCGAGAAGATGGCGCCCTGGGCGCAGGCGGTGTTCGACACGCTGTCCGCGCTGGTCAGCGAGGCGGTCGTGGACGAGGTGCTCGACCGCGGGCTGCTCGAGGTGCTCCCGCTCACCCACATCCGCGGTCGCTCGCTGCACGACGCGTTCGTCATCGTGGACGAGGCGCAGTCGCTGGAGCGCGGCGTGCTGCTCACCGTGCTCTCCCGCATCGGCGCGGGCTCGCGGGTGGTGCTCACCCACGACGTGGCCCAGCGGGACAACCTGCGGGTGGGGCGGCACGACGGTGTCGCGGCGGTGATCGAGGCGCTGAAGGGCCACCCGCTGTTCGCACACGTGACGCTGTCGCGCAGCGAGCGCTCGCCGATCGCGGCGCTGGTGACCGAGATGCTCGAGGACCTCGCGATCTGACCGGCCGGGGGACCGGGCACACTGGCGACCGTGGTCATCCCCATCCATGACAGCAACCCGGTCCGCCGTACGCCGGTCGTCACCTACCTGCTGATCCTGCTCAACATCGGGATTTTTCTGGTGTCGCCGGTGAGCGGGCTGTCCGGCGGCGGCGGTGCCGACCGGGTCTGCCGGCAGCAGGCGTTCTTCCGCGAGTACGCCGCGATCCCGCGCGAGCTGACCAGCAACCACCAGCTGAGCGAGCCGACCCCGACCGGCGACCTCGCCCGGGCGCCGGACGGACGGATCGGCTGCCTCGTCGGGCGGCCCAGCTACGACAAGGCGCCGGCGCTGTCGGTGCTGTTCGCGATGTTCCTGCACGGCGGCTGGCTGCACCTGCTCGGCAACATGCTGTTCCTGTTCGTCTTCGGCAACAACGTCGAGGACCGGTTCGGCCGGCTGCGGTACCTGCTGTTCTACCTGGCCTGCGGCTACATCGCGACGTACGCGTTCTCCTTCGCCTACGCCAACGACACGACGACGCTGGTCGGTGCCTCCGGCGCGATCGCCGGCGTGCTCGGCGCCTACCTGGTGATGTTCCCGCGGGCCCGGGTGGTGAGCCTGGTGCCGTTCTTCTTCTTCATCCCGCTGCGGTTGCCGGCGTGGTTGGTGCTGGGCTCCTGGTTCCTGCTGCAGTACCTCTACTTCCGCGGTGCCGGGCTCACCGGTGGGGCGGGGGTCGCGTACTTCGCGCACGTCGCCGGCTTCGTCGCCGGTTTGCTGATCGCCGTGGCGTTCGGCCGAGCCCGCCGCAGACCCCCGCCGAGCTACAGCTGGGCGTGACGCTCGTCACATCCGGGAGTACGCCGACCGGGTCGGGGCTTGACACCGGAAGTCGTGCCACCACGGTGGCGCATTCGTTCCCACGCCCCTTCGAGGGCGCCGACGGAAGGTCAGACGCTTGTACCGGATCAAGGTCCGGGGGGTTCCGGCGCGCTCGGGCAGCCGACGCGTCACCGTGGCGGCGACGGTCGTCGCCGCCAGTGGGGTGGTCGCCGCCGTAGCCGCGGCGCCACCGGCGCGCTCGAGCGGCCCGTCGGACCCGGTGGCCGGCCCGACCGCAGCGGCCGGTGGCCCGGCGCAGCTGCGGATCGGCACCCAGCGCGGCCGGGTGGTCCGCCGGCTCCAGGGCGGCGATGCCGGTTGGCCCCGGTGGCGCACCCGACCCCCGCTCCGGCCGGCACCTCCCCGCGGCAGCCGGGCCGCCACCCGCCGACCACTGACCCCGCGGGACATCGCCCGGGGACGGCTGGCCGCGTCGGGCTGGGGCGGCGCCGAGCAGTGGTCGTGCCTGGACCAGCTGTGGACCAAGGAGAGCAACTGGGACGTGCGGGCCGACAACCCCGGCTCCAGCGCCTACGGCATTCCGCAGGCGCTGCCCGGGTCGAAGATGGCGACCGCCGGGGCGGCCTGGCGGACCGACGCGGCGACCCAGATCACCTGGGGCCTGCGCTACATCGCCGCCATCTACGGCTCGCCGTGCGCCGCCTGGCGGCACTCCCAGCTGCACAACTTCTACTGAGCCCTGCTACTGAGCGCCTGGTGCTGAGCCGGTGCCGGCTACTCCGGCGGCCGGGTCATCGCGAGCACGTCGAGCGCCTCGTCGAGCTGGGCCTCGGTCAGCGTGCCGGCGCGGACGTGCCCGCGACCGACGACCACCTCGCGGATCGTGCGGCCCTCGGCCAGCGCCTGCTTGGCGACCTTCGCCGCCTCCTCGTAGCCGAGGTAGCGGTTGAGCGGTGTCACGATCGAGGGCGAGGACTCGGCGAAGAACCGGCAGCGCGCCGCGTCGGCCTCGATGCCGTCGATGCAGCGGTCGGCGAGCAGCCGGGAGATGCTGGCGAGCAGCCGCACCGACTCCAGCAGGTTGCGGGCCAGCACCGGCAGCATGACGTTGAGCTCGAGGTTGCCGGCGGCACCGCCGAACGCCACCGCCGCGTCGTTGCCGATGACCTGGGCGACCACCTGGCAGACGGCC
>JBBSHH010000172.1:0-3031 GCA_038253225.1 Mycobacteriales bacterium | reverse complement strand
GACGGTCGCGCCGATCGCGACCACGGCGTAGACGGCCGCGCAGTTGGCGTTCGGCTTGGTGGGGCAGGCCTTGTACGGCGTGACGGAGCTGGTCAGTGGCGTCTCCCCCACGGTGGCCGCGTGGGCCGCCCCCGGCACGGCCACGAGCGCCAGCGACAGGCTGGCCGCCGTCACCAGGGCACGCCTGACGTAGATCCTCACATGATCTCCCGTGCTGTCCGCTTTGTCGGTTATCCTACGCTACGGCGGCAGCCGGCGAACCGATATGAGCCGTTCGGATGGTCCCCGGCTAGTCCGGTCGACGTACGTCCACGCAGAGCCGTGACGGGCTCACGCAGCGTCTCCCGGACTCGTCCGGAACGACGTTCCGCTCCCTGCCTCCGCCGGCCGCCGGGCCGCGTAACCCGTGATCACCGGCTTATGGGGCTCGCCGGGCGAGGCGTAGCTCGTAGAGGTAGGACTTGGTGATCGTGCCGCCGTACTCGGCGTCGACGAGCTGTCCGATGCAGTCGAACAGTCCGTCCCGCCGCTCCGGCGCCATCGTGCGGTGGCCCGAGTAGGTGCCGAGCAGGTCGAGGTAGCCGCGGGTGGAGTAGGCGATGTCCCGCTGGTAGCGGCGGCGCACCGCCGGCAGGAACAGGTCCGAGTGGTCGACCTCGTCGACCGTGGGCGGGACCACATCCGCCGCCGGGAGCCTCAGGTCCGGCGGCGTGGCGGGATCCCAGCGCCGGTAGCAGTCCTGCACCCGGACGAAGAACTCGGCGGTCCCGCCAAGCACGTGGGTGGTCGTGACGGTGCCGAGCGCACCCCCCGGCCGTAGCGCGGCGGCGGCCTTCTGGGTCCGCAGGGCCGGGTCGAGCCAGTGCCAGGCGGTGAAGGCGGTGATCGCGTCGAACGGCTCCGGGGGGAGCCGCCAGTCCTCGAATGTCGAGACCACCACCTCCACCGGGGCGGCGGCGAGCTTGCGCTCCAGCACCGCCGCGAGCGCGGCTCCCAGCTCGACGGCCACGACGTGGAGGCCGAGGCCGACCAGCGCGACGGTGGCCTGCCCGGTTCCCGGGCCGATCTCGACCACGCGGGCTCGTGGCCCGAGGTCGGCCAGCTCGGCGAGGTCCGCGAACAGCTCGTCCGGGGTAACCGGGGCGAGCCTGGTCGTAGAGCTCCGGGTCCTCGTCGAAGACTGCTCGCAGCTCGCGCGCAGGCACCCGGCCAGCATCCTCGGGTCAGCGACACCGCGTCGGCAGCGGGCCGTGATCGAACCAGGGGCGGGCGAGGGTGCGACGGACGAGCCGGCCTGTACGCCGGGAACGGTTCGGGCCATTCGATCTACCTGCGGCTTTGCCCGGAATACCGCCACTGACCTGCGGAGACACCGCTCAACGTCTCTCGTCGCCTGCGGCTGTTTCTCGTCCTCCCACGGCCCGGTGACGGCCCGGTGACGGCCCGGTGACGGCCCGGACGATCTCTCCGGCAAGGCTAGGCGGAGCCTGCGACGCAGGCCCGAGACCGCGTCGAGGCCGTCATCGCTGCGTAGGACGCCGGGCTTTTCTCCCAGAACGCCTAACGGTGCCCGTCCGCTGTGCGCGGGCGGGCACCGGCCGGCGATCGACGCTGCGGCGTGTCAGACCAGCGTGACGGTCTGGTTACCGCTGCGCGAGGTGCAGGTCGTGGTCGTGGTGAGGGACAGCACCGAGACCCCGCAGATGTTCGCGGCGGCGGAGATAGGGATCGCCACCTGCACGGTGTTGCCGTTCAGGACGTTGCTGATTTCGACGTTCACGAGGCCGGTCTGCTGCGCGCTGGCGGGGGCGGCGAAGCCGAGCAGGGCCACCCCGGCGATGCCTGCCGTGGCCAGTGAGCGACGGACGATGAGCGACATGGGAGCTCCTTCTAACGACGGGCGGAACTGGCCGTGGCCGGTCCGATGGACGGCGGCCTGCTGACCGCCACAGCGATGAGGAGTCACCTGGCCGTCCGGCATGACGCGGCGCGTCGCCGGCTCAGCCGGGTCCATGCCGACTGGCCGGTGATGGTCGCCGCGAACAGCCCCCCGGTGCCCGCCACCGCGAACGTCCAGCACTGCACGAGGCGCAGCGCGAGGGTCACCGTGCGACAGCCCGGCGGCGCTGACCGGGCAGTGCGGGCCGGACCGCCCCGGTCCCGGCCAGGACGGCGTCCAGCAGCTCCTGCTGTGGGCGGCCCTCGCACCGCCGCACCAGGGCCAACAGGTTCCACAGGAGTCGCCGCTCCCGTAGCGGCTCGGCATGTGCCTCCGCCCGCAGCAGCATCTGCGCCTCCTCAGTCGTCGTCCGATGCGTGGTCCCGGTCTGTGGACGCCTCCGGCGGGTCGGCGTGACGCGGCCCCCGGAGTGGACGGGCAGCGGAGCGGGCCTACAGTGCTCGGATGGCTGCCGCCGCGTGGCCCTGGGACACGCCCCGTTGAGCGCTGTCCAGCCACTGCCGCCACGCACCGGACACGGGAGCGCGGCCGGGTCTGCCGCCCCTTCCGACGAGCAGCTCCAGGAGCTGCGCACGATCGTCCGCCGCGTGGTGGCCTCGCGGGTCCGCGACCCGCACCTGGCCGACGACCTTGTGCAGGAGACGCTGGCCAGGGTGCTCGGGGCAACCGGCGTCCCGCCCACCGCCCGGATCCCCTACGCGATCGCCACCGCCCGCAACCTGGTCGCCTCCACGTGGCGGCAGGCCTACCGGACCGCCCGGAACCTGCACCGGGTGGTGGACCTGCTGCCCCCGGAGGGCCCTGAGGACAGCCTGCTCGACCGGGAGAAGACCGACGCGGTGGTCGCGGCGCTGACCCACCTGTCGGAGCGGGACCGCGACGCCCTGCTCGCCCACGACGTCGAGGGCAGGGACATCGCCTCGCTGGCCGGTGAGCTGCACTCGAGCGCAGGCGCGGTCGCCGCCCAGCTGAAGCGGACGCGGGCCCGGCTGCGGGTGGAGTACCTGCTGGCCCTGGACCGGACCGTGCCACCGACCCCCTCCTGCCGGCCGGCGTTGCTCGCGCTGTCCG
>JBBSHH010000171.1:0-3086 GCA_038253225.1 Mycobacteriales bacterium | reverse complement strand
GGACAGGAAATAGGCGTTCGGCCACACGCCGTACTTCGGGTAGTCCGGGAAGTTGATCCCCGAGGAGAACGCGTACCGGAAGTACGGACCGGTCGGGTCCGGTGTGCTGGAGATCGCCAGGCAGTTGAAGTACTCCGGGCCGCGGGTGGAGAACTGGGTGAGGATCCACCGGTCGGCCAGCTGGTCGTAGAGCACCACCGGGTCACCGGAGAAGCTCTTGCAGTCCTGCACCGCGAAGCCCTGCCACAGCGACCCGATCGCTAGCGGCCCCAGGATCCGTCGGCCGGCCTTGGTGTAGACCGCGAACTGGACGTTGACCATCTCGACGTAGTGGTGCGGGCCGACGTCACCGATCGGGTCCGGCGGCGCGACCAGGAACGGGTTCGCGGTGTTCGCGATCCCCTCGAAGTTCGCGATCGGCGCCGACACCCGGGCCGGGCCACTGGCTCCGGTGGTGGCCTGCACGGCGGCGTCACCGCTGAAGCCGCGGCCTGCGGAGGGGATGCCGCGCTCCGGTGGGAGCTGGGTGGCACCGACCCGCTGCTGCGGCGTCCGGGCGAGCTGCCGTAACGCCGGGGAGACGTCGAAGGCAGTCGGCGTCGTGACCGTCGGCGCAGCGACCGAAGCGGGCCGGCCGTGCGTGCCGGCCGTCGCTGCGGCGGACGTGGGTACCAGCAACGCGCCGACCACCACCGTCGGCACCAGCCAGCGAACCCGGCTCCGGAGCACGCCTGTACGCATTCTTGGTCCTTTCGACTCCGGGCGCCGGCACGCCACCGAGCAACGTCAAGGGGCCATTACTACCGCACGCGACGGCCGCTCACCAGACCCGCGGCCGACCGACGTGCGTTGCCGGGGAGCCGAGGCCATCGCCGTGCGGGAGTTGGCGACGGCGACCGGGCCGTTACGCGGTCAGTCGGTGCGCTGGGCGGGGATCCCGGCCAGTAGCGCGCGGACCTCGATCTCGCGGTAACGCCGATGCCCGCCGAGCGTGCGGATCGAGGTGAGCTTGCCGGCCTTGGCCCAGCGGGTGACGGTCTTCGGGTCGACGCGGAACAGCGTCGCGACCTCCGCCGGGGTCAGCAGCGGCTCTGCCTCGGGGGCGCGAGCGTTCATCGGTCCTCCAGATCGGCGGTCGTTCTCGGAGAGAGACGACCTCGCTCCATGCTCCGCCCGACCCGCGATGTCCGATATGGCCCGAGCGAGTCATCTTCCGCGGCGAGCGGACTAGTGCCGCGCCGGCGTCAGTTCGCGCTCTCCAGCGCCGCGACCGGTCGCCAGCGCTCGGTGACCCGCTCGTACGCCGCCGCCGCCTCGCTGCCCTGCCCCGCGCTGAGGTGCCCGATCGCGGCCGCCACGTCGGCGACCGAGGTGTCCTCGCGCAGCGCGACGTCGTCCAGCAGGTGGACCAGCCCGCCGTAGTCGAGCTCGACCAGCGAGTGCGGGTGGAACTCCTCCAGCCACCGGCCGAGCTGCTCCACACCCTGCACCCCCGGTCCGGCCTCCACGGTACGGCGCAGCGTCGCGAGCGCCCGCGCCAGCCGGCGACGGGCCCGCGACATCGCGGTGAGGTAGACCAGCTCGCGGGCGAGCTGCGGGGAGGCGGTCCGGCCGGCCGGAGCCGCGCGACGACCGACGACGAGCCGTCGCTCGTCCGGTGCGAACAGGGTGAACCACCGCACCGGAACCTGCCAGCCGCTGCTCTGCATGTGCAGCCGGTGCTCGGGGTGCCCGGCCGCGAACGCCGCCGCGTCCCGTCCGGCGGCGGCAACGGCCGTGGCCGGCACGAACGAGTCGGTGATCTCGACCGGCAGCTCCGCGCAGAAGTCCTCCAGCGCCGCCCAGGCCCTGGCCCGCAGCGACCAGGGGCAGACGTAGGCGAGGCCGTCGACCCTGGTGACCAGCGCGTGCTCCGGGGCGGCGGGCACCACCGTGCCGGTCAGCACCGCCACCACGGCGGCCTGCCGCTCCATCGCGGCGGCGACGACCCGGTCGGGCGCCCGACCGGCGCGGGTGTACGCCGTCCAATGGCTGCGCGCCGGCTCCGGAAAGGCGTTCAGCGGCTCGTAGACGCGCAGGTAGGCGGCGTACCCGGGCGGGAGGGCGTGCACGACGGTCATCGTCGCACGGGGCGCCTCGAGTCCGGTGCCCGGCAACGCGGCGCTGACTACTCTGACGGCAGCGCCCGCGCCGACGTCAACGTGGGCCCGGCGACGGGAGCGACTGTGGCGGACGCGGGCGTATTCGACCGTAGCGCCGGCCATGAGCAGGTCGTCTTCTGCTCCGATGCGCAGTCGGGCCTGCGGGCCATCATCGCGATCTACTCGACGGCGCTCGGCCCGGCGCTGGGGGGCACCCGGTTCTACCCGTATGCCACCGAGGAGGCCGCGCTCGCCGACGTGCTGAACCTCTCCCGCGCGATGGCCTACAAGGCGGCCTGCGCCGGGCTCGACCTCGGCGGCGGCAAGGCGGTCATCATCGGTGACCCGGCCACCGAGAAGACCGAGGCGCTGCTGCGTGCCTACGGCCGGTTCGTCCAGTCCCTGTCCGGCCGCTACGTCACCGCCTGCGACGTCGGCACCTACGTCGAGGACATGGACGTCATCGCCCGCGAGTGCGCCTTCGTCACCGGCCGCTCCCCGGCGCACGGCGGCGCCGGCGACAGCTCGATCCTCACGGCGTACGGCGTGTTCCAGGGCATGCGGGCCGCGGCCGAAGCGGTCTGGGGCGCGCCGAGCCTGGCTGGCCGGCGGGTCGGTGTATCCGGCGTCGGCAAGGTCGGGCACCACCTCGTCGACCACCTGGTCGCCGACGGCGCGTCGGTGGTCATCGCGGACGTCAACGCGGCCGCCGTCGCCCGGGTGCAGGCGGCGTACCCGCAGGTGGAGGCGGTGAGCACCGACGCGCTCCCGGTGCAGCCGATGGACGTCTACGCGCCGTGCGCGCTCGGCGGTGCCCTCGACGACGACACCGTGCCGGCGCTGCAGGCGCAGGTGGTGTGCGGCGCGGCGAACAACCAGCTCGCGCACGCCGGCATCGAGAAGCAGCTGCAGGACCGCGGGGTGCTCTACGCCCCGGACTACGTG
>JBBSHH010000170.1:0-3148 GCA_038253225.1 Mycobacteriales bacterium | reverse complement strand
TGGTCGCGGCGGTCGTCGTGTCGGTGCTGGCCGGGCTGGTCAGCTTCCTCTCTCCCTGCATCTTGCCGCTGGTGCCCGGCTACGTGTCCTACGTCACCGGGCTGTCCGGCGCCGACCTCGCCGACCCGGCGGCCGGGTCGCTGCGCGTACGCGGCCGGATCCTGGCCGGGAGCTCGCTCTTCGTGCTGGGCTTCACCGCGGTATTTGTCGCCTACGGTGCGCTGTTCGGCGGGCTGGGCCGGGCCCTGGCCACCCACCAGACGGTCATCGAACGCGTCATCGGTGGCCTGGTTGTGCTGCTCGGCGTGGCCTTTCTCGGGCTCGTACCGGGGCTGCGGCGTGAGGTCCGATGGCGCCGCCTGCCCGCCTCCGGCCTGGCCGGAGCGCCGCTGCTCGGGGTGGCCTTCGGTGTCGGGTGGACACCCTGTGTCGGCCCGACGCTCGGGGCCGTCCAGGGCCTGGCCTACACCTCGGCCAGCGCCGGTCGCGGCGCCCTGCTTTCCGTCGCGTACTGCCTGGGCCTGGGGGTGCCGTTCATCGCCTTCGGCCTCGGCTTCCGCTGGCTGCTCGGCGGTCTCGGGCTGGTGCGGCGGCACGCCCGGTGGGTGACCCGCGCGGGCGGCGCGCTGCTCGTGGTGCTCGGCCTGCTCCTGCTGACCGGCACCTGGAACGACCTGACCATCGCGATGCGCGACTGGGTCGCCGGCTTCGTACCGGTCATCTGACATGACACTTCTCGACCGCGACTCCGGCCGGCTGTCGACCGCGCCGGAGCCCGATGCCGCGGCGCGGGTGCGACCCGGCCCGCTCGCGATCGTCCGGCGTACCTGGCGGCAGTTGACCAGCATGCGCACCGCCCTGCTGCTGCTGTTCCTGCTGGCCGTGGCCGCCGTGCCCGGGTCGGTGCTGCCGCAGCGCGGCCTCAACCAGCCCAAGGTCGACGACTACTTCAAGGCGCATCCAGCGCTGGCTCCCGTGCTCGACCGGCTGTCGGCCTTCGACGTGTTCGCCGCGCCGTGGTTCGCGGCGATCTATCTCCTGCTGTTCGGATCACTGATCGGTTGCCTGGTGCCGCGGATCAGGCTGCATGCCCGGGCGCTGAACCGCCGGCCACCCCCGGCGCCCCGGCACCTCGACCGGCTGCGCCACTCGGCTTCGTACCTCACCGACGAGTCCCCCTCGGAGGCGGCAGCGGCCGTCGGCGCTGGACTGAGCCGGACCCGTTGGCGGGTCGAGCAGCGGGCCGAGGACGGCGGCCGGCTCACGCTGGCCGCCGAGAAGGGCTACCTCCGCGAGTCCGGCAACCTGGTGTTCCACGTAGCGCTGCTGGTGCTCTTGGCCGCCATCGCGGCCGGTGGGTTGTTCGGCTGGAAAGGCACCGTGCTGGTCACCGAGGGCGACGGCTTCTGCGACTCGGTGTCGCAGTTCGACGCCTTCGAGCCGGGCCGCCTCGTCGACGGGAGCGCGCCGCCACCGTTCTGCGTTCAACTCGACGAATTCACCGCCACGTATCAACCCGGCAGCGGAATACCCAGCTCGTTTCATGCTCGTCTCCGCTACGCGGCTGGCTCCGCCGAGCCCAGCCGGCGCTACGACCTCCGAGTCAACTCCCCGCTGCGCCTGGACGGCACCCGCACCTACCTGCTCGGGCACGGCTTCGCGCCGGTCGTCACGGTGACCGATCCGACCGGCCAGCGCTTCGGTGGGCCGACCGCCTTCCTGCCGGCCGACGTGACGCTCTCATCCACCGGCGCGGTCAAGCTGCCCGATGCCCGGCCGCGGCAGATCGGCATCGACGGGGTCTTCACCCCCGACCGCGACCCGGCCGACCGGCTGGGGTTGCGGTCGCTCTCGCCGGAGCCGCGCAACCCGGCGCTGTCGATCCGGGTCTACGAGGGCAACCTCGGCCTGGACTCCGGCGTGCCGCAGTCGGTGTACTCCCTCGATCCGAAGCTGATCTCCGGCAAGCGGATCACCCTCGCCAAGCTCGCCGACGGCCGGCCGGCGCGGGTGGTCCTCGGCCCCGGCCAGTCGATCCGGCTGTCCGACGGCACCACGGTGCGTTTCGACGGCTACCGGGAGTGGGCCCGCCTGCAGGTCGCGCACGACCCGGGACAGAACTACGCGTTGGGAGCCGCCGTCGCCATGGTGCTCGGGCTGTTGTTGTCGCTGCGGTTACGCCGCCGCCGGGTCTGGTTCCGCTTCTCCCCGGCGGCTGACGGCGATCCCGCCGGGCGTATGGTGGTCGCCGTGGGCGGTCTGGCCCGGACAGATTCCGACACCTTCGGCCAGGAGTTCGAGCGGATGGTGACCGGGTTCCGGGGCGATGTCGCGCCCGATGTGAAGGAGGGCTGATCGTGCCGGTCGACGCGGGCTACGCCTCACTGTCTGATCAGCTGCTGATTGCGACGATCCTCGCCTACACCGTGGCGATGCTGCTGTTCGCGGTGGAGTACGCCTTCGGCCGCCGCGGCCGGATCGCCACGTCGGCCGTCGAGCGACCGGCAGCGGCTCGCGTGCTGGTCGGCGCGGGCGGGCCCCCCGACCGCAGGCCCGGGTCCGACCAGGCCGTCCCAGCCGGTGCCGGGCCGGCCCTCAGCGATCTTCCACCGGGCGGCTCGCGGGCGGCGGGTTTCGGCCGGGTCGCGGTGGCCCTCACGGTGCTGGGCTGGGCCGCGCACGTCGGGTCGATCGTCTGCCGCGGGTTGTCGGTCGGCCGGGTGCCGTGGGGCAACATGTATGAGTTCGCTGTCGCGGTGTGCCTGATCGCGGTGACGGCCTATCTGGTGCTGCTGGTGCGCCAACCCGTCCGCTATCTCGGCGCCTTCGTGATGCTGCCCGTTGTGCTGCTGCTCGGGCTGGCCGGCACCGTGCTCTACACCCGCCCGGCATCTTTGGTGCCCGCCCTGAACTCCTACTGGCTGAAGATCCATGTCAGTGCGGCGATCCTGGCCACCGGCATCTTCCTGGTCGGGTTCACCACCTCGGTGCTGTATCTGCTGCGGGCCCGCTACGACCGGCGGGTCGCCGCGGCGGTGACCGTGCGCTTCCCCACCTCGCTGGGCGTGCGCCTGCCCGCCGCTGACCTGCTTGAGCGGATGACGTTTCGGGTCATCGCGTTCGCGTTCCCGATCTGGACCTTCGCGGT
>JBBSHH010000169.1:0-3157 GCA_038253225.1 Mycobacteriales bacterium | reverse complement strand
GCAGACCGCCCGGCTGCTGATCGAGACGACCGCGCTGCCGTTGGCCGACGTCGCGCTCGCCGCCGGGTTCGGCAGCGTCCGGCAGTTCACCGACACGATCCGCGCCGTGTTCGCCACCACCGCCGGTGACCTGCGGGCCAGGGCCCGGCGCCGCGAGCCGGGCACCCCCGGCACGCTGACGCTGCGGCTGCCGTTCCGGGCGCCGCTGTGGCCGGACAACCTCTTCGGCCATCTGGCGGCCACCGCCGTACCCGGGGTGGAGGAGTGGCGGGACGGCGCCTACCGGCGGACCCTGCGGCTGCCGCGCGGCACCGGTGTGCTGTCGCTGTCCCCCACGCCCGAACATATGCACTGCCGACTGGCCCTCACCGACCTGCGCGACCTCTCGGTCGCCATCGCCCGAACCCGCCGGCTGCTCGACCTCGACGCCGACCCGGTCGCCGTCGACGCGGCACTCGCCGACGACCCGGCGCTCGCGCCGCTGGTCGCGAAGGCGCCCGGCCGGCGGGTGCCGCGCACGGTCGACGAGGCCGAGCTTGCGCTGCGTGCCGTCCTCGGCCAGCAGGTCAGCACCGCCGCCGCGCGTACCCACGCCGGCCGGCTGGTGGCCGCCCTCGGCGAACCCGTCACGGACGCCGCCGGCGGGCTCAGCCGGCTGTTCCCGACCGCCGCGGCCGTCGCCGACACCGACCCGGACACCCTGGCACTGCCGCGGGCGCGGCGCGAGACCGTGCTGCGGCTGGCCCGGGCGCTCGCCGCCGGTGACATCGACCTCAACCCCGGCGCCGACCGGGACCGGGCCAGGGCCGAGCTCGCTGCACTGCCCGGCATCGGAGCGTGGACGGTGGAGACGGTCGCGATGCGGGCCCTCGGCGACCCGGACGCGTTCCTCCCGACCGACCTCGGCGTGGTCGCCGCGGCTCGGGCGCTCGGCCTGCCGACCGGCGTCGGGCTGCAGGTCCATTCCGGCCGGTGGCGCCCCTGGCGGGCGTACGCCGTCCAACACCTGTGGGCGGTCGGCGAGCACGCCATCAACCGCCTGCCAGCACCCCAAGGAGCAGCATGAGAAGCCACACCGTCGTCGACAGCCCGATCGGGGAGCTGACGCTGGTCGCCGACGGCGACGCGCTGGTCGGCCTGTACATGACCGAGCAGCGCCAACTGCCCGTCGGTGGCAGGTACGGCGACCGGGACGACGAGCCGGCCGGTGTGCTGCCGGCCGTCCGCGAGCAGCTCGGCGCCTACTGGGACGGCGAGCTGACCACGTTCGACGTCGACGTGGCGCTGGCCGGCACCCCGTTCCAGCAGCGGGTGTGGGCGGCGCTGCGGCGGATCCCCTACGGCCAGACCTGGTCCTACGGTCGGCTGGCCGCCGAGATCGGAGCGCCGGGGGCCAGCCGGGCGGTGGGGCTGGCGAACGGCCGCAACCCGGTCAGCGTGGTCGTGCCCTGTCACCGGGTGGTGGGCGCCACCGGACGGCTGACCGGGTACGGCGGCGGGTTGGCCCGCAAGCAGTTCCTGCTCGACCTGGAGGCCGGCCGGACCGGCTGACCCGGGCTCGGTCTCAGCTCCGGCGGCTCACTCCCACTCGATCGTGCCGGGCGGCTTCGAGGTCACGTCGAGCACCACCCGGTTGACCTCCGGCACCTCGTTGGTGATGCGGGTGGAGATCCGCCCAAGCACGTCGTAGGGGACCCGGGTCCAGTCGGCGGTCATCGCGTCCTCCGAGGACACCGGCCGCAGCACCACGGGGTGGCCGTAGGTGCGCCCGTCGCCCTGTACGCCGACCGAGCGGACGTCGGCGAGCAGCACCACCGGGCACTGCCAGATCTCCCGGTCCAAGCCGGCGGCGGAGAGCTCGGCGCGGGCGATGGCGTCGGCGGCACGGAGCAGTTCGAGCCGGTCGGCGGTCACCTCGCCGACGATCCGGATCGCCAGCCCGGGGCCGGGGAACGGCTGCCGCCAGACGATGTCCGCGGGCAGGCCGAGCTGATCACCGACCTGCCGGACCTCGTCCTTGAACAGCGTTCGGAGCGGCTCGATGAGGCCGAAGCGCAGGTCGGCGGGGAGCCCGCCGACGTTGTGGTGGCTCTTGATGTTGGCTGCGCCGGCGCCACCGCCGGACTCCACCACATCGGGATAGAGGGTGCCCTGCACGAGGAACTCGACGGACTCCCCGTGCGCGCCGGCGTCCGCGACGACGTCGCGGGCAGCCTCCTCGAAGACCCGGATGAACTCGCGGCCGATCACCCGCCGCTTCTCCTCGGGATCGCGTACGCCGGCCAGCGCGTCGAGGAACCGCTTGGCGGCATCGGCGACCCGCAGCCGGACGCCGGTCGAGGCGACGAAGTCGCGCTCGACCTGTTCGGCCTCGCCGGCGCGCAGCAGCCCGTGGTCGACGAAGACGCAGGTCAGCTGGTCCCCGACCGCCCGCTGGACGAGGGCGGCCGCGACCGCCGAGTCGACCCCGCCGGAGAGCCCACAGAGCACCCGCCGGTCGCCCACCTCCGCCCGGATCCGGGCCACCTGGTCTTCGACGATGTTGACCATCGTCCAGGTGGGGCGGCAGCCGGCGGCGTCGAGCAGGAACCGTCGGAGCAGCTCCCGACCGTGCGCGGTGTGCAGGACCTCCGGGTGGAACTGCACGCCGTAGAGACCCTCGGCCGGGTTCTCGAAGGCCGCCACGGGGGTCGCGCCGGTCGAGGCGGTGACGGTGAAGCCCGGCGGCGCGGACGTCACCGAGTCCCCGTGCGACTGCCACAGCGGCTGGGCGCCCGGCAGGCCGGCGATGAGCCGACCGGGGTCTGCTACGGCGAGCGCGGTCCGGCCGTACTCACCGGACCCGGTGCGGGCGACGGTGCCGCCGAGCGCGGCGGCCATGGCCTGAAACCCGTAGCAGATCCCGAACGTCGGACTCCCGGTCCGGAAGAACCCGGCCGGCACCTGCGGCGCTCCGGCGGCGTACACCGAGGCCGGGCCGCCGGAGAGGATCACCGCCGCCGGGCGGCGCGCCTCGAGCTCCTCGACCGTGATCGTGTGCGGCACGATCTCGGAGTAGACGCGGCACTCACGGACCCGGCGTGCGATCAGCTGCGCGTACTGCGCCCCGAAGTCGACGACCAGCACGGTGTCGGGCGTACCGGGGGGGGCGGCGGGG
>JBBSHH010000168.1:0-3171 GCA_038253225.1 Mycobacteriales bacterium | reverse complement strand
GAGAGCTCGCGCTCGAGCGCGGTCTCGGCGGCGGCGGTCACCGCTGGATCGTCGTAGGAGCCCCACGGGGTCCGGGTACCGAACGCCGCCGCCATCCAGCTGGTGAAGTCCATCACCGCACTCTTGGCGACGAGCTCGCCGCGCTCGTTGTAGAGCCAGTGCCGCGGGAACGCGCTGGCCCCGATCAGCTCCCGCTCGACTCGGCCGTCCGCATGCAGGGTGAGCGCCACGGTGGTCCACGCGATCGGGGCGCTGAACTGCACGTACGGCGGTCGCGGCACCGGTCGGGGGGCCGGCACGCCGGTGCGTCCCCCGGCGGTCTGCACGAACCGGACCCGGTCCTCGTGCACCTCCGGCGCCGGCCGCAGCTCCGGCAGCGAGACCCCGGCGAAGCTCAGCTGCCGCGGCCCGAACCGCAGCTTGGTCTGTCCCATGTGCGCGCCGCCGCCGGCGCCGAAGGTGGCGATCCGGCCGTCGACGACCTCCACCCACCCGGTCAGCTCGTTGGCGAACCGGAACCGGTCGGCGGCCAGCAGGGCCGGCAGGTCGGTGATCCGGTCGGGCGGCGGCGAGTCATAGTGCAACAGCGAGTGGTCGAACGGCAGTCGAGCCACCGACGGCAACGCCTCGGACGGGATCCAGGTGACCGCCAGCGCCGAGGCTTCCAGGCGTGCTGTGCTCACGAACCGAACCCAACGCCCCGGGACCGGCCGCGTCAACCGGTTCGGCGCAATCCCCCTACCACCCGGGGACCGGCAGCCGCAGCCGGCTGCCGGCGCGGTGCTCGTCGCGACCGTCGGGGTGCAGCACCCAGACCGACTGCCGGCCCTGCACCTCCCAGTCGGCCGGTCCCCCGACCAGCGCGGTTTCCTCGTCGATCCCGACCAGCGTGATGTCGGGCGGGGTCGCGGCGGCGTGCTCGCGGACGGCGTCGGGGTCCCACCCGTTGAACCGGTCGAAGTGCGGGATGACCCGCAGGCTCGGGACCACGCCGAGCCCCGGGGTGGCGGCGGCGGTCGGGTCGCGCAGGTTCGGCAGCCAACCGGTGAGGGCCATCGCGCCGGCGCTGCACCCGGCCAGCGCCGCCCCGGCCCGCCAGGCCGTCTCGATCGCCGACCAGACCAGGCTGCCCCGCAGCGTCGCGGCAAGGTAGGCCGGGCTGCCGCCCGAGAGGTACACGAGCCCGGCGCCGGCGACCGTCGCGGCCAGCTCGGCGCTGTCCGCGCTGGCCCGGTCGACGACCGGCAGCGCCACCGCGGCCACACCGAGCCGGTGCGCCTGTTCCCGGCCGAGGGCGATCCAGCGATCGAGGCTGGCCGCCCCCTCGGGCGCCGCGGCCGTGGGGAGCTGGACGTAGCGGCGGGCCCGGCCGGCGAGCAGTCGCCGCTCCACCTCCACCATGACCGGCAGGTACTCACCCGAGCCGACGAGGGCGACCGGACCGGGCATGGCCGCCACGCTAACTGCCCGGCCGCTACGGCCGACCGCCGCGCTGCCGCTGCGCCTTGGCGATGGTCCGCCACTTCCGTCGGGCCTGCGACCTGAGCCGGGCGTCGTGCCGGCTGGCGATCCACACCACCTCCCGCGCAAGCTTGCGGTAGCTGTCCACCCGGCGCGGCGTCAGCCGGCCGTCCTGCACCGCAGCCGCGACACCGCAGCCGGGTTCGGCCCCGTGCGCGCAGTCGGCGAAGCGACAGCTCCTCGCCAGCTCGTCGATGTCGGCGAACGCGCTGTCCAGGCCGTCGGAGACCTCCCAGAGCTGGACGCCGCGCAGCCCCGGCGTGTCGACCAGGACACCGCCGGTCGGCAGCGCGAACAGCTCGCGGTGGGTGGTGGTGTGCCGGCCCTTGCCGTCCTCGCGGACCTCCGCCGTCGTCAGCACGGAGGCGTCGAGGAGCCGGTTGACCAGCGTGGACTTGCCCACCCCGGACTGGCCGAGCAGGGCCAGCGTCCGCCCCGGCGCGGCCAGCCGGCGGAGGTCCTCGATCCCCGCTCCGGTGAGCGCACTCACGGTGAGCACGCTGGCGCCGGGGGCCGCCCCGGCCGCGTCCTCGGCGAGCTGCTCGGCGTCGCGGGCCAGATCGGCCTTGGTGAGCACGACGACCGGTTCCGCGCCGCTCTCCCAGGCCAGGGCCAGAAAGCGCTCGAGCCGGTTGAGGTTCGGCACCGTCGAGAGCGCCATCACGACGAGTACGAGGTCGAGGTTGGCCGCCAGGACCTGTCCGGTGGCGACCGCGCCGGCGTTGCCACGGACGAACGCGGTGCGGCGCGGCAGCACCGCCTCGACCGTGCACCGCCGGTCCGGCCACACCCGCACCGCGACCCAGTCGCCGACGGTGGGCGCCCCGGCCGGGTCGGTAGCGGCCGCGGCGAGCAGCGCGCCGGTCGGGGTCGCGCGGACCGGGTCGGCGGCGGCCGTCTGCACGTCCACGCCGCCGCGGTCGACGCGGGTGACCCGGCCCGGCCGCAGCCCGCGGGCGGCGTAGGGCGTGAAGCCCGCCGCCCAGCCGGCGTCGTAGCCGAGCCGGGCGAGGTCGAACACCGATGGAGCTGAGGGGGAGCTGGACAACGCGGGCACCCTTCGAGGGCGGGGTGCCGGCCGGCGTCAGCCGGTGGCGACCCCGGATGGTGGGGACAGCGACGAGAGCAGCGCAGCGGCAGTCATGGCGTCCTCACCTCCCGGGGGCAGTCGTGTCAGCCGCACGATAGGACGCCCGGTCCGGCCGTGCACCTGCTTTTCGCCCGCGCCGGCGGCGCGCTGCCGCGGAGGCCTCCGGCGGCCAGAGCTTGTCGATCTCGGCGTTGAGCTCGGCGCCGAGCAACACCGCGAGCCCCGTGACGTAGAAGAACAGCAGCACGGCGATCGGCGCGGACAACGGCCGGTAGACCGACTGGGAGCCGGCGATGAACGCCACCCAGAGCCGCAGGCCGAAGCTGCCGAGCAGCCACATCGCCAGCGCAAGCGCCGCCCCGGGCAGGTCCCGGCGCCACGGCGTACGGACCGGCACGGAGAGGTGATACAGCGAGCACAGCATCACCAGCGAGCCGAGCACGACGAGCGGCCAGTACGCCGCGGTGGCAGCGAGGTGCACCTGGTGGCGGTACGCCGCCGGCGCCAGCGCCTCGATCGCGCCCGGACCGAGCACCACAGCGGGCAGCACGATCACGCCG
>JBBSHH010000167.1:0-3282 GCA_038253225.1 Mycobacteriales bacterium | reverse complement strand
GGCTCCGCCCGGATGCCCTACCTGCGGTTCTTCACCTTCAACGCCGCCGGCGGGATCGTCTGGGGCATCGGTTTCGTCCTGCTCGGTTACCTCGGCGGAAACTCCTACACCAAGATCCAGAAGGTGGTGGGCCGGGGCAGCGCGGTGGCCGTCGCGGTCCTCGTCGTCCTCGCCGTGGTGGTCTGGCGGGTGCGCGAGCACCGGTCGGCCCGGGCGGCGGCCTCCCCTCGAGGCACCGACCGGGCCGACCACCCCGGCAGCTAGCTCCAGCTGCTGCAGACCTGGCGGACGCTGGTCCGGGCCGGCTGCGACATCGCGCAGGGCTACTTCATCGCCCGGCCGATGCCGGCCCGGGACGTGGTCGCTTGGATGGCGGCGTACCAGGCGCCGACCGTGCCGCTGCTGCACAGTGCCAGACGCTGGGGCGCCGGCCGGCATCGCGTCGGGCGGTGTTCACCTTCAGGCGCCTTGCGGTCGCTACGCTGCGCTGGCTCGCACAACTCGCCGGACCACAACTCGCCGGACCTGAACTCGCCGGAGCGCAACTCGCCCGACCCGAGCGGAGTGACCAGATGCCTCGACTGACGGTCCGCAGGACCGCCGCCCTCCTCCTCGTCGCGCCGCTGCTGGCAGCGGTTCCGCCCGGGGTCTCGGCCCGCGCCGGTGGTGATGGGCTGCCGCTCGGTCCCCCCGGTCTGCCGGAGACCCGGCACGCCGTCGAGCTCGCCCCGGGGCTGACCTACACCGACATCGTGCGCGGCATGTCCTCCAAGCGGAGCTTCTGGACGATCACGGTCGGGGTGACGGCGACTCATGGGGCCGCGGAGCGGCTGCTTGGGCAGCTGCGGGCCGCGGGCTACGACGGGCGCATCCAGCGGCTCGACCGGCGGGCCCCTGACGACCCGGACCAGACGGGGCCGTTGGGCTTTGCCGTCCGGACCGGGCACTTCGCGACCGAGGACGCGGCGCTGGTGCGCCAGGCGCGCCTCACCGCGGCCGGCTTCACCACCAGCGTCAACAACACCGCCGAGGACGGCACGGCCACGACCGGGCCGTGGGTGGTGCACGTGCTCCGCATCGACGTCGACCGCTTCGCCGGTCGGGTGCGGGCGGCGCTGTCGACCGGCGTCGTGCCCGGCCTGGCGACGGTGAGCGCCACCGACGCGTCGCTGGGTGCGCTGGCGGGGGTCAACGGCGGCTTCTTCGTGATCGACGCCATCGACGGCACGCCGGGCGACCTCGCCGGTGTCTCCGTCGTCGACGGGCAGCTGGTCAGCGAGGCGGTGCGCGGCCGCACCGCCCTGGTGCTGCCGGCGGCGGACGGTGCCGGCGCGCGCATCGAGCGGGTGTCGACCCGCCTGACGGTCAGGTCCTCCGACGGCTCCGGGCGGGAGGTGGACGGGCTGAACCGGGCTTCGGGCCTCATCCGCAGCTGCGGCGGCGTCGGCGGTGACCAGCCCACCCAGCGACCGCTGCACGACGTCACGTGCACCGACAGCAGCGAGCTGATCGTCCTACGCCGGGTGTTCGGTGCGTCGGCGCCGGACGGGGACGGCGTCGAGGCCGCGGTCGACCCGGCCGGACGCGTGCGGGAACTGCGGGACCACCGCGGTGGACCGATCCCGGTCGGCGGCGCGGTCCTCCAGGGCACCGGCAGCGCCGCTGACTGGCTGCGCCAGCATGCCCGGCCCGGCCTGCGGATCCGCGTCGAGCAGCGGCTGGGCACACCGCTCGGCGTACTGCCACTGACGCCGGCTCTCGACGTGGTCAACGGTGGCCCGCGGCTGCTCGGGGCCGGCCGCACCCGCATCGACGCCTTCGCCGAGGGGTTCGTGCACCCCGACGACCCCGGCTTCTACTGGGCGTTCGGCGTACGGCGCAATCCACGCACGATGGCCGGCCTGACCCGCGACGGCGACCTGCTGCTCGTCACCAGCGATGGCCGCGCTCCCGGGTACAGCGTCGGGCTGAGCTTCGCGGAGGAGGCGCGGGTGATGCGTGCCCTCGGTGCCCGCAGTGCGGTCAACCTCGACGGCGGCGGGTCGACGACGATGGTGGTCGGAGATCGGCTGGTCACCCGCCCGTCGGATCCGACCGGTGAGCGTCCGGTCGGCGACGCGGTCGTGCTGCTGCCCGACCGCTGCGCGGTCGGGCAGCGACGTCGGACGGCTGACCCCGGCGGGGTCAGGGGTAGCTGACCGAGGCGTCCGCGAGGTCGCCGATGAACAGGTCACAGTCGCCCTTGGGGCAGTACGTCTTGCCGCCGATGTGCAGGTTGCGACACTGCCGACCGAACCGACCGCGACGTTGAGGGTCTGGCGTACCCGACCGTCGATGGTCAGGTAGATCTTGGTTGCCCGCTTGTGGCAGCCGATCGTGTGCCATGTGTTCAACGGCAGCGGGTCGCTGACCCGGGCGATGTTCTTGTTGACCAGGCAGGCCACGGTGGCGTTGCTGATGTTGATCTTGTACTGGCCACCAGCCTGGTTGAACGTGCCCTTCTGCAGCAGGCTCATCTGCGAGTACCGCTTCTTCCACCGGAACGTGACCGTGACGTCGAAGTCCCGGCTGCCGGGGTTGAGCTCTGCCTGGCTCGGCACGGTCACCGCACCTATGCCGTTAAAGTGGTAAAAGCCCCCGCCGGTGGTCACGCTCGCCGGCACGCTGCCGTTGTTGGCGTATCCGGCGGTGTCGTGCATGACGTTCGCGCCGGGCGGTTCGTCCATCGGCCAGGTCGCGCCGGCGCCGGTGGTGGCCCGGGCGGGTGCGGCGATGACGAGCAACCCAGGCACAGTCAGGGCGATCAGTAGACGGGATTTGCGCATCAGAGGTCCTTCTAGGGCGGGAGTGGACCGTGCAGAAACCTGGCGCACCCTACCCGGAGTTTGCCATCGGTAGTAGGCGCTGCACCGGACAGCGCCGCCGCGAGCGGGCGCTACACCGGGCGACGTCGGGTGCGGGGACACTGGGGGAGATGCCCAACAAACGGTCGGCGCGACGCCGCAGCGCGGTGGCGGTCCTCGCCGGCGCGGTCGTGCTCGCCGCGGTCGTGCTGGTGCTGGGTTCGACGGGGCACGGACGGCGTCCGGCGGCCGGGTGCACGGTGGCGGACGCACGGGCGAGCTACCCGCTGAGCCTGGCTCAGACGGAGAACGCCGCGACGATCGCGGCCGTCGGAAAGCGTCGGGGGCTTGCGGACCACGCGGTCACGGTGGCCCTCGCTGCGGCCCTGCAGGAGTCCGGTCTGCGGAACCTCTCCTACGGCGACCGTGACTCGATCGG
>JBBSHH010000166.1:0-3326 GCA_038253225.1 Mycobacteriales bacterium | reverse complement strand
CCCACCGGCATCAGCTACACCGACAAAGACGTCGCAGCACTACCCCTACGACGCCACGACTTCCACGGCGACTGGAACTACACACTGCTCCCAGCCGACACGCCGACACCATCCTGAGTTATTTCGTCGCGGGCCCTTAGTGCCCGAATGCCAGCGGGCATCGTGATCCGGCCGGTGGGAAAGCCGGCCGTCAGGTCGCGCTCGGCGCTGGCGTCGTGGCGGTGTCCGAGAGCTCGGCGTGGACCTTGCGCTCGGCGACGAAGGACATGAAGGGAATAGTCCCGGCCAGCGCGACCAGCACGACCTTGCCCAGCGTCCAGCGAGCCCTTATCGCGAGGTGCAGCGTCGCCAGCACGTAGAGAATGTAGAGAAATCCGTGGATCGGCCCGACGACAGCGACCACGCCGCTGGAGTTGCCGATGTATTTCAGCGGCAGCCCGATGCAGCACAGGACGACAAGCCCGACGCCCACGACGACGGCGATGATCCGGAATCGGAGCAGGGCACCGGTCAACGCCGGACCTCCTTGGCAGTGTCGGGATGGGGGATGTCCGGGCCGCTGCCGGATTTTGCGGCGGACCCGTCGCTGGTGTCGTCGTGGTAAAGCGAGACGAGATAGCGGTTGTACGCCGCGGTCGCCGCGTCGATCTCCTCGTCCGGCACGTCCTCGGCGATCCGCTGCGGCGCGGGCGTCCGCGTCGCCGAGACCGGCCGGCCGGCGAAGCGCCGGCGGCGTACCGACTCCTCAGTAGCGGTCGAGTCGACCACGACAATGCCGTCGTCGGTCGCCCGCGGTACGTCGTCCCGCCCGCCGGGCGCCCCCGGCAGCGCCCGGCGGGCGTCGGCGGCAAAGGTCAGCGCGCCGGCTCCGCGCGCGGCGACGCCACGGGGCTGGATCCGCACCAGCGGCACGTTGCGGTCGTGGATGAAGCGCCACCAGCAGAAGATCACGAAGGCCGCGAACAGCGGCCACTGCACGGCGTAGCTGAGGTTCTGCCAGTCCCCGCCGTGCCACTCGGCCTTGGACAGCTGCCACCAGCCGAGCCAGCCGAAGGCCGCCGCGGTCGTCGCCGTACCGGCATGCAGCAGCAGCCACCGGGGGCGCAACAGCCGGGGGACGCTCACCACCTCAGGCTACCCAGCTGCTCCGCGGCCGGGGTCGTCGAGACGCCTACCGGAGCGAGTAGAAGCGCGCGTAGTCGAACTGCGCCAGTGCCTTGCCGTACTGCGCCTCCGCGGCGGGCGTCGAGCCCTGGGACACCAGCCCGATCCGCGGCTGCGGTCCGGGCGGCATCGTCCACGTCAGCCCCCAGGTCCAGCGCCTGCCGTCGACGCTGGACGCGCCGCGATAACGGTGCTCGCCGGTGACGGGGTCGACGGTGTGCGCGATCCGCAGGTACGTCGTGTCGGCGGGCACCCCGAGGTTGCCCTGCCCCCACGAATTGACGCCGTCCTGGGTGACCCGCTTGCCGAACTCCGTCATCCGGAGCGGCCCGTTGGCGACGTGATCGAGCCGGAGGAAATCGCCGTCCGCGGCGTAGACGACGAGCCCGGCCTGCTGGTAGTTGCGGGTCGTGTCGGTGCCGAGATCGATGGCGAGCTTGGTCTGCACGATCCACGGCCCGGCGGGCGGCGTACGCAGCAGGATGCCGCTCTGCCCGGCCAGCGCGGCCTGGGACAGGTCGGCCCGCTCGGTCGGCCACTGCAGCCGGCCGTCGGTGACGTGCGCGTCGGGATCCTGGCGCAGCCAGGTCCAGCCGTGGTCGATCGCGCCGGAGAAGTCGGTGGAGTACGCCGTCCGCTCCGTACCCGCCTGCGGCACCGGCGCGAGCGCCGTATGGGGTTGATAGAGGGCGGCAACGGACACGTTGTCGACGTCACCGGAGCCGGTCGACACGACTCCTGCCCGGCCGGACCGCAGCGGCGACGGCAGCCGGAGCGAGATCGTCGCGACCGGGTCGCTCTGCCGGTCGTCGGATAGGCTCGCGGCCAGGTCCGAGCCGCGGACGTCGACTGCGAGGTTGTTCCAGACCGACAGGTCCGTGGTGACCGGTAGCGGGGCGCTGGTCGTCGTGGTCCGGCCGTTGCGGGTCACCCGCACCCGCAGCTGGCCGGTCGCCGGTTCGACGACCGCGGCCACGTTGTCGTCGGCCGACGCGTAACGCACCGTCAGGCCGACGGCACCGCCGCCCGCCGGCACGCGCACGCCGGCCTCGGCGTGCACGTCGTGCGGGGTCGGGGCCGTTGACAGGGCGACCGCGTCGCCGCCGAGGCGGCCGAAGCCGCCGGAGTCCGAGGCCGGGTCAGCGGCGATGTCGCTCAACGTGCCCGACCGGACCGAAAATGCCGCAGCCGTCGCGGCCGGGTCGCCGAAGCGGGCATCCAGCGGCCCGGTCGTCACCGGTGCCGGCTCGGTACCGTCCGAGGCGCCGGCGCCGCCACGGATCAGCGGCCAGCCGTCGATCCAGTCGAGCCGGTCGAGCAGCAGCGGCCGCATGGTGAAACCTGGCGACGCGTCGTTGTACGGATGGGTGCGGTCGATCGCGTGATAGGCGAACCAGTCCTGCCCGGCCAGGTCGGTGATCAGGGCGTGGTGACCGGTCCCGACCCAGCGGTTGCCGTTCTGGGCCAGCACGATGGTGCCGCCGGCACGGGAGGCGTTGAGCGGGTTGCCGTCCCGGTCGGTGAACGGGCCGTAGGGGCTGCGGGCCCGCCCGGCGACGACCTCGTACCCGGACGACGGCCCGTTGCAGCACGAGCCGACCGACGCCATCAGCCAGTAGTAGCCGCCGTGCCTGGTGACGAAGGTCCCCTCGTAGCGGTTGCCGGCGACCTGCCGGGCCGAGGAGACGGTGTGCATGCCATCGGGGGAGAGCTGCACGACGAAGATGCCGCCGAAGCTGCCGTAGTAGAGATAACGCGTGCCGTCGCTGTCGATGAACTGGGCGCCGTCGATGACCGACTCCCAGGAGCCGTTGGCCCGCTTGTACGGCGCGACCACCGGCGTGCCGCTGTCGGTCCACGGCCCGGCCGGGGAGTCCGCCATCGCCACGCCGATGCCCGGGTCGAATCCGTCGGTGCTCGCGGTCGTGTTGGGGACGGCGTAATAGAGCAGGTATTTGCCGTCGACATAGCGGATGTCCGGCGCCCAGAAACCGGTGTTGGGATCGGCCCAGGTCGGCCAGTTGACGCCCTTGACGAAGACGCCGCCGAGCTTCCTCCAGTGCACGAGGTCGGTCGAGACCGCCATCCGCAGCGCGTCGCCGCTGGTGTTGGTCTCGTCGTAGGGACCGCCGGTCGAGTACGCGTACCACTTGCCGTCGTTG
>JBBSHH010000165.1:0-3338 GCA_038253225.1 Mycobacteriales bacterium | reverse complement strand
GCCTCGGCGGTGCACCCCGGGGTGTCGTCCTTCGGGTAGAAGTAGACGAGCACGTGCCTGCCCCGCAGGTCCGACAGGCGCAGCGGCGTCCCGTCCTGCTCGCGTGCCTCGATGTCCGGAGCCGGCGTACCAGCGGCCAACAAAGTCATGCTCAGACAGTACGGCGAGCATCCAGCGGCCGTTGACTCGGCTCCCACCCGGTGGTAGGCAGCGCCGCATGCAGACTCTTCGCGTTGGCCATAGGTCCGCTCCGAACCCGCGCCGGCGGCGCAGCCGCGTCATCGGCGTTCTGGCCGTCGGGCTCCTTGCCGGCGCCGTGACCGGTGGCCTGGCGGCGCCCGCGACCGGCTCGGCCTACCCGCTGACCCACCGCTTCGCTCCCCGGGTCCTGCCGGCGGCGGATGCAGGCAGCGCGCCCGCCGCGCGTACGGCGGCCGCGGCTCGCTCGGTCCACCCGTTGCGGCCATCGGCGACCGGGACGAGCGGCTGCAGCGACCGGGACGGCGGCAACGTCCGGGTCAACACCGACTGCACCAACCAGGACGACCTGTCGGTGCTCAGCCGGGTCGGGCCCGGCGTGCAGCAGAGCTCGGCGTCGATCGCGGTCGACCCGAGCAACCCGGACCGGCTGATCGCGACGAGCAACGACTACCGTCACGGCGACTCCTCGTGCGGGGCCGACTGGAGCCGCGACGGCGGCCGGCACTGGGGCAGCGGCATCGCCCCGCTGTCGTTCACCGCGCCGGGGTTCACCGCCCTGCGGCACTACTGGGACGTCGGCGGTCTGTCGAAGGTCGGCTTCGACAGCCGCGGTACGGCGTACCTGGTCTGCAACGCGATCGACCGCGGCACCACTGCCGACAACGGCGACCCCGCCACCGGCATCGTGGCCTTCCGCTCGGTCGACGGCGGCGCATCGTGGAGCTTCCCCGGCACGGTGATCGCCCAGGTGCCGGGTACCGGAAGTCCGGCCAACCTCAACAATCCCGGCTTCGCGGTCGACACGAACCCGGCCAGCCGCTTCCGGGACCGGCTCTACGTGTCCTGGATCTCCTACAACCCCAGCTTCACGGTGGGCCGAGTCACGGTCGCCTGGTCGGACGACGCCGGCGTGAGCTGGCACCAGACCGGATCGGTCAGCGGCCACTCCGCCACACTGTGCCCGGTCAACCCGACGGGCGAAACAAGCTCGCCGTGCAACGTCAACGGATTCCCGCAGCCGGTCGCGCTGCACAACGGCGACGTCGCCGTGGTGTTCCAGAACTTCAACGTCTGCAACGCGGTCACCCCGTCCTGCGGCGCCGACCGTCGGGACAATCACGACCAGATCCTGGCCGTACGCTCGACCGACGGTGGCCGTCACTTCTCGGGACCGACGAAGGTCGCCGACTACTACGAGTTCCCGGACTGCTTCACCTACACCGGCCAGGACGAGTTCGCGCCGTGCCTGCCCACGCACCCGCTGTCGACGCGCAGCATCTTCCAGGGCAGCAACTACCCCAGCCCGGTCGCCACCCGCGACGGGCTGGCGGTCACCTTCGGCAGCTTCATCAACCCACACTCGAACCCGGCCCGGGGCAACTGCGCTCCGGCGGGGCTCTCGCCACGGACGGGTCTCAACCGGTACCGCGGGGTCGGCCGCGTGGGCGGGTGCAACAACGACGTCCTGGTCTCCACGTCCACCGATGGGCTCCACTTCACCGGGGCGTCGACCCCGGTGTGGCGGCTGCCGGCGATCTCCGGCGACGGGTTCGCCGACCAGTGGTGGCAGTGGGCCGCGGCGACACCCGGCGGCGGCTTTGCGGCGACCTTCTACGACCGCAGGTACGGCGCGGACCAGGCGACCGGGGACCTCGACGTGACGCTGCGCCGCGGCGACGGCAGGTTGGTGCGGGTGACCGACCGGCACCTACCACCCGCGAACGAGTTCCCGGACACCAGCGGCTTCTCGGTGTTCATGGGCGACTACCTCGGCCTCGCGGTCGGCTCCGACGGCGTGGCGCACCCGTTGTGGATGGACACCCGCAACCCGATCTACGTCGTCAACCCGGCGGACCCGCGTCGACCGGCCTTCGCAGGACAAGGGACCGATCTCTACACCGCCCGGGTCGACGCCCACTGAACCGACGGGCCCGGTGGACGACGGCAACCCAGCGGGGGCGATGGTGACGCCAACCGTCGCGACCGCCGCCTTCCCCGCGCCAACGGCCGGATCGTCTTCGAGCAGGACGGCGCCGTGGCGCCCGACGGCAAGCAGGTCGTCTACACCGGCGGCAACGAGAACCCCAGCTCGACGTGGCTCCCATCCAAGGGACCCAACCGGCCCGGATCCCTCTAGATGAGTGAGTCCGATTGGGCTCAGTGGTCGTAGGCGGTAAGGGAGCGCTTGACCGGGGCTTCGATCCGCCAGTTGTGCCAGATCGCGGCGGCCAGGGCGAGGAGGCGGGCGGCGACGCGGGCGTAGACGCCTGGCAGGGTTCGTCCGCCGTGGTCTTCGAGGGTCAGCTGGCCCTTGAGTGTGTCGAAGATCGCCTCGATCCACTGGCGGTAGCGGGCGAGCTTGCCGAACCGGGCCGGTTCGTCCTTGCGGTCCGGGCGGACCAGGTGGGCGCCGAGGTCGTCGCGGACGAAGGCTTCGAAGTCCTTGCCGGCGAAGCCCTTGTCGCCGAGGATCACCTGCCCGGCGCGGACCAGGTGGTGGTCGTGGGCGAGCATGGCCTGGGTGACCTCCCGTTCACCGATCTTCGGGTGGGCCAGCCCCCAGATGATCGGCATGCCCTCGGCGGTGGCGATCAGGTAGAGCCGGAACCCCCAGAAGAACCGGGAGTGGCTCGCGCAGTACCCGTAGCCGGCCGCGCCGGCAAGCTCGGAGCGTTTGACGGTCTCCCGGCTGGCCGCGCAGGGCAGCGGGGTGGAGTCCACCAGCCGCAGCAGGTCGCTCCACGACGGGACGTCGCGGGCCAACTCGGTGATCACCGCCGCCAGCAGGCCGCCCGAGGCGCGCAGCCGCTTGCCGTATCCGGACTGGCCCGGCAGCTGCGGGAACAGCCCGGTCAGGTTCTTTCGCGCGTACCGGATCCACCGCCGCTCACTGGCCACGCCGAGCAGCTGCTGGGCCACCGCCAGGCAGAGCAGCTCGGGGTCGGACAAGGCCGGCTTTCGGCCCCGCCGATGGTCCCGCGACCAGCCCAGCGCCGGAAAGACGCGATCGTCGAGATGTACATAGAGTGCGATCAGGAGGGCGTCAAGGTTGTTCGTCACAAAATGATCTTCGGCGCCCTCCGTCTCTCATCGCTGGCAGCGACACGCCGGAGATCTATTCGGACTCACTCATCTAG
>JBBSHH010000164.1:0-3476 GCA_038253225.1 Mycobacteriales bacterium | reverse complement strand
GCAGTTCAGCCGCACCCACCTGGCGGCGCTGGACTCCAGTGGGCATGTCGACCCGTCCTGGGCACCGCCGCTCGGGCCGACGACCGGCGGCGGGTTCTACGGCTGCTGGGTGCTGCGCAGCGTCGGCGGAGACCTCTACGCCGGCGGCGACTTCAGCTCGGTCGGGCGACTCCAGCAGCCGCATCTCGCGATCTTCCGCTGAACCGGGCTGGTCGGGGATCCCCCGCGGGTCGCGGCCGGCACCTACCCTGTCGCCCATGGGTGAGGCCGTGGAGTTCGTGCTGTTCGGTCTGGCGGCACTCGTCGCGCTGACCGCCGTGGGTAGCGTCCTGCTGGTCCGGGGTGCGCTCAGGCGCTACCGGCGGATGAGGTCACGTTTCGTCACCGTCCTCGCAGCCGGGCCGGGCCGGCCGCAGCTGCCCCCGGTCGGCAGCGCTTCATGGTGGCTCACCCAGCGGGACCGCCGGCGGATGTGGGCGTCGGTGACCGCCGCCGACGGGGCCGTCGCCCGGGCCCGGGAGCTCTACGCTCCGGTGGGCGACCTCCCCGCGCTGTGCCGCGAGCTCCGGGCCGCCGCGACCGCTGTCGACGCCGCCCTACGAGACGCCTCGCCCACGGGTCGCGGAGCCTCGGTGGTGAGCCGGCAGGTCAGCGATGTGGTGGCGGTGGCGTCGGAGCTGCGGGCCGCGGCGGTCGGCGCCGTCACCGGCGTCTCCGCCCCCCAGTTGAGAGTCCTGGCCGACCGCGTCGCCCTCGAGCGGGCCGCCCTTGCCGCGGGCCTCGCCGGCAGCGAGCGCGTCGGCGTACGCCGCGGCTGACCGGCGAACCATCTGTGCAGATTGGCGAAGTCTCGACCCGTGGGAGCGGTGAGTTGGGTGACCGTCGACCGTCTTAGCAGGGTGGGCTAGCGACTGGAGGGGTGCGGATGAGCGGGGTGCGGGTGCTGGTCGGGACGCGCAAGGGCGCGTTCGTCCTCAGCTCGGACGGGAAGCGGCAGCAGTGGGACGTCAGCGGTCCGTTGTTCGCCGGCTGGGAGGTGTACCACCTGAAGGGATCTCCGGCCGACCCGGCACGGCTGTACGCGTCGCAGTCCAGTGGCTGGTTCGGGCAGCTGATCCAGCGCTCCGACGACGGTGGCGGCAGCTGGCATCCGGTGGGCAACGAGTTCGTCTACGACGGGGTGCCGGGCACCCACCAGTGGTACGACGGGACCCCGCATCCGTGGAAGTTCGCCCGGGTCTGGCATCTCGAACCGTCGCTCACCGACCCGGACACGGTCTACGCCGGGGTCGAGGACGCCGCGTTGTTCCGCTCGACCGACGGCGGGCTGGGATGGCAGGAGCTGCCGGGACTGCGCACCCACGGCTCCGGGCCGTCGTGGCAGCCGGGCGCCGGCGGGATGTGTCTGCACACGATCCTGCTGGACCCGAGCGACCCGGAGCGGATCTTCGTGGCGATCTCGGCCGCGGGGGCGTTCCGCAGCGACGACGCCGGGCAGACATGGCGGCCGGTGAACCGGGGTCTGCGCTCCGGTGGCATCCCCGACGAGGATGCCGAGGTCGGGCACTGCGTGCACCGGATCGCGATGCACCCGTCGCGGCCGGAGGTGCTGTTCATGCAGAAGCACTGGGACGTGATGCGCAGCGACGACGCGGGCGGGTCGTGGCGGGAGGTCAGCGGCAACCTGCCCACTGACTTCGGTTTCCCGATCGAGGTCCACGCGCACGAGCCGGACACCGTCTACGTCGTTCCGATCACGAGTGACTCGGAGCACTTCCCGCCGGAGGGGAAGCTGCGGGTGTACCGCAGCCGGACCGGCGGGGATGACTGGGAGCCGCTGACCGACGGCCTGCCGCAGCGCGACTGCTACGTCAACGTGCTGCGCGACGCGATGGCGATCGACTCGCTGGACGAGTGCGGGGTGTACTTCGGGACGACCGGCGGGCAGGTGTACGGCTCGGCCGACGCCGGGGACAGCTGGGCGCCGATCGTCCGGGACCTGCCGGCGGTGCTCTCCGTCGAGGTCCAGACGCTGCCATGATCCGGGTCGTGCTGCCGGCACACCTGCGGGCGCTGGCCCGGGTCGACGGCGAGGTGCAGCTCGAGATCGAGGGGTCGGCCACGCAGTGCTCGGTCCTCGATGCGCTCGAGTCCCGGTACCCGATGCTGCGCGGCACGATCCGGGACCAGGGCACGCACCAGCGGCGCGCGTTCGTCCGGTTCTTCGGCTGCGAGCAGGACCTGTCCCACCAGGCACCCGACGTCCCGCTCCCCGACGCGGTCGCCAGCGGAGCCGAGCCGTTCCTCGTCGTCGGCGCGATGGCCGGCGGTTAAGGCTGCGAGGGCACGGGCGGCTATTCCGGCGGCGACCGGGGAACGGGCAGCAATGCGACGTCGGTGCTAGCATTCTGCAACATGCGAACGCTGTACCTGCGTAATGTTCCGGACGATGTGGTCGAGCGTCTCGAGCGGCTGGCTGCCCGAGACGCCACCTCGGTGAGCGCGGTGGCGGTCCGGGAGCTCGCCGACGTCTCGCGCCGAGCCGACAACCCGGCGCTGCTGGAGAGGCTGCCCGACCTCGACGTCGACCCGGCGGCACTGGTCGGCTTCCTCGACGCCTCTCGCGCCACTCGTTGATCGTCCTGGACGCGTCCGCTGCACTGGCGGCTCTGCTCAACGCCGGGTCGGCCCGGCGCACGGTGGCCGTCGAACAGCTGCACTGCCCGCACCTGGTCGACGTGGAGATGGCCAGCGGTCTTCACCGCAGCGTCGCGGCCGGGCGGCTGGACCAGCAGGTCGGCTGGCTCGCCCTTGACACCTGGAGCCGGCTGGCGATGACCCGGTACCCGACGTTCGGCCTACGGCACCGAATCTGGGAGCTGCGCGAGAGCGTGTCGAGCTACGACGCCTGCTACGTCGCCCTCGCCGAGTCGCTCGACTGCGCGCTGGTCACCGCTGACGCCCGGCTGGGTCGCGCCCCCGGCCTGAGCTGCCCGGTCACGGTCGTGCCCGGATAGGGCTCGCGCCCGGCCCTCGCGTACGGCGCCGGGCCGGGTCGCCGGGCCGGGTCGCTGCTCCATGTCGGGTGCTACCTGCCGGTCGCGGCCACCGGCTCAGCTCTCGAGCCGGAGACGGACGGCGCGCCCGGGCCGCAGCTGCGCGGCCACCGCCACGCCCGCCGAGGTCACGACCGCGACGACCGGGTAGCCACCCGTCACCGGGCGGTCGGCGAGGAACACGACCGGCTGGCCGTCGGGAGGCACCTGGACGGCGCCGGTGACCAGCCCCTCGGACGGCAGTTCGGCGGACCCGGCGAGCCCGATCGGCCGGCCGCGCAGCCGCAGCGCGACCCGGCTGCTGTCCGGCCCGGCCTCATAGGCCTGCCCGCAGAGAACCTCGAGCGCGTCCGGGGCGAACCAGGCCCGGCGCGGGCCGGGCCGCAGCCGCAGCACCGCGGGGTCGGGCCACCGGGTGGG
>JBBSHH010000163.1:0-3490 GCA_038253225.1 Mycobacteriales bacterium | reverse complement strand
CGAGCGTCCGCCGCCGCCCGAGGCCCCGAGGCCGACATGAGCCGCACCGACTGGATCTCCTTGTCCTACCTCGCGGCCGCGGTGTGCTTCATCGTGGCGCTGCAGGGGCTGAGCTCACCCCGCACCGCCCGCGCGGGGAACCTGCTCGGCGCGGCCGGGGTGCTGCTCGCGGTCGCCATGACGTTCCTCCAGCCCGGCCTGCGAAACCTCGAACTGATCGGGGCCGGTGTCGCGTTCGGCACCGTCATCGGCGTACCGGCGGCCCGGCAGGTGCGGATGACCGCGATGCCGCAGATGGTCGCGGTCTTCAACGGCGTCGGCGGCGCCGCGGCGGCTCTGGTCGCACTCGCGGAGTTCGGTCAGACCGGTGGGCACGGCTCGGCGGGGGAGCTGGCGGCGGTGGTGTTCAGCAGCGCCGTCGGTGCGGTGTCGTTCACCGGCAGCGCGCTGACGTTCGTCAAGCTGCAGGAGCTGATGACCGGCCGGCCCGTCCTCTACCCCGGCCAGCAGGCGGTGAACGGGCTGCTGGCCGTGGCGGCGGTGGCCCTGACCGTACTGGTGTTTACCGCGCACAGCCTGCCGGCGCTGCTCGGGGTGGCCGGCGTCGGTCTGCTGTTCGGGCTGGCCTTCGTGTTGCCGGTGGGCGGTGCCGACGTACCGGTGGTGATCTCGCTGCTGAACTCCTGCACCGGCCTGGCGGTCGCGGCGTCCGGCTTCGTGCTGTCCAACGTGCTGCTCGTCGTGGCCGGCACGCTGGTCGGGGCCTCCGGCACGTTGCTCACCCGGATGATGAGCGCGGCGATGGGCCGGTCGCTGCCGAACATCCTGTTCGGGGCGTTCGCCACCGCGTCCGCCGCCGCGGCGACCGACGCCGGTGGTCCCGAGCGGTCGGTGCGCTCGGGCACGGCGGAGGACCTGGGTGTCCTGCTCGCGTACAGCCGCAAGGTGCTCATCGTCCCGGGCTACGGGCTCGCCGTCGCGCAGGCACAGCACACCGTGCAGGAGCTGGCGTCGCTGCTCGAGGCGCGCGGGGTCGAGGTCGCGTACGCGATCCATCCGGTCGCCGGCCGGATGCCCGGGCACATGAACGTGCTGCTCGCCGAGGCGAACGTCCCCTACGAGGCGCTCAAGGAGATGGAGGTGGTGAACCCGGAGTTCCCCCGGACCGACGTCGCCCTGGTGGTCGGCGCCAACGACGTCGTGAACCCGGCGGCGCGCAGCTCGCCGGGAAGCCCCATCTACGGCATGCCGATCCTCGACGTCGACACCGCCCGGCACATCGTGTTCCTCAAGCGCAGCATGCGGCCCGGGTTCGCCGGTATCGACAACGAGCTGCTCTTCGACGCGCGCACCACGATGCTCTTCGGCGACGCCAAGGAGTCCCTGGCCGCCCTGGTCCACGCCGTGAAGGACGCCTGAGCCCGACCCCGCGACTCCGGCCGTGGCAGGCGCGGGGGCCGGGTCGAAGCGCGGGATAGGGTGCGGCCGGTGAAGGTCACCATGCTGCTCTGCGATGCGGCCCAGGTGGCCGAGGGAAAGCTCTACGTCCTCGGCGCCGGGTGGAGCGTCACCGGACCGATGCCGGTGCCCTCCGCGATCGGGCTGCTGCTCAGCATCCCCTGGGACCAGGCCGCCCGCGCCCACCAGCTCCAGATCACCCTGCTCGACAGCGACGGCCGCCCGGTGCTGCTGCCGACCCCGGACGGCGACCAGCCGTTGGTCATCGAGGCCGAGGTCGGCGTGGAACGCCCCGACGGTGTGCCGCCCGGGATCGCGCTCGACGTGCCCTTCGCGGTCAACCTCGGCCCGCTGCCGCTGCCCACCGGCTCGCGCTTCTACTGGTCGCTGGAGATCAACGGCGAGACCGGGGAGGACTGGGTGCTGCCGTTCTCGACCCGGCCGGCCGACCCGCCGCCGGCGGCCAGCGGGCCGGCGGACTTCCGGCTGCCGAGGCTCTGACGGCCCGGCGGGTGCGCACGTCGGGCGTCGGCTGAACCGGTGCCCTCCGCTGCCGCCGTCGTGTCGATGTGCTGCCGCGACAGCACCGGTCGGGTGCTGCGGGCCGAGAACGAACGCCATCCTCACTACGCGGCCAGCACGATCAAGCTGGCCGTGCTCATTGAGCTGTTCCGCATGCGGGACACCGGTCGACTCGACCTCGACCGGCCGCTGCGCGTCCACACGACGTTCCGCTCGACGGTGGACGGCTCGCCGTACACCCTCGACCGCGACGACGTCGACGTGCCGCTGGCGGCCCGCGTCGGCGACACCGCCGGGGTTCGCGAGCTGGCCGAGCGGATGATCGAGGTGTCGAGCAACGAGGCCACCAACCTGCTGCTGCCGCTGCTCGACCCCCACGCACTCGCCGAGACGCTGCACGAGCTCGACGCGCCGGACACCGTTCTGGGCCGCCCGATCGGCGATCGCGCGGCACAGGCCGCGGGCCGAACGAACCTGGTGACCGCGGCGGACCTCGCGGCGCTGCTCGCCGCGGTCGTCTCGGGGCGCGCGGCGGAGCCGGAGAGCTGCCGGGAGATGCTGGCGATCCTCGGGCGCCAGCAGTACCCGGAGATCGGGCGGTTCCTACCGGCAACCGCCACGGTCGCCGGCAAGAGCGGCTGGGTCGAGGACTGCCTGCACGATGTCGCGCTGGTCCGGCCACCGGACGCGGCCCCGTTCATCCTCGCGGTCTGCACGAGCGGCCTGCCCAACGACGCGTCCCGAGCCGTCATCGCGACGATCGCTTCGGCGGCGTACGCCGTTCGGGCGGTGCGGCCGACGTGAGGCGGCCGCCGCGGCTGCGAGCCGGTGACCGGGTGGCCGTGGTGGCCCCGAGCGGACCGGTGGACCCGCACCGGCTGGCCCGCGGCTGCGACCGGCTCCGCGGCTGGGGTCTCGAGGTCGTCCTCGGCCGGCACGTCTCGAATCGGACCGGCTACCTCGCCGGTGCGGACACCGACCGGGCGGCGGACTTCACCGCGGCGTGGGCGGACCCGACGGTGGCGGCGGTCGTCTGCGCCCGCGGCGGGTACGGCGCCCAGCGGATGGTCGACCTGGTGGACTGGCCGGCCCTGGCCGGTGCCCCGCCGAAGCTGCTGGTGGGCTCGAGCGACATCACCACGCTGCACTCCGCCGTGGCCCGCTTCCTGGACCTGGGCAGCGTGTTCGGACCGATGCCGGCCGGCCTGCTGGCCGAGCCCGCGGCCGACGAGGCGTCGCTGCGGTCGCTGTGGGACGTCTTGTTCAACCCCGAGGCGGCCATGGACCTCGCGCCGAGGCGGCTGACGACGGTCGTCGGCGGTCGTGCGTCGGGGGTACTGCGCGGCGGCACCCTGGCGTTGCTGGCGGCGGAACTGGGCAGCCCGGCGGCGCCGTCGGCCCAGGGCTGCCTGGTGTTCCTCGAGGACGTGGGCGAGGCGCCGTACCGACTCGACCGGATGCTGACCTCGCTGCTGCGGGCCGGTTGGTTCGCCGGCGTGGCCGGGATCGT
>JBBSHH010000162.1:0-3624 GCA_038253225.1 Mycobacteriales bacterium | reverse complement strand
CCGCCTGGTTGATCGCGAATGCCGCGTCGAGGTCCGCCGGGTCCAGCACCCGGACCCGCACGGTCACCCGGCCGCCCGGCGGTCGGCCTTGGCCGCCGCCGCCGAGGTCAGCAGCTCCTCCGCGTGCCCGCGGGCCAGCGCACTCTCCGCCTGCCCGGCCAGCATCCGGGACAGCTCGCGGACCCGCCCGCCGTCGTCGAGGGCGTGCACGTCGCTGCGGGTCACCGCCCCCGCCGCCGACTTCACCACCAGCAGGTGCCGGTCGGCGAAGGCGGCCACCTGCGGGAGGTGGGTGACGACGATGACCTGGGCGGTGTGCGCGAGCCTGGCCAGCCGACGGCCCAGCTCGACCGCGGCCCGGCCGCCGACCCCGGCGTCGACCTCGTCGAAGACGAACGTCGGCACCGGGTCGGCGGCGCCGAGGACCACCTCGAGCCCCAGCATGACCCGCGACAGCTCCCCGCCCGACGCGGCCCGCGACAGCGGTCGGGACGGCGCGCCCGGGTGGGCGGCGAGCAGCAGCTCCACCCCGTCGAGGCCATCCGGGCCGTAGGCGGCCGAGCCGGCCGGGTCGGCCGGGTCGGGCCCAGCGGCGGTGCTGACCTCGACGGTGAGCCGGGCGCCGGGCATCGCCAGCTCGGCCAGCTCGGCGGTGACCGCGGTGGCCAGCCGCTGCGCCGCGCCCGACCGGGCGGCGGAGACCGCCGCGGCCTCGCGGGCCAGCGTCGCGAGCAGCGCCTCGCGCTCGGCGTACAGGCCCACGAGCTGGTCGTCGCTGGTGTCCAGCTCGGCCAACCGGGCGCCGGCGGCGACCGCCCAGGCCAGCACCCCGGCCAGGTCCGGACCGTAGGCACGGACGAGTCGACCGAGCACCGCCTGCCGGTCCTGGGCTGCCGCCAACCCGGTCGGGTCCGCCTCGACACCCGCGGCGTAGGACGCGAGGTCGGCGCCGACGTCGGCGAGCAGGTAGCCGACGGCTGCCAGCCGCTCCGCCAGCTCGGCCAGCGTCGGGTCGTGGTCGGCTTCGGCGTCGACCAGCCGGCGCGCGGCGCCGAGCAGTCCGGCCGCGTCCACGCCGTCGGCCGCGGCCGGCTCACCGAGCAGCAGGTCGTGAGCGGCGGTCGCGGCTCGGCGCAACGACTCGGCGTGCCCCAGCCGCCGCACCTCGGTGGCGAGCTGGACATCCTCGCCGGCGACCGGCGCGGCTTCGGTGATCTTGTCCAGCCCGAACCGGAGCCGGTCGGCCTCCGCGACCCGCTCCCGCGCGCCGTCGAGGATCGTCGCCACCGTCTCCTCGACCGCTCGCCAGCGTCGGTATGCGGTGCGGTACCGGCCGAGCGGGTCGTGCACCGGCGCACCGGCGTAGCGGTCCAGGGCGTCACGCTGCGCGCCGGCGCGGCGCAGCCGCTGTTGTTCGCCTTGACCGTGGACGGCCACCAGCTCCGCCCCGACCTCGGCGAGCAGGGTCGCGGGGACCGCCACGCCACCGAGGTGCGCGCGGGAGCGGCCGTCCGCGGTGACCGACCGGGAGACCAACAGCGTGTCGCCGTCGAGCTCCGCTCCGGCGGCCCTCGCCCGGGCCGCCACCGGCCCGTCCGGCTCGACCCGCCACCGCCCTTCGACCAGGGCCCGCTGCGCTCCGAGGCGGACCTGACCGACGTCGGCCCGGCCACCGAGCAGCAGCAGCAGCCCCTGGACGACCATGGTCTTGCCGGCACCGGTCTCCCCGGTCACCACGGTCAGCCCGGCGGCCGGTTCGAGCACCGCGTCGTCGATGACCCCGAGGTCGCGGATGCGGATCTCCTCGAGCACGCCCCGACGATAACCGCGGACCCCGCCCGAGTCCGGGCGCCGAGCCGGTGCCGGCGCCGGCGCCGGCTCACCCGGGGGGAACGCGCCCGGGCTCCTCGGCGCGGTCCGGGCGGCCCCGCCAGCCCTGAACCGGCAGGCCGAACTTCGCCACCAGCCGGTCGGTGAACGGTCGCCGGTGCAGCCGGGCGAGCCGGACCGGGGAGATGCCCCGGCGCGCCTCGACCCGGCTGCCCGGCGGCAGCTCGACCGACCGGCGCCCGTCGCACCAGAGCACCCCGCCGGAGGTCGCCGGCAGCAGCTCCACCGCGAGCACCGACGACGGGGCTACCACCAACGGGCGGGCGAACAGCGAATGCGCGCTGATCGGCACCAGGAGCAACGCGTCGACCTCGGGCCAGACGACCGGTCCCCCGGCGGAGAAGGCGTACGCCGTCGACCCGGTCGGCGTCGCGCAGACGACCCCGTCGCAGCCCCAGCGGGACAGCGGCCGACCGTCGACCTCCACCACCACCTCGAGCATGCGTTCCCGGGCCGCCTTCTCCACGGACGTCTCGTTCAGCGCCCACTGCCGGCTCACGACCCGGCCGTCCAGGGTGACCGACACGTCGAGCGTGCTGCGCTCCTCGACGTCGTAGGCCTGCGCGACGACCCGCTCGACGGTCGCGGTCAGGTCCTCCCGTTCGGCCTCGGCCAGGAAGCCCACCCGGCCCAGGTTGACCCCGAGCAGCGGCGCGCCGGCCGCTCGGGCCAGCTCGGCGGCCCGCAGCAGCGTGCCGTCGCCGCCGAGCACCATCACCAGCTCCACCCCGGCGGCCGCGGTGGCCGCCGGGGTGACGCTGACGTCGACCGGGCAGGCCAGCTCGGCCGCCTTGGTGTCGAGCACCCGCACCGCGACTCCGGCCGTCACCAGCTGGCCGACGACCCGACGGGCGCTGCGCACAGCGGTGGGCCGGCCGGTGTGGCTGACCAGCAGCACCTCGCGGGTCGTCAAGCCCGATCCCTCATGCCGGACCGGCGGCGACGGCCCGCTGTAGCTCCGCGGTCGCCAGCGGGGGGGCGTCGGCGCGCAGCCAGAGGAAGTACTCCACGTTGCCGGCCGGCCCGGGCAACGGGCTCGCGGTTATCCCGGCGACCCCGAGGCCGAGCTCGGCGGCACGCTCGGCGACCCGGCGTACGGCGTCGGCCCGCAGCCGCGGGTCACGGACCACGCCGCCCCGTCCGATCCGCTCCCGGCCCACCTCGAATTGAGGCTTGACCATGAGCAGCAGGTCACCGGACGGGGTCGTGCACGCGGTCAGTGCGGCGAGCACCAGCCGCAGCGAGATGAACGAGAGGTCCGCCACGGTCAGCTCCGCCAGGCCGCCGATGGACTCCGGTCGCAGGTCGCGCACGTTGGTGCGGTCCAGCACCCGCACCCGGTCGTCGGTGCGCAGCGACCACGCCAGCTGGCCGTAGCCGACGTCGACCGCGACCACCTCGCTGGCGCCGCGCCTGAGCAGCACGTCGGTGAACCCGCCGGTGGACGCGCCCGCGTCGAGGCAGCGCCGGCCGGCGACGGCGAGCCCGCCGGCGGCGAGGGCGTCGAGGGCGCCGGTGAGCTTGACCGCCCCCCGGCTGACGTAGTCGGGGCCGCCCCCACCCGGCCGGAGCCGCAGCGGTTCGTCGGGCGAAACGGCCGTCGCCGGCTTGGTCGCCGGCTGGCCACCCACCAACACCCGGCCGGCGGCGACCAGCTCGGCGGCCTGCTCCCGGGACCGGACCAGGCCGCGGCGCACCAGCTCCACGTCGAGTCGGGCTCGGCGGGTCACCGGG
>JBBSHH010000161.1:0-3629 GCA_038253225.1 Mycobacteriales bacterium | reverse complement strand
CGCCGGAGCGAGCGGTCGAGCACGTCGGACGCCCCGACGTAGGCCGTGGCGTCGAGATGGTCGAGGAGGGCGTCGGCCCTGGCCAGCACGCGGCCGGCGGCCCCGTCGTCGCCGGCGAGCAGCACCCGAACGACATCCTGGGCCTGACTGGCCCACGCCGCCGAGACCGCGTCGGGCGGCAGGGCCGCGATGCCGAGCTCGCGGCTGAGCAGGGCACGGGGTCCGGAGCCCTGCGGGGTGGCGACCACGGCGGTGAGGACGAGACCCAAGGGGACGAGGTCGGTGACCCGGCCGGCGGCGAGTAGGCCTCGCCACGCCGACCCGACGGGTCCCGCCCGGTCGACACACCAGTCCAGCACGGCCTGTATGAGCGGCTTCCCGGCGCGCGCCTGCAGGTCAGCAATCCGGCGGTCGGCGTCGTCCCGCACGGACCAGGAGAGGATGGCCGTGGCATCCACCGGTGAGCCGGCGGCCCCGGAGCCGTCCATGCCAAGCCGGCCGGCGACCGCGCCGAAGGCATGATCGGCCGTCAAGGCACCGGCCGGCACCGGCGGCCAACCGCCCGCAGGCGTCGCCAGCAACAACCCGACAGCGACGTCACGGCCGCCCCGTCCGTGCCCGACCAGGCGGTGGTCGATGCGGGTGGCTCCGAATCCGGCCTGCACCGGCGCCCAGGGGTCGGCGGTGCGCAGCCGCCCGCTGGCCAGCCGAGCCGTGATGCCCAGGCCGAGGTCGGCGTCGGTGCGGTCGGTGACGAGCACCAGCCAGCCGGCCGGGTCCCGCTCGGCGAGGGCCACGCGCGCCGACAACGCCGACCGGCACAGCGCCACGTGCACCGCCCGCCCGTCGATGCTGAAATCGCGTGCCCCGCCGCCCCATTCGAGCCGGGCCCGGATGCCGAGCACGCCGCCCCGGGTGTGGCGCTTGCTCAGATCGGCAAGCAGGCTGCGGATCAGCGGCTCGGACGCCGTCGCGAGGGTGGACGGCCCCGGATCGGCCGACGAGGCGGCGGCCGTCACCGCTCCACGCGCCACTCGATCGTCACCGGCTGACCCTGATTCGCCCACACGAAGTCGCACAGGGTCTGCACCGCATCCTGCAGCGAGGGGTCGTCGGTGACCGTGACCGAGCGGGTCGAGGCGGCGCCGGCCGGCCGGGCGGCCGCGGTCGCGGATGTCGGAGCAGCCCGGGTCGCGGCGCTGCGCTCGGCCAGCCAGCGGTACGCCGCGCTCTCGGCCTTGCGCAGCGCGTCACCCAGGGGCCGGGTCAGCTCGTCGGCGGTGACGGCATCGTGTACGTCGTCGAGCACGGCGGCGGCGCGGCCGGCCGGCTCGCCCGCATCGACCGCGGCCTGCAGCGGCCCGAGCCGGTCCCAGTCGAAGGCTCCGAGCATCCGCTCGACGGCGTCGGCGGCGTGCAGCGACCGTCCGACCGCCTCGTCCGCCGCAGGGAGCGTCGCGTGGGCCACGGCCGAGATGACGGCGACGCGGTCGGTGCCGGCGTCCCGGAGCCGGGCCAGCAGCTCCCGGCCGGCCCGTGCCGTGGCCAGTCGTCCGGCGCTCGCATCGGGATCGAGGCCGAGCCGGGTGTAGGTCGCCGAGACCCGGTCGACGAGGGCCGCGGCAGCGCCGGCGCGGGTGGTGGCCGCGTCCCGCAGCCTCTCGGCCAGCTCGGCGACGGCCGATCCGCTCAGATACCGGGCCCAGGTCAGGCCGAAGAGCGCCCCGGCTCGCGCCCCGGCCCGCTCCCAGTCGCTCGCGGCCGGCAGCGGCTCCGGCCGCAGCGTCATCTCCGGTGTCAGCGTGCCGGGTTTGGGCGCGGGCACCAGGGGTGCTCCGTGGCGGAACCACGCACGGTTGTGCAGCGCCGCCCAGGCGCAGATGACGAGGTCGCTCACCTCGGCCCGCAGCCCGCGGGCCGGCTCGACCTCGGCGATCCAGCCGCGCGCCTGGGCGACGGTGATCTCGTCGGTCGGCGACCGGCCGTCGCGGCCCATGCCGAGGGTGAAAATCTGCTCCCAGCCGAAGCGCTCGGGGCGAAAGACGAACGCGTTTTCCCCCATGTAGCCGACCTGCAGCGGGTTGGCTATCCGGCGGATCGTCTCGCGCCGGTTGGCTTCGACCGTGGCCCGCCCGTCGGGTTGTGACTGCGCCTGTTCGACGGCGTCGAGTACGGCGGCCAGCTCGGCCGGGCGGATGTCGCGGTCGGCCGGCTCGAAGAGCGGGTGCCCGGGGTAGGTTGCGGTGAAGGCTTGGTCGACGAGGTTGCCGAAGGCCGCGGTCAGGTCGGGCCCGACCGGCGCCTCGGGCTGGAATTCCGGGTGCAGGCTGACCAACACCCGGTCGTGGTCGTCGTTACGCTCGAGCGATCCCGGGGTCGGGCTGGCCGCGCCGTACGCCTCCTGCACCGCCCGGGCGATGCGCTCCCGCAGGGCGGTGCGCTGCGATTCCAGGATCGCCCGGGCCTGGACCCGCTCGACCTCGGCGAGGTTGTCGGCGTGTGCGGTCCAACGCTCGCCGGGGCCGTCGAGCAGCCATTCCAGGATCACCAGCCGGCCGAGCTCCCGCTGCCGCTCGCGGGACAGGAAGCGCGGCACCCAGGCCACGGTGCGCTCGGTGAGCCGTCCGCCGAGGTCGCCGAGCCGGCTCAGGTCCTCCCGCGAGCTGTGCCCCTCGGCGTCGAAGGGATAGTCGACCACGAACCGCCAGGTGCCCCTGCCGGCCCGGAAGGTGTCGTCGGTGAGCCAGCTGGTGTCGCGAACGTTGCCGAAGACCACCTCGACGTCGCGGGCCGAGCCTCGCCAGATGATCCGGTGCCGGTTGACACCGGCGAGGTCGTCGTCGCGGTCGATGAGCCCGAAAGCTTTCCACACCAGCCGTTTGAGCAGCTCGCGGCGGCGACCCTCGTTGTCCTCTCCGCGGGCTCGGGTCACGACGCTCTCGTAGTCGACCTCGGCGACGCGCACGGTGACCACGGGGTCGAGGGGGTCGTCGTTGAGGTGGATCTCGGGTACGACGCTCTGCCAGCGGCGGATCTTGTCGAGCACCAGGCTGGCCTCGGCGCCGGGCAGCGGGCTGACGATCGAGCCGTGGTTGAGCGCGGCCAGCCGTGACCCGGTCAGGTTGCGCAGCGCGGCGACCTCGGGGGCGACGGCCGAGAGCAGCAGCGTCTTGACCAGCCGGTCGTCGGCCCGGAAGGCGTGCCCGCGCGGCAACCCGGCCACGTCTGCCGGCGCGAGCCCGTTCTCGGTCAGCAGCAGCGGTCGCAGCTTGTCGGCGTAGAGGGTGCGGGCGTTGGCGAAGACGCCACGCATCTCCTCGCTGACGGCGTTGTTGCCCTCCACGACGAGGTCGAAGACGTCACCGACCGGCACCACGGAGTCGACGGTCAGGGTGTCGCGCTGCCCGACGAGCAGCTGCTGCATGACCTTCAGCGCCGTCCGGTCGCGTTGCATGGCCGAGGCCAGCGTGCGCAGCGTCGACACGAGCGCCGGCGAGAAGGGGTAGGTGCGGCGGAAGGCCTGCTGATCCGAGCCGCGGTGCCGGTCATCGGTGTTGACGCCGTCGAGCAGCACGTCCCACACCTCGGGCCGGCGGTCGAGCCGGGCGAAGGCCTCATCGAGCGCCCGG
>JBBSHH010000160.1:0-3831 GCA_038253225.1 Mycobacteriales bacterium | reverse complement strand
GCGCCAACCCCGCCCGCAACGACGGGGACCGAAGCCAGCCCTCCAGCACCTCGCGGTCTCCGGGCGGAACCTCCACGCCCACAGTCAACGCCATACATCATTGTCCCACGAAGTAATGCTACCTGCCTAGCGACACACTAGTGCACGCGGCGCACGGAACGACCGGAGGGGGTGGGCTCAGCGGGCGGCATCGGGGGGATGGGGCTCACCTGGGCCCGGTCGAGCACGCGGTTGGCCAGCCGAGTCCGCCGGTTGAGCCCGTCCGGGATCGCGAACTTGGCGTAGAGCCGCAGCAGGTGCTGCTTCACCGCAGCCTCCGTCACCACCAGCTCGGCGGCGATCTCCGCGGCGCTGAGCGGCAGCACGAACGTCCGGTCGCTCAACGCCGGTCGGCACAAGGCCTCCAGCACCTGCTCCTCCCGGCCGGTCAGCCGCGGTCCCGGCGGCCGCTCGGCCGGCGGGACGTCGTCGCGGCCGGCGACGAGCCCCGTGACCAGGCAGCGCACCGACCCGAACGTGACGACGTCCCCGTCGGCCAGCACGGCGCTGGTCACCGGACGGCCGTTGACGCGGGTGCCGTTCACCGACAGGCCGAGGTCGCAGACATAGACCAGGCGGCCACGGCGGACCACCTCGGCGTGCAGCAGCGACACGCTCGGATGGTCGAGGACCACCCCCATCGAGGCGTCCCGGCCCACCCCGGAGACGCCGTCGGCGATCCGCTGCCCGGCCAACCCGTCGCGCGGCACCAGCATGGGGGAGCTCACGCCGACGCACCTCCTGCGGACTCGTTCACACCACCCTGTCCCCGCCCGGGGCCGGGCGTACTCCCTGCCGGTCGGGTCAGCGGTTGGCCGGCCAGCTCGAGGGCCTCGGAGCCGCTCATGACCCGACCGGCGGCGGTCTCCGCGGCCCACGAGGACGCGTCGAGCCGGGTCCGCGCAGAGACCAGGCTGCGCTCCAGCATCGCCTGGTCCGGGGCCGGCCGCGGCATGCCGGCCTGCTCGCGCAAAACGTCGGCGGCGGCGGCGAGCCGAGCCGCCCGGCCGTCCGCCCCGAGCTCGGCCGAGATCGACGCCGAGAGCTCGATCGTGTCGATCAGCATCTCCACGTCGCCGAGCGCCAGCACGTCGGCCAGGACCGCCCGCAGCGTCGTGTAGGCCCCGTCCGGCTGCCCGGCCCGCAGCGTGGCAGCGGCGAGATTGACCTGGTCGACAGCGATACCCCAGCCGTCATGGACCTCCCGGTCGATCTGCAGCGCCTCGGTGAGCAGTACCGTCGCCCGCTCCGGCGTGCCGGCGTCCACCTCGAGGACGGCCAGGTTGGACAGCGCCGTGGCGAGGCGACTGTGCAGTCGCTGTTCCCGGGCGATCGCGATGCTCTCCTCGAACCGGGCCCGGGCCAGATCCGGTTCGCCGAGCTGGCGGTAGGCGACGCCGAGGCTGCTCAGCTCTTGCGCCACCCGCTGTTTGTCGTCGAGGCGCCGCCACAGCTCGAGGCTGCGCTCGAGGGCGGCCCTGCCGGCGTCGTTCTCGCCCTGTTGGAGCAGCAACACACCCAGCCCGTGCAACGCGTGGGCCACGTCCGGGCCGGACGAGCCCGCGGCCAGCTCGACGGCGCGCCGCAGCCAGCCGCCCCCCTCCCGAGCGTGGCCTTGCACGTACCAGAACCAGGCCAGCGCGTCGACGAGCCGCAGGCCGAGGGTCATCGGCGGTGGATTCGGGCCGCGGCTGCCCCCCGGGTCCAACAGCCACGACAGCGCGGCTCGAACGTTGTCATGCTCGGCCTTCAATCGGTCGAGCGAGCGCAGCTGCTGTGCCCCCCGCAGCTCCGGGGCCAACCGCTCGGCCAGCTCCGCGTAGTACTCGGCATGGCCGAGGCGTGCCGCCGGCAGGCCGCCCGTCTCCGCCAGCCGTTCCAGCGCGAACTCCCGGATCGTCTCGAGCATGCCGATCCGCGGCTCGCCGTCGAGTCCCTCGCCGATCGTGAGCAGGCTGGCGTCGACGAGCTCGCCGACGATGTCCAGCGGATCTGGCAGCTCGCCGGTCGGGTCGGCGGCCAACGCCACCGCCGCGAACGCGTCGAGGTTGCACCCGCCGACGAACACCCCGGCCCGCAGGAACACCGGTTGGAGGGCCGGGTCGAGCAGGTCGTGGCTCCACGCGATCGTGTCGCGCAGCGTCTGCTGGCGGGACGGCCGGCCGCTGTCCGCGGCCCGGAGTGCCAGCCGGTGACCGAGGCGGGCCAGCAGGGCCCGGGGGGCCAGCAGCTTGACGCGCGCGGCGGCCAGCTCGATGGCGAGTGGCAGGCCGTCCAACCGGTGGCAGATCGCGGCCACTTCCTCCGCGTTGTCCTCCGTGAGGGAGAACCCGGGCCGCAGCATCGTCGCCTGCAGGACGAACAGCGACACTGCCGCGGATGCGGCGATCTGCGCGAAGGGCGCGCCGCTAGGCTTGGGCAGGGCGAGCGGCGGCACCGGATGCTCGCGCTCGCCCTGCAGCCGCAGCGGCCGGCGGGAGGTGGCCAGCACGACGGTCGGCGACGTGCGGGCGAGCAGGTCGGTGATGACGTCGCCGGCGCCGGCGAGCTGCTCCAGGTTGTCCAGCACCAGCAGCGCCGGTGCCCCCGCGAGCCGAGCGAAGACCAGGTCCGCCGGCGGCCCCTCCCCGATGGCGCCGACCGCTTCGGCCAGCGCGGTCCACATGTGGTCCGGGTCGGTCACCGCGGCGAGCGGCACGAAGAAGACCCCGGCCGGGAAGTAGCTGTCGAGCGACGCGGCGACCGCCACGGCCAGTCGGGTCTTGCCGGTCCCGCCCGGTCCGGTCAAGGTGACCAGCCGAACCTCCGGTGCGAGCAGCCGGCCGCGCAACCGCTCCACCTCGTCGTCCCGGCCGACGAGTGGGGTCGCCGGCACCGGGAGGTTGGTCGGAGCGCCCAGGCTCTTCAGCGGCGGGAAGTCCGCCGGCAACGGCGGGGCGACCAGCTGGTAGAGCCGGACCGGCGCCGGCAGGTCCTTGAGTCGGTGCGATCCCAGCTCCCGCAACGTCGCCGCCGACCCGAGCCGACCGTCCACCAGCTGCCGGGTGGCCGCGGACAGCACCACCTGACCGCCGGCGGCGGTGGCGGCGATCCGGGCCGCGAGATGCACGTCCAAGCCGATGTAGCCGTCCTCGTGCCGGGTCGGCTCGCCGGTGTGCAGCCCCATCCGTACCCGTACCGGGACACCGGCCGGCCAGTCATTCGCGGCCAGCGCCAGCTGGGCTGCCAGGGCCGCCCGGACCGCGTCGACCGCGGCCGCGAACACCACGAAGAAGCTGTCTCCCTCCGTGCCCATCTCCCAACCGCCGTAGCGCGCGAACGCCTCGCGGAGCAGTGACCGCTGCGCCGACAGCGCCTCGCCGTACCGATCGCCGAGGCGGCTCAGCAGGGTCGTAGACCCTTCGATGTCGCTGAACAGCATCGTCACGGTCCCGCTCGGGAGCGCGTCCATGTGGCGGAGTATCCCGCGAGCCGCGGCCTTGCGGCGGTCGTGACCGCCGGCTTCGCCTGGCACCGCCGGACGCGGACCGGGACGCCCACGAGCGCACTTGTCAGAATGGGCGCTGCGAGCGCCGTCGCCGGGCGCCTCGTCGGCCGGCCGACGGCGGTGTCCGTCGCCCCTGCCCCGGAGAAGGAACCGATGATCAGGATCAAGCGCCCGACCAGACCGGTGAACCGCTGGGAACTGCGGGCCTGCGCTCGGCACGGTCACGCGACCAACGCCCCCGACGAGACAGACCTCGCCGCCCGGCTGCGCGGCAGCAGCGCGGCGGGACAGACCTGGCGGTGCCT
>JBBSHH010000159.1:0-3836 GCA_038253225.1 Mycobacteriales bacterium | reverse complement strand
TTCCTCGGCGGCACCCCGATCGGCGCGCCGCTGATCGGCTGGTTGGCGCAGCTCTACGGCCCGCGCTACAGCCTGCTGGTCGGCGGGGCGGTCTCCGCGCTCGCGGCGGTGGCCGTGACCTGGCGGCTGGCCAGGGCCGAGCAGGTGCGGCTCAGCGCGCACATCGGGCGGCACCCGCACGTCCACCTGGGCGAGCACCGGCTGCCGCCGGTGTCCGGGTGGCGTACGCCGGCGGGTCGCTCCGGCTAGATGCGGCCTTCGACCGAAGCCACCACCTCGTGAGCCTGTTCGTCGCGGTGGACCCGTCCCCCGCGGCGCTCGCGTCGCTGGCCGCGGTGGTCAGCTCGCTGCGGGAGCGGCCGGCCGGGCTGCGCTGGGTCCCGCCGCAGCGGTGGCACCTGACCGTGGCGTTCTACGGCGAGGTGGTGGACCGTCGGCTCGGTGAGCTGACCGAGCGGCTCGGCCGGGCCGCCGACCGGAGCCCCGCCGGCACCGTGGAGCTGGCCGGAGCCGGCACGTTCCCGCCGACGGCCGGCCGCGCCCGGGTGCTCTGGGCCGGCCTCGCCGGCGACCTGCCGGCGCTGACCCGGCTGGCCGCCGCCGCGGCCGCGGCCGGCCGCCGGACCGGGATCGCGGTGGCGGACCGGCCGTGGCGGCCGCACCTCACGCTGGCCCGGGCCGGGGCCGCACCGGTCGACTGCGGGGACCTCGTCGGTGCGCTCGCCGGCTACCGCGGACCGCCGTGGGCCGCGCCCGAACTGCGGCTCGTCCGCAGCTCCCTCGGACCGCCGTCGCGGTACGAGACGCTGGCCCGGTGGCCGCTGCACCCGACGTAGGCTCGACCACCGTGTCGCGCCGCTCCTGGGTGGTGCCGGTTGCGCTGGCGCTGCTGCTGGCCGTGGTCGTCCTCGGCCGGCTGCTCCGCTGACGTCCCCGCGCCGCTACCAGGCGTATGCCTCCGGGGCCGGCCCGCCCGGTCCGGGCGCGATCTCGTCGAGTCGAGCCAGCTCCTTCTCGCCCAGGGAGACGTCCAGCGCGCGGAGCTGACCGTCCAGCTGCTCCAGCGTGCGCGGCCCGATAATCGGCGCGGTCACCGCCGGCTGGTGCAGGAGCCAGGCGATCCCGACGTCGGCGGGGGACTCGCCGAGCTCGGCGCAGAACTCCTCGTAGGCCTCCACCGCGGGCCGGTGCTCGTCCAGCCGGGCCTGGGTCTGCTCGGAGGCCGCCCGACCCTCCCGGGCCTTGCGCAGGATGCCGCCGAGCAGGCCGCCCATCAGCGGGCTCCACGGGATGACGCCGAGGCCGTAGGCCTCGCAGGCCGGCAGCACCTCGAGCTCGACGGTGCGCTGGAGCAGGTTGTAGATGCTCTGCTCGCTGGACAGCCCGACGAAGTGCCGGGAGCGGGCGGCCTCCTGCGCCTCGGCGATGTGCCAGCCGGCGAAGTTCGACGAGCCGACGTAGAGGATCTTGCCCTGCGCGACGAGGGTCTCCATCGCCTGCCAGATCTCCTCCCACGGCGTGTCCCGATCGACGTGGTGCATCTGGTACAGGTCGATGTAGTCGGTCTGCATCCGCCGCAGCGACGCCTCGCAGGCCCGCCGGATGTTCAGCGCCGAGAGCCTGCCGTCGTTCGGCCAGTCGCCCATGTCGCCGTAGAGCTTGGTGGCGAGCACGGTGCGCTCGCGTCGCCCGCCGCCCTGCGCGAACCAGCGACCCAGGATCTGCTCGGTCCAACCCTCACCCCGGCGCCAGCCGTAGACGTTGGCCGTGTCGAAGAAGTTGATCCCGAGCTCATGGGCCCTGTCCATGATCGAGAACGAGTCGTCCTCGCTCGTCTGGGGTCCGAAGTTCATCGTGCCGAGGCAGAACCGGCTGACCGACAGACCACTGCGACCGAGGTGGGTGTACTGCATGACGGCGCCTCCAAGGCAACCCGGCGGTATGGACGGAGTCGTCCGCCGGCACGCTACCCGGGAGCCGACCGGTGGACACCGAGGGGCCAGGATGCGACGCAGGGTGAGCGCGGAGGTCCGGCCGGCGGCGCCGACGGCGCCGGATCAGTCCCAGACCACCCGCAGCCGGAGCAGGTGCCCGTGCGGAGCGAACTCCGAGTCGGTGGCGCCGGACCCGGTGACGACGTCGTACTCGACGCAGCGCTCGTCGACGACCCGCTCCACCACCGAGGTGCTCGTCTCGGCCAGCCGGCCGATCACCGCGTAGGCCTCGACCCGCACCCGGCCCAGTCGCGGCGCCGGCCCCGGGCGGCGCATCGTCACCGCGTAGATCCCGCCCGCGACCACCGCCGCCTCGACCAGCTCCCACGGCCGTCCGCCGTACTCCAGGTGCGGCAGCAGGTGCGCCTCCGGCTCCTCGGCCAGCCAGCCGTCCGCAGCCATCGCGGCGAGCAGTCGGCGCGGTCCGGCCGCGAGCGCCAGCCCGTCACCGATGCCCCGGCCGTACTCGTCGCCGTCCCACCGGCCCCGGACGACGGTCGTCACAGCCGCTCGACCAGCCAGTCGATGCACGCGGTGAGCGCCTCGACGTCGGCCGGCTCCACCGCCGGGAACATCGCGATCCGCAGCTGGTTGCGGCCGAGCTTGCGGTAGGGCTCGGTGTCGACGATGCCGTTCGCCCGCAGCGCCGCGGCGACCGCGGCGGCGTCCACGGCGGGGGCGAAGTCGATGGTGCCGACGACGTGCGAGCGGGCCGCCGGGTCGGCGACGAACGGCTCGGCGTACGACGACTTCTCGGCCCAGGTGTAGAGCCGGCCGGCCGAGTCCGCGGTGCGCTGCGTCGCCCAGCGCAGGCCGCCGCGGTCGAGCAGCCACTCCACCTGGTCGGCGAGCAGGAACAGCGTCGCGAGCGCCGGGGTGTTGTAAGTCTGGTCCAACCGGCTGTTGTCCACCGCGATGGACAGGTCGAGGAACGCCGGCTTCCACCGGCCGGCCAGCGCGCCGACCCGCTCGAGCGCGGCCGGCGAGAGCAGCGACAGCCACAGCCCGCCGTCGCCGGCGAAGTTCTTCTGCGGGGCGAAGTAGTAGGCGTCGGCCTGCGCCACGTCGACCGGTAGTCCGCCGGCGGCGCTGGTCGCGTCGATGAGCACCAGCGCGTCCGGGTCGGCACCGGGCACCCGTCGGACCGGCGCCATCACCCCGGTGGAGGTCTCGTTCTGCGGCCAGCAGTACGCGTCGACCCCCGGCTCGCCCACCGGCGCCGGGTGGCGCCCGGGCGGGCTCGCCACCACCGACGGCTCGCCGAGGAACGGGGCGCTGCGCGCCGCCGCGGCGAACTTCGCCGAGAACTCGCCGAACACCAGGTGCTGGGAGCGGTCCCGGATCAGCGAGAACGTCGCGATGTCCCAGAAGGCGGTCGAGCCGCCGTTGCCGAGCGCCACCTCGTAGCCCGCCGGGAGGTCGAACAGCGTGCCGAGCCCGGACCGGATGCGGCGCACCACCGACCGGACGCCGGCCCGGCGGTGCGAGGTGCCGAGCAGGTCGGTACCGGTCGCGGCCAGCCCGGCCAGCGACGCGGGCCGCACCTTGGACGGGCCGGAGCCGAACCGGCCGTCGGTCGGCAGCAGGTCCGCGGGCAGCGTCAGCTCGGTCATCGGCCCAGTTTCCCAGCCGCCGGATCAGACCGAGTCGGCGGACCTCGGCGCCGGCCCGACGTAGCGCGCGCTCGGCCGGATCAGCCGGCCGGTGCGCTTCTGTTCCAGGATGTGCGCGCTCCAGCCGGCGGTGCGGGCGCAGGCGAACATCGAGGTGAACATCGACGCCGGCACCTCGGCGAAGTCCAGCACGACCGCGGACCAGAACTCCACGTTGGTCTCGAGCACC
>JBBSHH010000158.1:0-3929 GCA_038253225.1 Mycobacteriales bacterium | reverse complement strand
TACTGGGTGACCGAGATGCACGTCGACGGCTTCCGCTTCGACCTGGCCTCCGCGCTGGCTCGCGAGCTGCACGACGTCGACCGGCTCAGCGCGTTCTTCGACCTGGTCCAGCAGGATCCGGTGGTGAGCCAGGTCAAGCTCATCGCCGAGCCGTGGGACGTCGGTGAGGGTGGCTACCAGGTGGGCAACTTCCCGCCGCTGTGGAGCGAGTGGAACGGCAAGTACCGCGACACGGTCCGCGACTTCTGGCGCGGCGAGGGCGCGACCATCGGCGAGTTCGCGTCGCGGCTCACCGGGTCGAGCGACCTCTACGAGCACAGTGGACGCCGGCCGGTCGCCTCGATCAACTTCGTCACCGCCCACGACGGGTTCACCCTGCACGACCTGGTCTCCTACAACGACAAGCACAACGAGGCCAACGGCGAGAACAACCAGGACGGCGAAAGCCATAACCGGTCCTCGAACTGCGGTGTGGAGGGGCCGACCGACGACATCGAGGTCATCGCCCTGCGCGAGCAGCAGAAGCGCAACTTCGTCGCGACCGTGCTGCTCAGCCAGGGTGTGCCGATGTTGCTGCACGGCGACGAGATGGGCCGCACGCAGCACGGCAACAACAACGTCTACTGCCAGGACAACGCGGTGGCCTGGGTCGACTGGGGCGACGAGCGGGAGAACTGGACGCTGCTGGAGTTCACCGCCGCGGCCGCCAAGCTGCGCCGCGACCACCACGTGTTCCGGCGTCGCCGCTTCTTCCAGGGCCGTCCGGTGCGCGGGTCCGGCGGCGTCGACGACGTCGTGTGGCTGACGCTGTCCGGGGACCAGATGTCCGACCACGACTGGGGAACCGGCTTCGCCAAGTCGTTCGGCATGTTCCTCAACGGCCGGGGGATCCCCGACCCGGACGGGCGCGGCACCCGCATCCTCGACGACTCGTTCCTGCTGCTGTTCAACGCACACTCGGACGCGCTGCCGTTCACGCTGCCCGGGCCGGAGTTCGGCGAGGGCTGGCAGACGGTCCTCGACACCGCCGCGCCGCTGCTGCAGCCGGACCGCTCCGCGAAGCCCGGCGACGAGCTCGAGGTCGAGGCCCGCTCGCTGCTGGTGCTGCAGCGGGTCTTCTAGTGCCGGACCGCCGGCATCTGCCGGCCGCCGGCCGGCCGGTGCCCACCTCGACCTACCGGGTGCAGCTGCGGCCGGAGTTCGGCTTCGACGCCGCCGCCGCGGTCGCCGACTACCTGGCCGAGCTCGGTGTCGGCTGCCTGTACTGCTCGCCGGTGCTCACCGCCGCCCCCGGGTCGGTGCACGGCTACGACGTGGTCAGCCACCGGGAGCTCTCCGCCGAGCTGGGCGGCGCCGCGGGGCACGACCGGCTGCGCAGCGCCCTGCGGGCCGCCGACCTCGGCGAGGTCGTCGACGTCGTCCCGAACCACATGGCGTTGCCGGAGCCGGAGTCGCTCAACCGGGCCTGGTGGGACGTGCTGCGCTCCGGGCGACGCTCGGCCTACGCCGGCTGGTTCGACATCGACTGGGACTCCCCCGCCAACCCCGGCAAGGTGTTGGTGCCGGTCCTGGGCGAGACGGTCGGCACCGCCGTCGCCAAGGGCGAGCTGTCCGTCGACAGCTCCGGCGTCGAGAGGGTGCTGCGCTACTACGACCACGCGTTTCCCCTCGCGGCCGGCACCGACCACCTGGCCGGTGACCTCGACGCGCTGCTCGACCGGCAGCACTACCGACTCGCGTTCTGGCGGGTCGCCGGCGAGGAGCTGAACTACCGGCGCTTCTTCGACGTCACCACTCTGGCCGGTCTGCGAGTGGAGGACCTGGCGGTGTTCACCGCCACCTCCGAGACGCTGCGGGGCCTGGTCCGCGACGGCGCCGTCGACGGCCTGCGCATCGACCACCCGGACGGTCTCGCGGACCCCCGTGGCTACCTCGACCGGCTCGCCGCGGCGACCGGCGGCAGCTGGGTGGTGGTGGAGAAGATCCTGGCGGCCGGCGAGGAGCTGACCGCCGACTGGTCCTGCGCCGGAACGACCGGGTACGACGCGCTCAACCAGGTGCTCGGGGTCTTCCTCGACTCCGCCGGCGAGCGGCCGCTGAGCTCGCTGTACGGCGAGTTGACCGGCGAGCCGACCGACTACGAGGCCGTGGTCTCGGCCGCCAAGCGGCACGCGGTGACGGAGGTGCTGGCCGCCGAGGTGAACCGGCTGGTCCGGCTGCTGCTCGCGATCTGCCACTCCGACCCGATGCGCCGCGACCACACCGTTCGGGCACTGCGGGAGGCGCTGGTCGAGGTGCTCACCGCGTTCGGGGTCTACCGCGCCTACGTCGAGCCGGGGGTGACCCCGACCGCCGCCGCGGTGGCCGAGGTGGAGGCCGCTGCCGGCATCGCCGCCGGCCGGCTCCCCGGCCGGGCCGCCGAGGTGGAGCTGATCCGCGACCTGGCGCTGGGCCGGGGGCTGGCCGACACGACCGGATCGGGTCGCGAGGCCCGGGCGGAGTTCGTGGTTCGGTTCCAGCAGACGACCGGGCCGGTGCTGGCCAAGGGCGTGGAGGACACCGCGTTCTACCGCTACCTCCGGCTCACCGCGCTCAACGAGGTGGGTGGGGACCCGGGCCGGTTCGGGACCTCGGTCGCGGAGTTCCACGCCGGTTGCTCGGCCCGGCAGGCGCACTGGCCGGTGTCGATGACGACGCTGTCGACCCACGACACCAAGCGGGCCGAGGACGTGCGCGCCCGGCTGGCGGTCCTCTCCGAGCTGCCGACCGAGTGGGGCGAGGCGGTGACCGGCTGGCGGGCCGCCGCGGCGCCGCACCGCGAGCACCGGCGCTGGCCGGACCGCAACGCCGAGTACCTGTTCTGGCAGACCCTCGTCGGCGCCTGGCCGCTGCCGGTCGAGCGAGCGCTGCCCTACCTCGAGAAGGCCACCCGGGAGGCCAAACAGCACTCTTCCTGGACCGATCCGAATCCGGCGTACGACGAGGCGCTGGCCGGTTTCGTCCGCCGGGTGCTGGCCGACGGGGCGCTGCTGGCGCGGGTCGAGCGGTTCGTCACCGACCGGCTGCTGTCCCCCGGCCGGGTGACCTCCCTCGCGCAGAAGCTGCTGCAGCTGACGATGCCCGGCGTGCCGGACGTCTACCAGGGGAGCGAGCTGTGGGACCTCTCCCTCGTCGACCCCGACAACCGGCGGCCGGTGGACTACGACGAGCGCCGACGCCTGCTGGCCGGGCTCTCCGGGGCAGCCGTACCGGCCGTGGACGACAGTGGGGCGGCGAAGCTGCTGGTCACCTCGCGGTCGCTGCGGCTGCGCCGCGAGCATCCGTCGTGGTTCGGCCCGCAGGGCGACTACGAGCCGCTGACCGCCGCCGGCCCGGCGGCCGGGCATGTCGTGGCCTTCTCCCGCGCCGGGGCCGCGGTCACCGTGGTGCCGCGGCTGGTCGTCGGGCTGGCCCGACGGGGCGGCTGGGGCGACACCGCGCTCCTGCTCCCGACCGGACCATGGCGGGACACCCTGGGCGGCGGGTCCTACGACGGCGGCCGGGTGCCGGTCGCCGACCTCCTGTCGGCGTTCCCGGTGGCGCTGCTCGTGCGCGCCGGCTGACCCCCCCGCCGCCTGTCCAACCGCCGCCGTGGAGGCTAATCGTCGTTCGGGCGACGAAAATCCTCCAGGGGTCCCCGGGCGCGGTTTAAACGCGCGGCCCGAACGCGCGGCCTGAACGCGCGGCCTGAACGCGCGAACCCCGCCGGCACCGCCGGCACCGCCCGTCCGGCCCCGGCCCGAGCCGCCTGGACGGCGCCGTCCACACCGGTGCGATCAGGCCGGCGGGGTCAGCTCGGCGCGCAGGACCGGCAGATCGAGGTCGGGTTGCGGAAAGGCCGGCTTCATCTCGGTGAGGGTCTCGATGAGCAACCTGCCGACCGCCCAGTT
>JBBSHH010000157.1:0-3933 GCA_038253225.1 Mycobacteriales bacterium | reverse complement strand
GCCGCCGTCCTGGCGGCGGCCTTCGTCGCCGCCGCCGGGCCCTTCTTCGCTGCCGCCGTGCCCTTCTGCGCCGTGCCCTTCTTCGCCGCGGCCGTGCCCTTCTTCGCCGTGCCCTTCTTCGCCGCGGCGGTGTCCTTTTTTCCGGTCGGCTTGGCGCCGGTGCTCTTCGCCGCGGCTGGCGTTGCGGTCGGAGCAGCCGGTGCCCTTGTCGCGCGCGCCGACGCCGCCGCCCCGACCCGGTCGGCATCGGCCCGGCCGGACTTCGCCGCCTCCACGCTGGCCCGCAGCGCCGACATCAGGTCGACCACCGTGCCGGCGCTCGTCGGCGCCTCGGCGGGGGTCACGACCTCCCGGCCCTCCACCTTCGCCTCGATCAGGGTCTGCAGGGCTTCCCGGTAGTTGTCGGTGTACGCGTCGGGCTCGAAGTCGGCGGCCAGCGTGTCGATCAGCGACGTCGCCATCTGCAGCTCCTGCGGGCGCACCTCGACGTCGTCGTCGAGAAAGCCGAAGTCGGGGCTCCGTATCTCATCCGGCCAGAGCATCATCTCGAGCACGAAGACGCCGTCGCGCACGCGTAGCGTCGCGAGCGACTCCCGCTGCCGGAGCGCGATCTTCACCAGCGCCACCCGACCCGAGGACTCCAGCGCGTCGCGGAGCAGCACGTACGGCCGGGTGCCGGCCGCCTCCGGCTCGAGGTAGTAGCTCTTCGCGAAGAAGATCGGGTCGACCTGCTCCAGCGGCACGAACTGCAGCACATCGATCATGCGGCTGGTCGAGAGCGGCAGGTCGGCGAAGTCCTCGTCGGTGAGGACCACCACCTCACCGCTGGCCATCTCGTAGCCCTTGGCGATGTCGCCGTAGGTCACCTCCTCGCCGTCGAGCGAGCACACCCGGCGGTAGCGGATCCGGCCACCGTCGGTGCGGTGCACCTGATGGAAGGAGACGTCGTTCTCCTGGGTGGCGCTGTAGAGCTTCACCGGGATGGTGACCAGACCGAAGGAGATGGAGCCCTTCCAGATGCTGCGCATGACCGCCTCTTGCCGTGACCGGATCCGGGGAAGCCGGCGTACCCGCCCGATCATGCGGTACGCCGTACCAGCAGCGTGACGCACCGGACCGCTCCGGCGCCAGCACTTGACGCGGCGCGGCGCCGGCCCCCGCTGCCGCACCGGCCGCGCGGCCGGTCGCCGGCCGCGACCGGGGAGTAGCGGCACCCGGGCGGGGAAGGCGACCGTCGTGACCGACAAGCTCGGGCCCTACCGCGGCAAGCGCGACCCGCGCCGCACCCCCGAACCCGTACCGGAGGCCGGGCCGCTGCCGCACGGCGACGACGACACGTTCGTGGTCCAGGAGCACCACGCCCGTGCGTTGCACTGGGACTTCCGACTCGAGCGGGACGGTGTGCTGGTCTCCTGGGCCGTACCGAAGGGATTGCCGCTCGACCCGAAGACCAACCACCTGGCGGTGCACACCGAGGACCATCCGCTGAGCTATGCGGGGTTCGCCGGTGACATCCCGGCCGGCGAGTACGGCGGCGGCAACGTCACGATCTGGGACCGTGGCCGCTACACGACCGAGAAGTGGACCGAGCGGGAGGTCAAGGTCGTCCTGCACGGCAGCCAGCTGCGGGGCCGCTACGTCCTGTTCCGCACCGGCGGCAAGAACTGGATGGTGCACCGGATGGACCCGCCGCCGGAGCCCGACTGGGAACCGGTACCGGAGCTGGTCCGGCCGATGCTGGCGGTGGCCGCCGAGCTGCCGCCCGAGGCTTCGGCGTACGGCTATGAGATGAAGTGGGACGGCGTGCGGGCCGTCGTCTACGTCGACGGTGGCCGGCCCCGGGTACTGGGCCGCAACGACCGCGACGCCACCGCCAGCTACCCCGAGCTGGCCCGCCTCGCCGAGTCCCTCGGCAGTAGGCAGGTCGTGCTCGACGGCGAGGTGGTCGCCCTCGACGAAGCGGGTCGGCCCAGCTTCGGCCTGCTGCAACAGCGCATGCACGTGACGAAGGCGGCGCAGGTACGCCGGTTGGCGGCCGACGTGCCGGTCATCTACTTCGCCTTCGACGTCCTGCACCTCGACGGCCGCTCGACGCTGGCTCTGCCCTACGCCGAGCGGCGCGGGCTGCTGGAGTCGCTCGGGCTCGACGGACCGAGCTGGCAGACCCCGCCGTCGTTCCGCGACGACGGCGCGGCGGTGCTCGCCGCCAGCCGCGAGCAAGGCTTGGAAGGCGTGGTCGCGAAGCGGCTGGACTCGCCCTACCGGCCCGGCCGGCGCAGCGACTCCTGGCGAAAGGTGAAGAACGTCAACACCCAGGAGGTCGTCATCGGCGGCTGGAAACCCGGCGCCGGGCGGCGGGCCGGCACGATCGGCTCGCTGCTGCTGGGCGTCCAGTCCCCGCACGGACTTCGGTACGCCGGTCACGTGGGCACCGGGTTCAGCGACGTGGCGCTGGCCGACCTGCAGGCGCGGCTGCACCCGCTGGAGCGGCGGAGCAGCCCGTTCGCCGACGAGGTGCCCCGGGCCCATGCCCGCGACGTGCACTGGGTGACCCCGCGGGTCGTCGGTGAGGTGGCGTACGGCGAATGGACCCGGGACGGCCGGTTGCGGCACCCGACCTGGCGTGGGCTGCGCGCGGACATCGCGTCGGCGGAGGTCACCCGTGAGTCCTAGCCCGACGAAGGTCACGGTGGACGTGGCGGGGCGGCAGCTCACGCTGTCCAACCTCGGCAAGATGCTCTACCCGGAGGCGGGGTTCACCAAGGCGCAGGTGCTCGACTACTACACCCGGATCGCGCCGGTCCTGCTGCCGCACCTGGCCGGCCGGCCGCTGACGTTCAAGCGCTACCCCGACGGGGTTGCGGGCAAGTTCTTCTTCGAGAAGAACGCCCCCTCCCACGCCCCCGACTGGGTGCGGCGGGTCCGACTGCCGAGCCCGGGCAGCACGAAGAACCGCGACACCATCGACTACGCCGTCGTCGACGACCTGCCCACCCTGGTGTGGGCCGCCAACCTCGCGGCGCTCGAGCTGCATGTGCCGATGTGGCGGGTGGGGCCGCGTGGCGGCGTCCGGCACCCCGACCTGTTGGTCTTCGACCTCGATCCCGGGCCACCCGCCACCATCGTGGAGTGCGCGCGCGTCGCGGAGCTGCTGCGTGCCGAGCTCGCCGCCGACGGGTTGGCCGGGTGGCCGAAGACGAGCGGTTCCAAGGGTCTGCAGCTCTACGTCCCGTTGCGGCCGGAACGGGAGTGGCAGCAGGTCAACGGCTACGCGCGCGCGCTGGCTGTCCGGCTGGAGCAGGCCCACCCGAAGCTGGTCGTGTCGAACATGAAGAAGGACCTGCGCGGCGGCAAGGTCCTCGTCGACTGGAGCCAGAACAACTCCGCGAAGACGACGGTCGCGGCGTACTCGCTGCGAGCCCGGCCGGCCCCCACCGTGTCCACGCCGGTGACCTGGGAGGAGACCTCGGCCTGCGCGGCCGCTGGCGACCCGGAGCTGCTGCGCTTCGTCGCGACCGACGTCCTGGACCGGGTCGCTGACCACGGTGACCTGCTGGCGCCGCTGCTCGAGACGCAGCAGCGGTTGCCCCGGACGGTGTGACCGGCGACCGGCTGGCTAACCCTCCGGTCGCCGTCCGTCAGCGGGCCGGCTCGGCGAGCGGGCTGCGGTCGAGCTGACGCAGCAGGTCGGCGGGGTCGCGGTAGACCGCGACCGCCGGGTGCGACCGCTCCCGCGCCGACCGCTTCCCGTGGCCGGGCGGGAAAGCGAGCCCACCTCCGGGCCACCGTCAGGGATAGGCTCGATCCGACCGCCAGCCGGCCCGATCGCCCCTTGGGGGTGCGATGAGCGCAGCACCTCGGGTGCGCACGGGCTCCGCGGCGGGGCAGCGGGCCGGCCGGCTCGAACGGTCGGCACGGCGCGGCCAGCTACTC
>JBBSHH010000156.1:0-3968 GCA_038253225.1 Mycobacteriales bacterium | reverse complement strand
CGTCTCCTCGAAGACGTTCACGACGGTGGAGACGCTCACCAACGCCCGCACCGCCCGCCGCTGGCTGCTCGACGCGCTCACCGACGACGCGGCCGTCCGCAACCATTTCGTGGCCGTATCCACCAACACCGAGAAGGTCCGCGAGTTTGGCATCGACCCGGCGAACATGTTCGTGTTCTGGGACTGGGTGGGCGGCCGGTACTCCTACGATTCGGCGATCGGGTTGTCGCTGATGGTGGCGATCGGGCCGGAGCGGTTCCGCGAGATGCTCGCCGGGTTCCGGCTGATCGACGAGCACTTCCGATCGACGCCGTTCGACCGCAACCTGCCGGTGCTGCTAGCCATCCTCGGGCTCTGGTACGGCGACTTCTTCGGCGCCCAGACGCACGCGGTGCTGCCGTACAGCCAGTACCTCGCCCGCTTCCCGGCGTACCTGCAGCAGCTGGACATGGAGAGCAACGGCAAGTCCGTCGACCTCGACGGGCGGCCGGTCGAGGTGCAGACCGGCCCGGTGGTGTGGGGTCAGCCGGGCACCAACGGCCAGCACGCGTTCTACCAGCTCATCCACCAGGGCACCGAGTTGGTACCGGCGGACTTCCTCGGTTTCCTCCGGCCCGACCACGACGTGCCCGGACATCACGAGCTGCTGCTGGCCAACCTGTTCGCCCAGACCGAGGCGCTCGCCTTCGGCAAGACCGCGGCGGAGGTGGCGGCCGAAGGCGTGCCGGCCGAGCTGGTGGCGCACCGGACGTTCCGGGGCAACTCCCCGACCAACACCGTGCTGGCCGAGCGGCTCACCCCGCGCGTCCTCGGCGAGCTGGTCGCGCTCTACGAGCACAAGGTGTTCACCCAGGGGGTGGTGTGGAACATCAACTCCTTCGACCAGTGGGGGGTGGAGCTCGGCAAGGTGCTGGCGAACCGCATCACCCCGGAGCTCGGCGGCGACACCGAACCGGAGCTGCGCCACGACAGCTCCACGAACGCGCTGATCCGTCGCTACCGCGCCGGCCGGGACGGCTGAGCCGGGATGGCCGAGGTCTACCTGGTTCGGCACGGTGAGACGGAGTGGAGCGTGAGCGGCCGGCACACCTCGAGCAGCGACATCCCGCTCACACCGGACGGGCAGGAGGCCGCCCGCGCCGCCGGCCGGCGGTTGGCGAGCCTCCGGCCGGTGCTGGTGCTCACCAGCCCGCTGCAGCGGGCCCGGGAGACATGTCGGCTCGCCGGTCTCGGTGGGCCGGCCGAGGTGACGCCGGACCTGGTCGAGTGGGAGTACGGCGAGTACGAGGGGCGGACCACCAAGGACATCCGGGCCGATCGGCCCGGCTGGTGGCTCTGGCGCGACGGCGCCCCCGGCGGGGAGCGGCCGGCCGACGTCGGCCGCCGCGTCGACCGGGTCATCGCCCTGCTGCGCGCGGTCGACGGGCCGGCGGCGGTCTTCGCCCACGGCCACGTCCTGCGGGTGCTCGGCGCCCGCTGGGTCGACCTCGCGCCGTCCGACGGCGGCCGGCTGGCGCTGTCCACCGGCTCGGTGTCGGTGCTCGGCTGGGAGCGGGACGCGCCGGTCATCGAGGGCTGGAACGACCGCAGCCATCTGCTCGCCGAGCCGACCTGACCCGGCGCCCGCGCGCCGGAATGCCGGCGACCGGTCGCGGAGTTGGGCGGCGTACAGCGTCCCCCAACCACAGGAGCGGTCATGATTCTCGTCACCGGTGCTACCGGACACGTTGGCGGCGAGGTGGCCCGGCGGCTGCTATCGGCGGGCGACCCGACCCGGGTGCTGGTGCGCGACGCGGCCAAGGGCGAGCGGCTCGGGCAGGACGGCGCCGAGGTCGTCGTCGGCAGCTTCGACGACCTCGCCTCGCTCGACGCGGCACTCGCCGGCACCGACAAGGTCTTCCTGGTCAGCGCGTACAACGCCGAGCAGGTGGCCCAGGAGGCCGCCGTGATCGACGCGGCGGCCCGGGCCGGTCGGCCGCACGTGGTCAAGCTCGGCGTCCTCGGCCAGGCGCCGGACTCCCCGCTTCGGATCGCCCGAGCGCACGCCGAGATCACCGAGCACCTACGGGACAGCGGTCTGCCGCACACCGTGCTCACCCCCAACGCGTTCATGCAGAACCTGCTGTTCAGCGCCGAGACGATTCGCGAGCAGGGCGCGTTCTACGGCGGCTACGGCGACGGCGCGGTCAGCTACGTCGACGTCGCGGACGTCGGCGCGGTCGCCGCGCATGTGCTCAGCAGCGATGGCCACGAGGGGGCGGTGTACGCCCCCACCGGGCCGGCGGCGCTGACCGCGGTCCAGGTCGCGGCGGCGATCAGCGCGGCGCTCGGCCGCGAGGTGCGCTACGTCGAGCTGCCGGCCGACCAGCTCCGGCAGGGGATGCTCGGTGCCGGCATGCCGGAGTGGAACGTCGACGGGCTGCTGGAGCTCTACGCCGACTACCGCCGGGGGGCGGCCCCGGTCGTCACCGACGAGGTGGAGAAGGCCACCGGCCGGCCGGCCCGGTCGCTGGCGGACTTCCTCGCCGACAACCGAGCCGCCTTTGGCTGACCCCGAGGGTCGAGGCGGCCGTCGTACCGGTTGGAGTCATTGCCGGTCGGCGGCCGCGGGTTGGTCGTCGGCGGCGAAACCCGGCAGCCAGCGCCGCAGCTCCGGCCCGACCGGCACGGTGGCCTCCAGCTGGCAGAGGACCCCGACGCAGCCCAGCCATACCCGGTGGGTGAACAGGTGCTCGGCCGGCATGGACAGTTGCAGCGCGACGGCGAACTCGGGGTTGCGGGGGTCGTTGACCCGGGCGAACTCGCTGCGCAGCCAGTCGCGGCGAAACGTGAACGTCTCGTGCCCGGCCGGCAGCGTGAACGGCGACATGTAGTCCCGCAGCTTCGCGGTGTCGAGCGAGACCCCGGGCCGCAGGAAGCCCTCCGCGCGCAGCCCGCGGGCGATCTCGGCGTCGTCGCCGCCGAGCAGCACCCGGATCAGCCGTCCGAACGTCGCCGGCATCCCGGCCGGCAGCGCCAGGGACGAGCCGAAGTCGAGCACGCCGAGCCGACCGTCGTCGAGCAGCCGGAAGTTGCCGGGGTGCGGGTCGGTGTGCAGGTGGCCGGCGCGTTCGGGTCCGGAGAGCAGGAACCGCTGGTAGAGCGCGCCGGCCCGGTCCCGCTCGGCCCGGCTGCCGGTGCGGGCGACCTGCGCCAGCGGGGTGCCCGCGAGCCAGTCCATGACCAGCACCCGGCCGGTGTCGAACACCACCTCCGGCACCAGCACGTCGGCATCGCCGCGGTACGCCGCCGCGAACCGGCGCTGGGTGGCCGCCTCGTGCCGGTAGTCGAGCTCCTCGGTCAGCCGGTTCCGCAGCTCCGCGACCAACGGCGGCAGCGCCAGCCCACGGGCCACCAGCCCGGCCAGCCGGCTGGCCACCGAGAGCGCCCGTAGGTCGGTCCCGAGCGCCTCCCGGACGCCGGGGTACTGCACCTTCACCGCGACCGGCCGGCCGTCGGCCCACACCGCCCGGTGCACCTGACCGATCGAGGCCGCCGCGGCCGCGGTCGGCTCGAACCGGCGGAACGCCGCCCGCCAGTCGGCCCCCAGCTCACGCCGCAGCACCGGCTCGATGTCGGCGTAGGGCAGCGGCGGATTGGCCTCCTGCAGGCCGACGAGGGTCTCCCGCCAGGTCTGCTCCGGGTCCTGCGGGAACAGCGCCTCGACCGTGGACAGCAGCTGCCCCGCCTTGAGCGCACCTCCCTTGAGCTCACCGAGCACCCGGCGGGTCCGGGCGGTGTTGCGGGACCGCAGCCGGGACCGCACCACCGCCGGGTCCTGGCCGGCAGCCCGGCGGAGCAGCCCCTCCGTGGCCAGTACGGCGCTGCCCGCCGGCAGCGAGAGCAGCCGGGCGGTCCGCACCAGGCGTCCGGTGCGGAGCCCGCTCACCCGCCGGCGCGGTCGAGGTCGGCGAGCGCGTCCTGCACGG
>JBBSHH010000155.1:0-4008 GCA_038253225.1 Mycobacteriales bacterium | reverse complement strand
TCCTGCCCGGCCGCGGCCGCTACCACCGCCCGACCTGCCGGTACGTCGCCGGTGCCCCGGAGGCGGTTCCGATGCCCAAGGACGAGGCGATCCGCTCCGGCTATGAGTCCTGCCCGGTCTGTACGTCGTAGCCGCTCAGCCGCCGACGCCGCGTAACCAGAACGTCAGGTCCAGCTCGGGTGTCTGGTGCGGCCGCAGGTCGGCCAGCGGGGCTCCCTCGGTCAGCTCGGCGGCGAGCACCTCGGCGCGCAGCAGGTCGGCGTGCTCACGCAGCGCCGCGGCGGTCGCCGGCTCCGCCGCCGTCCACCACAGCTCGATGCGGTCCGAGACGTCGAGGCCGGTGGCCTTGCGCGCCTCCTGCACCGCCCGGACGGCCTCGCGCGCCAGGCCGGCGCGGCGCAGCTCGGGCGTGATCGCCAGGTCGAGCGCGAGCGTCTCCCCGCCGTCGGTAGCGACCGCCCAGCCGGCGCGCGGCGTCTCGGTCAGCACGACCTCGGCGGCCTCGACGGCCACCGGCTCGCCGGCCACGACCACCGTCGCGGTGCCCGCGCGCAGCGCCGCCGCGAGCCGCGCCGCGTCGGCGTCGGCGATCGCCGCCGCCACGGCCGGGGTGCGGTTGCCGAACCGCCGACCCAGGGCCCGGAAGTTGGCTTTGGCGGCATAGTCGACGAGGTCTCCCCCCGCCTCGCCCAGCGGGTCGAGCGTACCGACGTTGAGCTCGTCCGCGACGTGCGCCCGCAGCTCGTCCGGCAGCTCCGCCCAGCCGCGGGCGGCGACCAGAGCCCGGCCCAGCGGCTGCCGGGTGCGGACGCGGGAGCCGGCTCGGGCCGAGCGGCCGAGCTCGACCAGCCGCCGGACCAGCGCCATCTGCGCCCCGAGGCCCTCGTCGACGAGCGAGGTGTCCGGGTCGACCCGGGGCCATGGCCGCAGGTGCACCGAGTCGGGCAGCTCGGGGAAGACGTCGGCGACCAGCCGCTGGTGGACCGCCTCGGTGAGGAACGGGATGAACGGGGCGAGCAGCCGGGTGAGCACCTCCAGGCACTCGTGCAGCGTGGCCAGCGCCGCCGGCTCGCCGTCCCAGAACCGGCGCCTGGTCCTCCGGACGTACCAGTTCGACAGGTCGTCGATGAACTGCGTGAGCCGTCGACCGGCGCGGGCGGAGTCGAAGTCCTCGAGCGCGGCGTCGACCTCGAGCACCGTCTGGTGCAGCTCGGAGAGCGCCCAGCGGTCCAGCGCCGCACGCTGCGCCGGAGGCGGCACCGGGCCGCCGGCGGGAGTCCAGCCGTTCGCCCGGGCGTAGAGGATGAGGAACGAGGCCGTGTTCCAGTACGTGAGCAGCACCTTGCGGACGATCTCCTCCAGCTGGTCGTGGCCGACCCGACGGGCCGACCACGGGTTGCCGGTGCAGAGCATCAGCCAACGCACCGCGTCGGCGCCGTGCCGCTCGAAGAGCTCGAAGGGATCCAGGACGTTGCCGAGGTGCTTGCTCATCTTTCGGCCGTCCCGGTCCAGCAGCAGCCCGAGGCAGAGCACGGTCTCGTACGCCGACCGGTCGAACACCAGCGTGCCGACGGCCATCAGCGTGTAGAACCAGCCGCGGGTCTGGTCCAGCCCCTCGGCGATGAACTGGGCCGGGTACGCCGCCCGGAACTGCTCCTCGTTGCGCCAGGGAGCACCCCACTGGGCGAACGGCATCGACCCCGAGTCGTACCAGCCGTCGATGACCTCCGGCACCCGCGCGGCCGGCGCGCCGCACTGCGGGCAGTCGAAGCCGACCTCGTCGACGTAGGGCCGGTGCGGGTCCAGGCCGGAGAGGTCCCGACCGGCCCGCTCGGAGAGCTCGGCCAGCGACCCGATGCAGGTCAGGTGGCCGGCCGGGCAGACCCAGATCGGCAGCGGGGTGCCCCAGTAGCGGTTGCGGGACAGCGCCCAGTCGACGTTGTTCTCGAGCCAGTCGCCGTACCGCCCGGACCGGATCCCCGGCGGGTGCCAGTCGGTGCCGGCGTTGGCTCGCAGCAGCTCGTCCTTGCGCGCGGTGGTGCGGATGTACCAGCTCGGCAGCGCGTAATAGAGCAGCGCCGTGTCGCAGCGCCAGCAGTGCGGGTAGTTGTGCTCGTAGTTCTCCAGCCGGTACAGCAGCCCGCGCCGGCGCAGGTCGTCGACGATGACCGGGTCGGCCGCCTTGAAGAACCGTCCCCCGACCAGTGGCAGGCCGGCGTCGAAGTGCCCGGTCGGGTCGACCGGGTTGACCACCGGCAGGTCGTAGCGCCGCGCCACCGCGAGGTCGTCGGCGCCGAACGCGGGGGACTGGTGCACCAGGCCGGTGCCGTCCTCGACCGTGACGTAGTCCGCCAGCCCGACGAAGTGCGCGCCCGGGATGTCGACGAGGTCGAACGGCCGGGCGTACGTCGTGTGCTCCAGCGCCCGGCCCGGAAACCGCTCGAGCACCTCCGCGTCGCTGCCGAGCACCGTCGCCACCAGCGGTTCGGCGACGACGAGCACCTCCCCGCCGCTGCGCACGGCGGCGTAGGTGACGTCCGGGTGGACCGCGACGGCGGTGTTGCTGATCAGCGTCCACGGGGTGGTCGTCCACACCAGCAGCGCCGCCCCCAGCTCGGCCAGCCGGCCGCTGGTCGCCGGGAACCGCACGTAGACGCTGGGATCGGTCACGCTGAGATAGCCCTGCGCGACCTCGTGGTCGGACAGCCCCGTGCCGCAGCGCGGGCAGTACGGCGTCACCCGGTGGTCCTGGACGAGCAGACCCTGGTCGAAGATCCGCTGCAGCGACCACCACACGCTCTCGACGTAGCTGGCGTCCATGGTCCAGTAGGCGGAGCCAAGGTCGACCCAGTAGCCCATCCGCTCGGTCAGCGCCTGGAACTCGTCGACGTGACGGCGCACGGACTCCCGGCATCGCGCGTTGAACGCGGCGACGCCGTAGGCCTCGATGTCCCGCTTGCCGGTGAACCCGAGCTCCTTCTCGACCGCCAGCTCGACCGGCAGGCCGTGGCAGTCCCAGCCGGCGCGGCGTGGAACGGAGTACCCCTTCATGGTCTTGAAGCGCGGGAAGAGGTCCTTGAACACGCGGGCCTCGACATGATGCGTGCCGGGCTTGCCGTTGGCGGTGGGTGGCCCTTCGTAGAACACCCACCGCGGTCCGTCGGCGGTCTGTTCCAGCGAGCGGTCGAACACCTTGCCGTCGCGCCACCGGGCGAGCACCTCGTGCTCGAGCGCCGGCAGGTCGACCTGGGCGGGCAGCGGGCGGAACATCGGATCTCCTCCGTCGGGGTGGTGCTCCGGCGAAGGGACGAGGCGGCCGGTCTCCCGGGCCCCGCGGTACCACCCTCCTTGACCGCGTCGCCGCGGCCCGCTCACGGTCGTGCACCGGGTCTAGTAGGCCGTTTCGGGCCGTTCTTCCGGCGGCTCAGAGGTGATCTTCGCGGCGGGCACGCCGCCGGGCTCACACCGTCCCCGGCTCGCTGCAGGCTGCGTCCACCGCTACTCGTCCCCGTCAACGCCGGCTCCGACGATAGCGGAGCCGCGCGCCGCTTTGCCGATCGTCGCGCGGCGACTTATCCTGCCGGGACTTTCGACCATGATCGACGCCGAAGGGTGGACGCGGGTGATGGCTGAGCACGGCGGGGCGGCCCGGTCGCCGGTGCACCCCCCGGCGAAGCTCCCGGCTGCCCGGCAGCCGGCCCCGAGGAAGCAGACCGCGGCCACCAAGACCGCCACCAAGACGGGCGCCAAGACGGGCGCCAAGACCGCGACCGCCAAGACCGCGACCACCAAGACCGCGACCGCCAAGACCGCGACCGCCAAGACCGCGACCACCAAGACCGCGACCACCAAGACCGCGACCACCAAGACCGCGACCACCAAGAGGGCGGCGACCCGGGCGCCCGCGCCGAAGCCGGCGGCCCCGAAGCAGGCGGTCACCAAGGCGAGTACCCGGGCGGCGACGAAGCGGGCGGCGAAGAAGCCGGCGGCGGTGCAGCAGCCGACGGC
>JBBSHH010000154.1:0-4055 GCA_038253225.1 Mycobacteriales bacterium | reverse complement strand
CGGCGAACTGCGTGCCGGCGGTGGTGGTGGCCACCCGCTACCTCGGCACGTCGGTCGCCGTCGAGGCCGCGGTCGACGCCACCCCGGTCCACCTCAGCGTCGACCCGTCGGTGCGGCTGGCCGCTGGCGAGCGGGTGCTGCTGCGGCTGCCGCCGGAGGCCTGCACGGTCCTCCCGCCCGACTGAGGACGGCTCTGCGCCGCGACTCACCCGGCCGGCTGGCAGACTCCGCCGGTGCCGCTGCTGCCCGACGTACCGTTCGGCTCGTCGTACTACCCCCCGCACCATGACCCGGCCGACTGGCCCCGCGACCTGGACCGGATGGCGGCCGCCGGCCTCACCGTGATCCGCACCGCCGAGCTGCTCGCCTCCTGGGACCGGATCGAGGTCGCGCGGCACCGCTACGAGTTCGGCTGGCTGGACCGAATCTTCGACCTGGCGGCCGAGCGCGGCATCCGGGTGCTGCTCGGCACCGGCTCGCAGAACCCGCCGATCTGGATGCTCGACGAGTGGCCCGACCTGCCGGTCAAGAGCCGGGACGGCACGCCGTACCCCACCGCGACGATGTGGGGCTGGGCCTGCAAGGACCATCCCGGCTACCGGGCGGAGGTCGATCGGTGGGTGCGGGTGCTGGCCGGGCGGTACGCCGACCGGCCGAACCTGCTCGGGTGGCAGATCGACAACGAGCCCGGCTACCCGTTCATCCCCTGGCGCCGGGACGCCATGGACCTCTACTGCTACTGCGAGCACACCGAGGTGGCCTGGCGGGACTGGCTGCGCGTGCGGTACGGCGACCTCGACGCGCTCTCCGACGCCTGGCGCTGGGACCCCACCCACCACCGGTACTCCGCCTGGAGCCAGGTGCGGGCGCCGCGCTCGATGCCGGTCGAGTGGGGCGTAGTGACCGCTTGGCTGGACTGGCGGAGCTTTACCGCGGAGCGGCTCGCGGACTTCGTCGGCGCCCAGTCCGAGCTGCTGCACCAGCTCTCACCGGGGCACCCGACCAGCACCAATGTGTTCATCTGGTCGCGCCACGACGCGTTCGGCGTACAGATGGGGATGGACCCGTGGCGGCTGGCCGGCCGGGTGGACGCGATCGGCTACGACCTCTACCCCGGCATCGACGAGCGGTTCCTCCGGGAGCCCGAGTACGTCGCGATGTACCTCGACTACGCCCGCTCCTGCGCCGGCGCCACCGGCAGCGAGCTGTGGCTCAACGAGATCGAGAGCGGTCCGCTGAACGGCTGGGTGCTCGGCCCCGACCACGACACCACCGCCGCCGACATCACCCGGATCAACGCCGACGTGCTCGGGGCCGGCTCCCGGCTCACCCTCTACCAGGGCTACCGGGAGTGGGACTGCATCCCGATCCACTGGGGAGCGCTGGTCGACCTGCACGGCGAGCCGACCGCCCGCTACACCGCGGCCGGCGCGGTGGCCCGGGCCGCGGTCGCGGAGACCGACCTGCTGCGGGACGCCGAGCCACGGCCGCCGGCGGTCGCGATCCTCATCGACGTCGACAACGCCGTCGTGTGTCAGGGGATGGCCGCCGGTGAGGTGCTGCTGGACTGCGTCCGCGGCGCCTACCGGGCCCTGCACGGGTTCGAGGTCGGGTTCGTCACCCCGGCCGAGGTCGCCGGCTGCCCGGCCCGGCTGCTCGTGCTGCCGTTCGCGATGGTCCTCGCCGCCTCGACCGGGGTGGCGCTGGCGGCGTACGTCGAACGCGGCGGTCACCTGCTGAGCTTCGCCAAGGCCGGCATGCTCGACGGCCGCGGCTGGTACCACCGGACCCGGCCCGGCGCGGGGCTCGCCGAGCTGCTCGGGGTCGTCGAGGCCGACATCGCCAGCACCGCCGAACCGGTCCCGGTCGAGCTGCCCGGGGTCGGGATGCTCTACGGCGGCCTGCACCGCCAGCGGCTGCGGCCGGTCGACGGCGCGACCGTCGTCCGGGGCCGGTTCCCCGACGGGGCACCGGCGCTCACCTCCCGCCGGCAGGGGGCGGGGGTCGCCTGGGCCTGCGGCACCCACCTCGACCTCGGCGTCCTGCGCTACGGCGACCCGGGGTTCCTCGGCTGGCTGGCCCGCTCGGCCGGCGCCCGACCGCTGTGGTCCGCGGAGCCCGCCGCGGACGGCCTGCCCCGGATGTGGGCGCGCTGCCGCTGGCTCGGTGACCGGGCGCTGGTCACGGTCACCTCCACCGACGCCGCGCCGCGGATCGCGCGGGTGGCCGTGGCCGGGGCGAGCGCCCGGGACCTGCTCACCGGCGCCGCGCTGCCGGTCGGCGACCGGCTGACCGTCGAGGTGGCGCCGATGGGCAGCCGGATCGTCGTGGTCGAGGGAGCCCGCTGACCCCGGCCGGCCGTGCCGGCGGCGCCCGGAGCGGCGGGCCGGTCAGGACCGCTCGGCCGGCTCCGGCGTCCCGACCGCCGGCATCGCGGCGGCGCGGACGACCCGGTTGCGGCCGGACCGCTTGGCCACCAGCAGGGCGCTGTCGGCGGCCCGCAGCACGTCTCTGAGCAGCTGTCCCTGGTGGCCGCTCGCGACCCCGAAGGACGCGGTGAACCCGGGCACCTGCCCCCCGGCGAGCTCCAGCAGGAGCTCCGCCTGCACCCGCCCCAGCATCACCTCGGCCTGCTCCTCGGTGCAGCCGGGCAGCGCGACCACGAACTCCTCCCCGCCGAGCCGCCCGGCGATGTCCTCCGGGCGCAGGGTCCGGCGCAGCAGCCGGGCGAACAGCCGCAGCGCCTGGTCGCCGGCCTCGTGGCCGTGGGTGTCGTTGATGCGCTTGAAGTGGTCGAGGTCGGCGATCGCCACCGAAGCCTGGCCGCGGACCAGCAGGGCGGCGATCGACTCCTCCAGCGTCCGGCGGTTGGCGAGGCCGGTGAGCGGGTCGGTGGCCGCCTGGAGCTGGGTCTTGGCCATCGCGTGCAGGGTGCCGATCCGGGTCCCCGCCTGGGTGCCCAGCGCATCCAGCCGGTGCAGCTCGGTCGGCTCCGGCACCACCCCGACCGGCCCGGTCGTATGCAGGACACCGAGTGAGCGACCCATGAACGACAGCGGCACGCAGACGGCGGAGATCGGGCCGGCGGGGCGGTCCCGCAGCTTCGGGCAGGCGTTGATGTCCAGGCTGGAGCGGAACACCTGGCGAGTGCCGCGGCGGACCGCCGGGCAGTCCCAGGGGGACTCGACGCCGCAGCCCGCCTCCCCGGCGGTCGGGTGTACCGCGGCTCGGCGCAGGTGCGCCAGGCTGGAGTCGGCGACGAGCAGCTCGGCGGGGGATTCCGGCCGGACGGCGGGCAGCGCGGTCTCCACCACGCCGTAGGCGTCGGCCTCGGTGGTGGCCATCTCGAACGCGTCGGCGAGCTGGTTGCGGAACTGCTCCCGCTCGGCGTCGCGGCGGGCGGCCGCGGTGACCCGGCGGTTCTCCTCGTCCGTCCGCCGCTTGGCCGCCAGCGTCCGGCGCACGCTGAGTGTCGTCGAGGTGGCCAGCGCCCCGAGCACGACCAGGCTGAGCAGACCGACACCGAGCGTCTGGGTTTCGGCTCTCCTCGCGGACCGGTCGGCGCGCGCGCTGGCCAGGTCCGACTGGCGCTTCAGCCGGTCGGTGATGGTCGCCAGCCGGGTCTCCAGATCCTCGAACCGGCGGATGAACTCGGGCAGCCGGGCGTGGGCAGCCGGCCGGTCCCCGATGGCGGTCGTGACGATCGACTGCGCCAGCTCGGTGTAGCTGTCGAGCGCGGAGCGGGCGCTGGTGTAGTCGCGCATCAGCCGTCGGTCCGGCAGCGCCGCGATCCGGGCGGCGTTGCCGTGCATCAGCTGACGGGCGGTGGTGGCGTCTTCGATTCCGCTCCGCACCGCGGCGGCCGACTCGGCCGGGGTGCCGGCGGCCAGGGCGGTCAGCACGTCGGCATGCAGGGCGTCGTGCTCCATGTCCGCGTCCTGCTGCGCGCTCAGCGTCTGCTGGACGCCGTGCAGCCGACGGCTGTCGCGGTGCAGCGCATCGACCGAGCCGAAGCCCGTCCAGGCCACGGCGAGGAGCACCACGACCGCCACCGT
>JBBSHH010000153.1:0-4066 GCA_038253225.1 Mycobacteriales bacterium | reverse complement strand
TGGACGGCGCCGTCCACACCGGTGCGATCAGGCCGGCGGGGTCAGCTCGGCGCGCAGGACCGGCAGATCGAGGTCGGGTTGCGGAAAGGCCGGCTTCATCTCGGTGAGGGTCTCGATGAGCAACCTGCCGACCGCCCAGTTGCGGTACCACTTGCGGTCGGCCGGCACGACGTACCAGGGCGCGGTGTCGGTGTTGCAGCGCTCCAGCGCCGCCTCGTAGGCGAGCTGGTACGCCGACCAGTGCCGCCGTTCGGTGAGGTCCGCCGGGTTGAACTTCCAGTGCTTGCGCGGGTCGTCGAGCCGGGCCAGCAGCCGTCGTCGCTGCTCCTCGTAGGAAATGTTCAGGAACACCTTGACGATCGTCAGCCCGGCGGCGGTCAACTCGGCCTCGAAGGCGTTGATCTGGTCGTAGCGCCCGCCCCACACCTGCGGCGAGACGAGGTCGTGGACCCGGACGATCACGACGTCCTCGTAGTGCGACCGGTTGAAGATGCCGACCAGGCCGGCGCCGGGCAGGCGGTTTCGGATCCGCCACAGGAAGTCGTGCGCCAGTTCCTCCTCGGTGGGCGCCTTGAACGACGTGATGGCGCTGCCCTGCGGGTCCATCGCGCCGATGACGTGCTTGACGGTGCCGTCCTTGCCGCTGGTGTCCATGCCCTGCAGCACCAGCAGCAGCCGACGGTCGCTGCGCGGCCCCTCCTGGGTGTTCGCCTCGGCGTAGAGGCGTTCCTGCAGGTCGGCGAGCAGCGGCCCGTCCGTGGCCAGCGCCGCCTTGGTCCGCTCCTTGCCGCCGGGTGCTCCGGGTGTCGCCCGCGGGTCGTAACCGTCGAGCACGACCGGGCCGGGCGGCAGCCGCAGCAGCTTACGCAGGTTCCGGACCATCGGCGCAGCGTACGGCGACGGGTGTGACCGCCGACCGGTGGTGGCATGGAGCAACCATGACGACGCTACGGGTGTGGGCTCCGGCGGCCGAGTCGATGGCGGTCGAGATCAGCGCGGCCCAGCGGCCGATGGCCGCGGCCGCGGGCGGCTGGTGGGAGCTGGCCGCCCCCGACGTGGAGCCCGGCGCCGATTACGCGTTCGTCGTCGACGGCGCCGAGCCGGCGCTGCCCGACCCCCGGTCGCGGTGGCAGCCGCACGGGGTCCACGGGCCGAGCCGGGTGGTCGACCCGGGCGCGTTCCCCTGGACCGACCAGCGGTGGTGGGGCGTGCCGCTGCGCGGTGGCGTGGTCTACGAGCTGCACGTCGGCACGTTCACCTCCGAGGGGACGTTCGACGCGGCTCTCGAGCGGCTCGACCACCTCGTCGAGCTCGGGATCTCCCACGTGGAGCTGCTGCCGGTCAACGCCTTCCCCGGCCGGCGCGGGTGGGGCTACGACGGCGTCGACCTCTACGCCGTCCACGACCCGTACGGCGGGCCGGCCGGGCTGGCCCGCTTCGTCGACGGCTGCCACGCCCGCGGGCTCGGTGTCCTCCTCGACGTGGTCTACAACCACCTCGGCCCGGACGGCAACTACCTCGCCCGCTTCGGCCCCTACTTCACCGACACCCACCACACGCCGTGGGGACCGGCGGTCAACCTCGATGCGGACGCCTCCGACGAGGTCCGCCGCTTCGTCATCGACAACGCGCTGATGTGGCTGCGGGACTACCACTGCGACGGGCTGCGGCTGGACGCGGTGCACGAGCTGCGGGACGACCGGGCGACCCCCATCCTCGAGGAGCTGGTCGTCGAGGTGGCGGCGCTGTCCGGTCAGCTCCGCCGGCCGCTGACGCTGATCGCCGAGAGCGACCGCAACGACCCGCGGCTGGTGCGCAGCCGGGAGGCCGGGGGCTGCGGGCTCGACGCGCAGTGGACCGACGACATCCACCACGCGTTGCACGCCACGTTGACCGGCGAGCGGCAGGGCTACTACGCCGACTTCGGCCCGCTGCCGGTGCTGGCCAAGGCGCTGGAGCGGGCGTTCGTGCACGACGGCTGCTGGTCCGGCTTCCGCGGCCGGGCGCACGGCCGCCCGGTCGATGTCGAGCTGACGCCGGGCGACCGGTTCCTCGGCTACCTCCAGGACCACGACCAGGTCGGGAACCGGGCGCAGGGAGACCGCTCCGGGGCGCTGATGAGCGAGGGGCTGCTCAAGGTCGGCGCGGCGCTGGTGCTCACCAGCGCGTTCACCCCGATGCTGTGGATGGGCGAGGAGTGGGGCGCGGCTACGCCGTGGCTGTTCTTCACCGACTACGAGCCGGAGCTGGGGGCGAAGGTGCGGCAGGGTCGCCGGGCCGAGTTCACCGCGCACGGCTGGGGTGCGCAGGAGGTACCCGACCCCCAGGCCGCGGCCACCTTCGAACGGTCCCGGCTGGACTGGGGGGAGCTGGAAAAGGAGCCGCACGGCGCCCTGCTGGACTGGCACCGGCGGCTGATCGAGCTGCGCCGGCAGCACGCCGAGCTGACCGACGGCCGGCTGGACCGGGTCGGCACGGCGTACGACGAGTCCGCGCGCTGGTTCGTCGTACGCCGGGGGAGCGTGCTCGTGGTGGCCAACCTGGGGCCGGACCGGCAGACCGTGCCGGTGGAGGGCAGCCCGGTGGCCGTGCTGGCGGCGTCGACGTCCGGGTTCGTCTACCGCTCGGGCGCGGTGGAGCTCGACGGCGAGTCGGTCGTCATCGTCAGCCTGGCGTGACGCCCGGGCTGTCCGACCGACTACCCGGTTGGCCGAGGTGGTGACCGGGCAGGCGGGCGGACATGCGGATTGTGGTGACCGGCGCCACCGGCAACGTCGGCAGCGCCCTGCTCGAGCACCTGGCCGGGATGTCGGCGGTGGACGCCGTCGTCGGCGTGGCCCGCCGCCCGCCGGCCGACGGACCGGTCGCCGCCCGGGCCGAGCAGTGGGTGACCTGCGACGTCGGCGCGTCCGGTGCGACCACGGCCCTGACCAGCGCGTTCCGGGATGCCGACGTGGTCGTGCACCTGGCCTGGCGGCTGCAACCGAGCCACCAGCCGGCCGAGATGGAGCGGGTCAACCTCGACGGCACCCGCGCGGTGATCGACGCTGTCGTCGCGGCCGGCGTACCGGCGTTGGTGCACGCCTCCTCGATCGGGGCCTACTCCCCCGGGCCGAAGGACCGGCGGGTGCCGGAGTCCTGGCCCACCGGGGGGGTGCCGTCCTCGGTGTACTCCCGCCACAAGGCGACCGCCGAGCGGATGCTCGACCGGCTGGAGGCCGAGCACCCCGACCGGCGGGTGGTCCGGCTCCGGCCGGGGCTGATCCTGCAGGCAGCGGCCGGCGCGGAGCTGGCCCGGTACTTCCTCGGCCCGCTGGTCCCCGTCACGTTGCTGCGCCCGTCGCTGCTGCCGGTGTTGCCGATCCCGCCCGGCCTCGCCGTACAGGCGGTGCACACCACCGACGCGGCCCACGCCTTTGCGCTGGCCGCGGTCGGCGACCTGCACGGCGCTGTCAACCTCGCCGCCGAGCCGGTGCTCGACCCGGCCACGCTCGGCCGGCTGCTGCACGCCCGGCCGCTACCACTGCCCGCGGGCGTGCTGCGCGGCGTCGTCGACCTGAGTTGGCGGCTGCACCTGCAGCCCACCGACCCCGGCTGGATCGACCTGGCGATGTCCGCGCCGCTGCTCGACGTCACCCGGGCCCGCGACGAGCTGGGCTGGACCGCGCAGACCGACGCCGGCACCGCGGTGCTCGAGGTCCTGGCCGGGTTGCGCGCCGGGACCGGCCGGCCGACGGCGGTGATGGCGCCGCTGCGCTCGTACGGCGGCCGGCTGCTCGACCTCATGCGCAGCGGGCGGCCCGGCCGCGGCGGCTCATAGCTGGTCCCGGCCGCGGCACGTTCTGGCCCGCGGTGGAGGGTTTTGGGGGCGGCGGGGGGCCCCCACCCCCCCACAACACCACACGGCCCAACCCCGGCCGGACCCCGGGGCAACCCCCCCCGACCGGGGGGTGGCGGCCGGGGCCCCGCACCCCCCCCCAACACCCCCCCGGGCAACCGCCGCGGGCCCCGGGGGGCCCCCCCGCGGCCCGGGGGGGGGGGGGGGGCCCCGGACGGGGCCCCGGCA
>JBBSHH010000152.1:0-4073 GCA_038253225.1 Mycobacteriales bacterium | reverse complement strand
CCCCGGCGAAGCTCCCGGCTGCCCGGCAGCCGGCCCCGAGGAAGCAGACCGCGGCCACCAAGACCGCCACCAAGACGGGCGCCAAGACGGGCGCCAAGACCGCGACCGCCAAGACCGCGGCCGCCAAGACCGCGGCCACCAAGACCGCGGCCACCAAGACCGCGGCCACCAAGACCGCGACCACCAAGACCGCGACCACCAAGACCGCGACCACCAAGACCGCGGCCACCAAGACCGCGACCACCAAGACCGCGACCACCAAGAGGGCAGCGACCCGGGCGCCCGCGCCGAAGCCGGCGGCCCCGAAGCAGGCGGTCACCAAGGCGAGTACCCGGGCGGCGACGAAGCGGGCGGCGAAGAAGCCGGCGGCGGTGCAGCAGCCGACGGCGCCGCCGCGGGTCGCGGCCGGCGACGAGGACTGGACCGCTGCCGAGATCACCCGGATCCGGACCGAGCTGGGCCGGCAGGCGGCTGAGCTGCGGGCCGAGATCGACGGCTCCGCGGCGACGCTGCGGGTCCTGCAGCGGGACTCCGCCGGAGACGGTTCCGGTGACGACCAGGCCGACGCCGGCAGCAAGACGTTCGAGCGTGAGCAGGAGATGTCGCTCGCGAACAACAGCCGGCACCTGCTCGCCCAGGTGGAGCGGGCGCTCGACCGGCTGGACGACGGCAGCTACGGCAGCTGCGAGAGCTGCGGACAGCCGATCGCCAAGGCGCGGCTGCAGGCGTTCCCGCGCGCGACACTATGTGTGTCATGCAAGCAGCGCGAGGAACGCCGCTGAGCGGCTCCCCACCCCCGTCCGAACCCGTCAGCCAGCCAACCCGGCGCTCTCGCCGGCGGGTCGGCGCCCTGCTCGGCACCGCGGTCCTGGTGGCGGCGGTGGATGCGGTCACCAAGGTGCTCGTCGTCGCCCGGCTCGCCGACCGCACCCCGATCCGGCTGCTCGGCGGTCTGCTGACCCTGCTCGAGACCCGCAACCCCGGGGCCGCTTTCGGCGTCGGCGGCGGCGCCACCGTGCTGTTCACGCTGGTGGCTGCCGGGGTGATCGTGGCCATCGCCCGCACCGCCACCCGGCTGCGGAGCCTGCCGTGGGCGATCAGCCTCGGGCTGCTGCTCGGCGGTGCCACCGGCAACCTCGTGGACCGGCTGTTGCGGGCGCCCGGACCGCTGCGCGGCCACGTCGTGGACTGGATCGAGGTGCCGCACTGGCCCGTGTTCAACCTGGCCGACTCGGCCATCGTGACCGGCGGCCTGCTCGCCGTGCTGCTGGCCTCCCGCGGGCTGGGCGTGGACGGCCGGCGTACCGCCACGTCCGGTCGCTCCGGTGACTGACCTGCGCAGCGTGCCGGTGCCCGAAGGGCTCGACGGGCTCCGGCTCGACGCCGCGCTGTCCCGGCTGTTCGGGCTGTCGCGGACCGTCGCCGCCGGGCTCGCCGAGACCGGCTCGGTACGCCTCGACGGGGTGGAGCGGGGCAAGGGTGACCGGGTCAGTGCCGGGTCGTGGCTGGAGGTGGCGCTGCCCGGACCCGCCGCCGCGTCGCGTCAGCTCCCGGCGGTGGTCCCCGGGCTCACGGTCATCTACGAGGACGATGACCTGCTGGTCGTCGACAAGCCGGTCGGGGTCGCGGCGCACCCCAGTCCCGGCTGGACCGGCCCGACCGTCGTCGGCGGGCTGGCCGCCGCCGGCCACCGGCTGGCCAGCTCCGGTGCGGCCGAGCGGCAGGGGGTGGTGCACCGGCTCGACGTCGGGACCAGCGGGCTGATGATCGTCGCCAAGAGCGAACCGGCGTACGCCCGGCTCAAGGCCGCGTTCCGGGACCGCGCCGTCGACAAGCGCTACGCCGCGCTCGTGCAGGGCCACCCGGATCCCCTGCGCGGCACGGTGGACGCGCCGATCGACCGGCACCCGAGCGCCGACTACAGGTTCGCGGTCGTCGCCGGCGGTCGGCCCAGCGTCACCCACTACGACACGGTCGAGGCGTTTCGAGCCGCGTCGCTGCTGGAGGTCCAGCTCGAGACCGGTCGCACCCACCAGATCCGCGTCCATATGGCGGCGCTGCGGCACCCCTGCGTCGGGGACCTCACCTACGGGGCCGACCCGACGCTCGCCGCCCGGCTCGGGCTGACCCGGCAGTGGCTGCACGCCGCCCGGCTCGGCTTCGACCACCCCGCCGACGGCCGTCGGATGGAGTTCGCCAGCCCGCCGCCGGCCGACCTCGCCGATGCGCTGGAACGGGTACGCGCGCAGTCATGACGCTGCGCGAGCTCGATGACCGGCTGGTGCCGGCGGCGGCCCGGCTGCTCCGCCGCGGGCTGGCGCCGGCGCCGCCGGCGGCGATCCGGACGCTGATGGGCGTGGCGCTGGCGGCGGCGATGACCGGCAGCGCGCTGGTCGCCGAGGCGACCGACACCGCGCCGGCGCTCCCCGCCGCCCGGGGCGTGCCGGTCGTGGTCGGGCCGGCCGCCGGCCAGGCGGTCGACGACTACGTCGACGAGGCCGCTGCCCGGCTGGCGCAGCGGGCCGCCACCCGACCGGAGGAGACGGTTCCGGCCGTCGTCGACCTCGTGGCCTACCAGACCCCGGCCGGGGTGCGCGCCCTGCTCCGCTTCTACTCGGTCACCGCCGTCTACCTCAGGCTCGGGGCGACCGGTAGCGCTCCGGAGGTGCGGACGCTGCCGGTCCGCGACCTCGGCGCCGAGCTGGACCGGGCGTACGCGGCGCTGGCCCGCCGGGTGCCGCCGGCGGAGGCGACGGCGCTGCGCCGGTCCTGCGCGTGCGTGGCGGCGGTCGCCGTCACCGCGTCGGGTCGCACGCTGGCGGCGCTGGGCACCCGAGCCGGGATCCGGGTCGTCGACCCGCTGCCGGTGGACGTCGCGCCGGCGCTGGTCACGTTCCGGCCGCTGCTGCCCGACGCCCACCGGCGCGTCGCCGGGGAGCAGCCGCTGGTGCCGCCACCGCCGTTCGGCCCGGGCGCGCGGTGAGCGCGGTCGAGGTCCGGCTGGCCGTGACGCCGGCCGAGCTGGCAGCGGCGCACCGGGTGCGCGACGTGGTGTTCGGCGTCGAGCAGTCGGTGCCGCCGGAGATCGAGAAGGACGCGCTGGACGCCGACGCCGACCACGTCGTCGCGGTCGCCGACGGGGTCGTCGTCGCCACCGGCCGGCTGGTCACCGGCCCGGACGGTGTCGGTGTCATCGGCCGGATGGCGGTGCTCGCCGCCGCGCGCGGCACCGGCCTCGGGCGGGCGGTGCTGGCGGGGCTGGAGGCGCAGGCGGCGGGGCGCCGGCTGCCGGCGGTGACCCTGCACGCCCAGACCCACGCCCGCGGGTTCTACGAACGGGCCGGCTACACCGCTGTGGGGGCGCAGTACCAGGAAGCGGACATCCCGCACGTCACGATGCGCAAGCCGCTGCCGGTGCTCCGGCCGGTGGCCGACGAGGACTCGGCGGCGCTCATCGCGTTGATCGAGGGCTGCTGGTCGGACTACCCCGGCTGCGTCATGGACGTCGACGGTGAGGAGCCGTGGCTGCGCGCGCCCGGGTCGGCCTACGCCGCCAAACGGGGCCGGTTCTGGGTGGTCGAGCTCGACGGGGCCCTCGTCGCCTGCGTCGGCCTGGTAGCCGACGAGCTCAAGACGCTCTACGTGTCCCGCGGCGCCCGCCGGCGCGGACTCGGTACCCGGCTGGTGGCGCTGGTCGAGGACGCCGCCCGAGCCGAGGGCGCCGCCGGGCTGGTGCTGTGGTCGGACACCCGGTTCACCGACGCGCACCGGCTCTACGAGCGGCTCGGCTACGCCCGGGCGCCGGGGGCCCGTGAGCGCCACGACCGTAGCGGCACCGTCGAGTACCGCTACGCCAAGCCGCTGCCGGCGGGCTCAGCGCGGCCGGGGCGATGACACGCCGAGCACGCCGGCCGCGACCGGACACGCCGGGAGTTCTCCGCTGGCCGTGTTAGAACGGTCCCGGCAGCCCGGCCGCCTTTCCCCGGCCCGTGCCCGGTCCGGTTGATCGATCCGTGAAGGAGGTCCGGCGCCCGTGGCCAACTCGTTCGTGCACCTGCACGTGCACACCGAGT
>JBBSHH010000151.1:0-4117 GCA_038253225.1 Mycobacteriales bacterium | reverse complement strand
TGGGCGCCCACACCGCCGGCGGCCGCCGACACCGTGGCCGCCGACACCGTGGCCGCCGATCTGGGCGCTCCGGGCACGGCCGGACTGGCCGCCGACCGCGCCGAACGGCAGGTGCACGCCGCCGGGGTCCCCTCCGGCGCGACGCTCGGACACGACGAGCTGCCGCTGGCGGATTTCGACCACCTCACGCTCGGCTCGCTGCGCGGTCGGCTGCGTCGGCTCGGCCTCGACGACCTCGTCCAGCTCCGTGACTACGAAAGGGCGCACGGGAACCGGCTGCCGATCGTGACCATGTTGGAGAACCGCATCGCGAAGCTGCAGACCGACGCCGGCACCTCCGACGGTCCGGCCGGCTGAGCCCGGTCCGGCCGGCTGAGCCGGCTGAGTCGGGCAGCTAGCCTGCACCCCGTGCCGCTCGAGTCCAGCGCCGAAACGCCGTTGCCGCTGCGTACCGTCGCGCAGGCCATCGCGTCGTGGGTGGGTCGGCTCGGCCGGGTCTGGGTCGAGGGCCAGGTCACCGAGGTCAGCCGCCGGCCCGGCATGGCCACCGTGTTTGTCACGCTGCGGGATCCGGTCGCGGACGTCTCGGTGCCGATGCGGTGCAGCCGGGGGATGTGCGATGCGCTGGTGCCGCCGCTGGCGACCGGAGCGCGCATCGCCGCCTGGGTGAAGCCCGAGTTCTTCCTCGGCCGGGGGACGCTGTCGCTGACGGCGTACGACATCCGCCCGCTCGGGCTCGGCGAGCTGCTGGCCCGGATCGAGCGGCTGCGGGCGGTGCTGGCCGCCGAGGGGCTGTTCGCCGCCGCGCGCAAGCGAGCGCTGCCGTTCCTGCCCCGCACCGTCGGGCTGGTCACCGGCCGGGCCAGCGCGGCCGAGCGGGACGTTCTCGAGAACGCCCGCCGTCGCTGGCCGGCGGTGCGGTTTCGGGTCGAGTCGGTCGCGGTGCAAGGCCCCACCGCGGTGACCGCGGTCCTGGGTGCGCTGCGCCTGCTCGACGACGACCCGGAGGTCGATGTGGTGGTGCTGGCCCGGGGCGGCGGCGCGGTGGAGGACCTGCTGCCGTTCTCCGACGAGGCGCTGTGCCGCGCCGTCGCTCGCTGCCGTACGCCGGTGGTCAGCGCGATCGGGCACGAGAGCGACGTGCCGCTGGTCGACCTCGTCGCCGACCGGCGGGCGTCCACCCCGACCGACGCCGCCAAGCTGGTCGTCCCCGACGTCGGCGAGGAGCTGGCGCTGGTGGCGGGGCTGCGGGACCGCGGCCGGCGACGGCTGGCCGCGCTGCTCGACCGGGAGCAGGACCGGCTGGCGGCGCTACGACGGGCGCCGGTGATGGCCGACCCCGGCCGCGCGCTGGACCGCAGGGCGGCCGACGTCGGCGAGCTGCGGAACCGGGCCCGACGCTGCATGGACGCGAGACTGCACCGGGCCGCGGACGACCTCACGGCGACCCGCGCCCGGGTCGCCGCCCTGTCCCCGGCGGCGACCCTGCAGCGGGGGTACGCCGTCGTGCAGCGCCCGGACGGCGGGGTGGTCCGCCGGCCGGCGGATGTCCGCGCCGGCACGGCGCTGCGGCTCCGGCTGGCGGAGGGGACGCTCGCCGCCACCGTGACGGACCCGGCCGGGCCGGTACCGGCGGCAGCCGGGTGAGCCGGGACCGACGCCCCGAGCCGACGCCTGAGCCGACGTCCGAGCCGACGGTCCAGCCGACCGCTACGGCGCAGAGCTACGAGCAGGCCCGGGACGAGCTCGCGGACGTGGTCGGCCGGCTGGAGGCGGGCGGCGCCAGCCTGGAGGAGTCGCTGGCGCTGTGGGAGCGGGGCGAGGCGCTGGCGGCGCTCTGCCAGCAGTGGCTCGACGGCGCCCGCGCCCGGCTCGCCGCCGCGCTGGCGGCCACCGACCGGTAGGGCCGGTCGCCGGTGGCGCGGGTTACTCCGCCGCCGCCGCCAGCCCGGCGAGCGCCGCCACCACGTCGGGCAGCACGCCGCTGCCGTGGTCGGCCAGGTGCTTCTCGACGGCGCCTGCGACGCGCTCGGCCGCCGCGCCCGCCGGCAGGACCTGCTCGGCGAGCACGATGCCGTTGACGACGTGCTCGGCGCGCAGCCGGTGGTCGTCGGCGGCCGAGAAGCGCCACTCCCCCACCTCGACCCGCTCGGGGCTGCTGCGCAGCCACGACCGCCGGCCCGCGGTGTAGCCGGTGCCGGGCAGCCGCGCGAGTACGCCGACCAGCAGGCCGGCGCCCCCGGGCAGCGCCAGCGCGGCGGCGATCACGCCGGCCGCCGCGGCCGGGTCGTAGCGCGCTCCATCGGCGAACGACACCGGCGCGCTCAGCCCATCGGCAGCACGTAGCTGGGCCGGACCGGCGGCGCGTCGGCGTGCCGGCGGATCGCCGTTCCGTCGACGTAGAACTCCAGCGTGTGCAGGCCCCACACGTAGTTGTGCACGGTGAACCGGACGCCGACGACGCCGGTGGCGCCGTCCCGCTCGGCTTCGGCCTGCATCCGCGACATGGCCAGCTCGCGGGCCTCGTAGTTGCCCTGCGTCCACTGCGGCATCTCGACGTTGCGGCCCATCTGCTTCAGGCTCTGCATGAACCCCTGGGCGGCGACGTGGTAGACGCAGTTGCCCAACACGAACGCGACCGGCACGTGACCGGTGGCGAGCAGCGTCACCAGGTCCTGGCCGGAGAGGTGGCTCGAAAAGGCCTGCCCGTTCGGCCGGCGGTAGGCCCCCGGCTGGGCAGCGAACCGGACGGCGGTACCCACCGCGATGAACTCGATGTGCTCGGCGGCCTCGCCGTGCGGCCGCCACTCCAGCCGTACGCCGACGACGCCGTCCGCGCCGAGCGAGTCGGCCTCGGCCTGCATGCGCGACATGGCGTTCCACCGCGCCCGGTACATCGCCTCGCTGAGCACCGTCAGCTCCTGCTGCTGGCGCATCCCGGAGGTCTGAAAGCCGACGTGGTAGACGGACACGCCCATCACGAGGTCCATCGGGTCGAAGCCCGCGCCGTGCAGCAGCGCGAACTCGTTCACCGACAGATCGGAGGTGAAGATGCGGTCGGCGTGCCCGAGCCGCTGCGCTGCGACCGGGTCGAGGTTTGCTGATTGGCTCATGCGGCCCGGAGTTTAGCCGCCGTCCGCGTGTGCGAATCGGGTCGGGGGGAGACAACGCGCCCATGGAGTTGCGAAACCGGCGCGGCCGACGTGGCTGGACCGTTGTCGGCACGCCGTTCGGCGGCGGCATCTTCGGCGGCGGCATGCGCCGCGGCGGCTATCGCCGCGGCTACGGGAGCTACGGGCCGGGCTACGGCTCCCGGTACGGCCCCGGCCCGGGCGGCGGTTGCTTGCGTGATGCCTGCCTGCTCGAGACCGGGTGCTGCCTTGCCGAGGGACTGGACGGCAACTGCCTGCTGCTCCTGCTGCTCGCGCTCCCCCGGCTGACCGGTCAGCTGCTCCGCCCGGGACCGGCGCGGCGGCAGGGTCGGACGGCGGTGCTGCTGGCCCTCGTCGACGACTACCAGCGGACGGTCAGCAGCGCGCGCGGCCCCTGCTGCCGGTTCACTCCCAGCTGCTCCCGGTACGCGGCGGAGGCGCTGCGCAGCTACGGGGCCGGTCGCGGCAGCTGGCTGGCGCTGCGCCGGCTGCTGCGCTGCCGCCCGGGCGGCCGAGCCGGGTCCGACCCGGTACCCAGCTAGCCCTCGCGCAGCGACGCGACGAGCCGCCGCAGCTCGGGTAGGCCGGCCGAGCCGGTGACCACCACGGTCCGCTGCCGATCGGCGTAGGTCAGGGCCAGCTCGCTGCGGGACGTGCGCCACTGCCGCCACGGCCGGCCGTTGACGGTCACCGGCGGCAGGGCCGTCGGCGACACCCCGAGCTCGCGGCGGAGCAGGTCGGTGCCGTCGCTCTCGGCCAGCTCGGCGTAGCGACCGGCCGGGGTGACGTAACCGATGTGCAGCCCGACCGTGCCGCCGGGAGCCCCCGGCGCCGGGAGCAGCCGGGAGCTGGTCGCCCGCCACGACCGGCCCAGCCCCGCGGGCGCGAGCACCGGGTAGTCAGCGCCGCGGCGGGCCGCCGCGACCTGCCCCGCCGGGTCGACCACCCGCACCGCCGTGCGGTTG
>JBBSHH010000150.1:0-4136 GCA_038253225.1 Mycobacteriales bacterium | reverse complement strand
CGACCCCGACGGACACCGCGACCCCGACGGACACCGCGACCCCGACGGACACCGCGACCCCGACGGACACCGCGACCCCGACCTCGACCGACTCGGCCAGCCCCAGCCCCGGCGGTGCGGGCCCGTCCACCGGCCCCACCGGCGGCAGTTTCGGCGGCACGCCCGGGCCGCCGCCCGCCCGTCAGGTCGGCGGCGCCATCCATCCCGGCCCGGTGCCCGTGGACGACACGACGACCGCCGGTACGCCGCCCTCGACCGGACCAACGACCACCGACGCCGCGGCGCCCGCGGCCTCCGCCGCAGCGGCCGCGGCGACCGGCGCCGGCCCGGCTTCGACCGGGCCCGCCACCCGCACCGTCAACGGCGGCGGCGGCCTGCACCTGATCGGACCGCTGCAGGCGCCGTCGTCATCGCGCGGCCTGCTGGTCCTGCTGCTCGCGCTCGCCGCGGGTCTGGCCGCGGTCGCGGGGCTTCTCGCCCGCCGCCGCGACCAGTGGTCGGAATGACCCGGAGTCTGCTCAGAGGTCGTCGAGGGAGAAGTTGCCGGTGGGTGCGCCCGGCGCGGGCGGTGGCGGCGGGGCGGGTCGGCCCGGGCCGGTAGTCCCGGTCGGGCCTTCCCCCGGCGGCCAGCCTCCCGGCGCGGCCGGGGCCGCGGCGGTGTCGATGGGCCCGTGAGCGGCCGCGTGAGCGTCCAGCGCCTGCAGGGCACTGGCCACCGCGGCCCGGTTACCGCCGGTGCGCTGCTCGGCGTAGAACGCTGCGCCGAGGTCGCGCAGCAGGGCGTCGGCCTGCCGCCTGGTCTGCAGGTCGTCGATCTTTGCCTGGCCCTGTGCCATACCCTGCTGGGCCTTCTGCGCCGCCTGGGCGGCGGCGACCTTGGCCTTGTCCAGGAAACTCATCGCGCGCTCCTTCTCGACTGCTACTCGAAGCTGCCGGACAGCAGGCCGCCGAGCGGCCCCTTCTTCTCGTCGCCCCCCGCCATGTTCTTGGCCAGCGCCTTCGCCAGGCCCTCGATCGTCATCGACTGCAGGATCACCGAGCCGTCGCCCTCCAGGGTGGCGAGGGATAGTCCCTCCCCGCCGAACAGAGCGGTCATCGCGGTCTGCGCGTTCAACGCGCCGACCCGCTCGACCCCGTAGCGGATCGTGTCCTGGAAGGCCACGACGCAGCCGGTGTCCACGTGGATCCGGCCGCCGTACTTGGCCGGGTTGAGCTCGATGAAGTTTCCGGCGCCGGCGATCAGCAGTGTCCCCCGACCGGTGAACTTCTCCAACACGAAGCCCTCACCGCCGCGGCGGCCGGCCTTGAACCCCGAGAAGGCGATGTCGAAGTCGACGCTTGCCTCGGCCGCCACGAACGCGTCCTTTTCGGCGTACCAGCCCCGGCTGCCGTCAAGCTCGATCGCCCGCATCTCACCCGGCAGTACGCCGGCGAAGGTGACCAGCCCGGAGCCGCCGGCGGCGGTGTAGTACTGGAACGCGAGGCTCTCCCCGGCGATCACCCGTTTGCCGACGTCCATCGCCTTCTGGAAGAAGCCGCCGGCGGCGGCCGGCGCACCGGCGACGTTGCCCTGCGGCTTGGTCAGCCGGGTCTCGACCGTGACGTTCTGGGTCTTCCAGAGGAACTTGCCGGCCTCGCAGTAGACCGTCTGGCCGGGTTCGAGCTGGCAGACCGCCATCTGCATGGCGTTTCCGACGAGCTTGTGCGTAAGCATGGCCGCCTCCCTCTCGATGTCCGCGACCCTAACCGGCGCCGGCGCCCCGGAGGAAGGCAGCGGCCGCCGGGCCGCGGCCACCGCATAGGCTGGCCGGCCGTGCGGCTCGTCATCGCCCGGTGCTCGGTCGACTACGTCGGCCGGCTCACCGCCCATCTGCCCGCCGCGGTTCGGCTGCTGCTCGTCAAGGCCGACGGGTCGGTTTCGGTGCACGCCGACGACCGGGCGTACAAGCCGCTGAACTGGATGAGCCCCCCGTGCCGGCTGGTCGAGGAGTCCGACGGCGACCGGCCGGTCTGGCGGGTGACGAACCGGGCCGGTGAGGCGCTGGTCGTGACACTCGAGGAGCTTCTGCACGACTCGAGCCACGAGCTGGGCGTGGACCCGGGGCTGCAGAAGGACGGTGTCGAGCTGCACCTGCAGGAGCTGCTGGCCGGCTGCGTCGACGTGGTGCTCGGCACCGGCTGGCGGCTGGTCCGCCGGGAGTTTCCCACCGACATCGGGCCGGTGGACCTGCTCTGCCGGGACGCGGCCGGCGGCACCGTTGCGGTTGAGGTCAAGCGGCGCGCCGAGATCGACGGGGTGGAGCAGCTGACCCGCTACCTGCAGCGCCTCGAGCGGGATCCGTTGCTCGCGCCGGTGCGTGGCGTGCTGGCGGCGCAGGAGTTCAAGCCGCAGGCCCGGGTGCTCGCCGCCGACCGCGGCATCGCCTGCGTGCGGCTCGACTACGACGCGCTGCGCGGCTTCGAGCCGGCCAACCCCACCCTGTTCTGAGCCGGCGGCCCGTTCAGTCGGCCGACTCAGTCGGCCGACTCTGGCTCCGGGTCGGTGCTGCTGGGCATCGCCCGTCGGACGGCCGCGGTCGTGAGCACGACGGCGCTGATCGTCAGTGGCCAGCCCATCACCAGCTTGGTCGCGGCCAGCCAACCGGGCTGTCCGGCGAGGTAGAGCGCGCCCTGCACGACCGCCCGGACGCCGAAGACGCCCGCCCAGCCGAGCGTGGCCCAGACGTGTACCCGGCGTAGCCGCATGGCCGGCGGGCCGTCGACCGGTCGCTCCAGCGCCGCCAGGATGACGCCGACCAGCGGCCGGCGCAGCGCCATCGAACCGAGGAACGCGGCGGCGTACGCCGCGTTGACGACGATGCCGGGCAGGAAGAACCCCTCCGCCCGTCCCAGCCGCAGGGCCACCAGCGCCGAGATCGCGATGCCGAAGAAACCGTTCAGCGCATAGCGGGCCGGCTCCCGCCGGACCAGCCGTACGCCGAGCAGCACCCCGCCGAGCCCGAGGGCGACACCAACCGCCGGCCGCAGGCCGAGCCAGCCGTAGACCAGCACGAACACCGCGGCGGGCAGCCCACTGTCGACCAGGCCGCGCTTGCCGCCGATGGCCAGCGCGAGCGGGGTCGGGGCGTCCTGCTCCACCGCCCGGACGACGTCCGACACGTCGGGACCGGTCTTGTCCATGTGCCCCGCGTGCCCTTCGCCCGGTGTTGCCCGTCCCTCGAGGGTACGGGCCGCGGGCGCCCGGGCGGCCCGATCCCACCGGCGGCGACTCTGGGAGACTTGCCCCGGACCTACGACGGAGAGTGGGCGGTCGCAGTGGCGGGCGAGTTCGGCCGGGTCGGCGTCGTCGGGCTCGGCACGATGGGCGCCGGAATCGCCGAGGTCCTGGCCCGGGCCGGGCTGGCCGTGGTCGGGGTGGAGAGCGACCCCGAGGCACTCGAGCGAGGCCGCGGACATCTGCAGCGGTCGACCGACCGGGCGGTCGCGCGCGGTCGGCTCGCCGCCGGGGGTCAGCGGGCGCTGCTCGCGCGGGTCGAGCTCACCACCGATCGCGGCCGGCTGGCCGACGCCGAGCTCGTGGTCGAGGCGGTGCCGGAGCGCCTGGAGCTCAAGCGTTCGCTGTTCGCCGATCTGGACCGGATCTGCGGACCGGCCACGATCCTCGCCACCAACACCTCCTCGCTGTCGGTGACCGCCATTGCCGCGGCCACCGGCCGGCCGGAGCGCGTCGTCGGCATGCACTGGTTCAACCCGGCCCCGGCGATGCAGCTGGTAGAGATCGTCCGTACGGTCGTCAGCGACCCGGCGGCGGTGGCCGCGGTCCAGCGGCTGGTCGTCCAGGTCGACAAGGTGGCGGTGACGGTCGGTGACCGGGCGGGCTTCATCGCCAACGCGCTGCTGTTCGGCTACCTCAACGCCGCGATCCGTCTGTACGCCGCCGGCTTCGTCGGCAGCGCCGACCTCGACACCGCAATGACGCTGGGCGCTGCGCTGCCGATGGGCCCGCTGGCGCTGCTCGACCTCATCGGGCTCGACACCGCCGAGCAGATCCTCGCCACGATGTACGACCAGTCCCGCGATCCGTTGCACGCGCCCGCACCGCTGCTCACCCAGCTGGTCAGCGCCGGCCGGTTGGG
>JBBSHH010000149.1:0-4256 GCA_038253225.1 Mycobacteriales bacterium | reverse complement strand
GCCCCACCGCGGCGAGCACGAGCCGGCGGCGGGGACCGGGCCCGTCGAGGGGTTCCGGGCCCCAGCCGATCACCTCCGGCCGGTCCACCCCGCCAGCCTGCGCTACCAACGGCCGGCGCGGGGCCGCGGCTGGCAGCGCGGACAGCTGAAGCTGGAGCGGTTCATGAACGCGTCGCGGCGGATCGGCGTACCGCAGCGTCGACACGGTTCCCCCTCCCGACCGTAGACGTTGAGCTCGCGCTCGAACCGACCACTGACCCCGTCGGTGGAGACGTAGAGCGCGTCGAAGGAGGTGCCGCCGGCGGCCAGCGCCTCGTGCAGCACCGCCCGCACTGCGGGCAGCAGCCGGTCGACCTCACCGCGGCGCAGCCGCTCCGTCGCTCGCGCGTAGTGCAGCCGGGCCCGCCAGAGCGCCTCGTCGGCGTAGATGTTGCCGATGCCGCTGACCAGGCTCTGGTCGAGCAGGGCGCGCTTGAGCCCGGTCCGCCGACGGCGCAGCGCGGCGGCGAAGGCGGCGGCGTCGAACAAGGGGTCGACCGGGTCCCGGGCGATGTGCGCGAGCGAGGACGGCAGGTCCGCGCCGCCGGCGACGACGACCAGGCCGCCGAACGTGCGCTGGTCGACGAACCGCATCTCGGGGCCCCCGTCGCTGAAGCGGAACCGCACCCGCAGGTGCCGCTCCGACGGCTTGTCCGGCGGTACGACGAGCAGCTGCCCGCTCATCCCGAGGTGCGCCTGCAACGCGTCGCCGGAGTCGAGCGGCAGCCAGAGGTACTTGCCGCGGCGCCGGGCCGCGTCGAAGCGGCGGCCGGCGAGCAGCGCGGCGAAGTCGGCCGGCCCGGGCTCATGGCGGCGGACCGCCCGCGGGTGCCCGACCTCGACCGCCTCGACGGTCCGGCCCACCACCGCGCGCTCGAGGCCGACCCGGACGACCTCCACCTCCGGCAGCTCGGGCATGCCCCTGTTCTACCGTTGCGGCCGATGACGCTGCTCGCCGGACCGGCGCGGGACGTGCGCCGGGCGCGCGCCGCGGTCGCGGTCGCCTTCTTCGCCCACGGCGTGGTGTCCGGGAGCTGGGCGTCGCGGATCCCCTGGGTGCAGGACGCCCGGGGGCTCAGCACCGCGGCGCTGGGCATCGCCCTGCTCGGCGGACCGGTCGGGGCGGTGCTGGCGCTGCCGGTGGCCGGTCGGCTGGTCGCGAGGCACGGCAGCCGGCCGGTGACCAGGACGCTGTTCGTCGCGCTGTGTCTGGCGCTGCCGCTGCCGGCTCTCGCGCCCGACGTCGGGCTGCTGATGCTGGCCCTGGTGGTCTGGGGGGCGGCCAGCGGCGCGCTCGACGTGGCGATGAACGCGCACGGGGTCGCCGTCGAGGGGCGCTACCGGCGGCCGGTGCTCTCCTCGTTCCACGGCATGTGGAGCGTCGGGTCGCTCGGCGGGGCCCTGGTCGGCGCGGCGATGGCGGCCGGTTCGGTCTCCGCTCCGGTGCACTTCGCTGTCGTCTCGGCGGGGCTGCTGGTGGGCGGCCCGGTGGCGCTGCGACCGCTGTTGCCGGCCGGCGAGGACGCTACCGGCAGCCCGGTCCGGGGCCGGCCGCGGCGGCCGAGCCGGCGGCTGTTCGTCCTGGGCCTGGTCGCCCTGTGCGCGCTGTTCGCCGAGGGGGTGGCCGCGGACTGGACCGCCGTGTGGTTCGCCGGCCCGCTGCACACGACGGCCGCGGTCGGCGCGCTGGGCTTCGCGGTGTTCTCCCTGGCCATGACCGCCGGACGGTTCGGCGGCGACCGGGTGGTGGCGGCGGTCGGACCGGTCCGGTTCCTGCGCTGGTCGGGGGGCCTGGCCGCGGCCGGCTTCGCGCTGGGGCTGCTGGCCGGGACGGTCCCGGTCGCGCTGCTCGGGCTGGCGCTGCTCGGGCTCGGCATCGCCTGCGGGGTGCCGGTGGTGTTCTCGGCGGCGGCCCGGGAGGGCGGCGGCGGCGCCGGACCGGGGATCGCGACCGTCGCGGCGATGAGCTACCCCGGCTGGCTGGCCGGGCCGCCGGTCATCGGCGGCCTGGCGAGCGCGACCAGCCTGCCGGCCGCGCTCGGTCTGGTCGTGCTGGCCACCGCCGCGATGGCGCTGCTGGCCGGCGCCGTCCGGCCGGACTGACCGGCGGCGGGGCTCACTCGGGGGTGGCGGCGTCCACGGCCTCGGCCGCGGCGAGCCGGGCCCGGTCGTTCAGCGCGGTCCAAGCGGCCTCGGCCGCCTGCTGCTCGGCCTCCTTCTTGCTCCGGCCGGCACCGGTCCCGAACCGCTCACCGGCCACCATCGCGGTCGCGACAAAGGACTTGGCGTGGTCCGGCCCGCTCTCGCTGACGCGGTACTCGGGCGCGCCGAGCAGCTGGGCGGCGGTCAGCTCCTGCAACGAGGTCTTCCAGTCGAGCCCGGCGCCGCGCTGGGCGGAGGCGGCGAGCACCGGCGCGAACAGCCGCCGTACCACCTCGGTCGTCGGCTGCTGGCCCCGGTCCCGGTACACCGCACCGATGACCGCCTCCAACGTGTCGGCCAGGATCGAGGACTTGTCCCTGCCGCCGGTGGTCTCTTCGCCCCGTCCGAGCCGGAGGTAGCGGCCGAGCTCGACGGTGCGGGCGACGTCGGCCAGCGCCTTCATGTTCACCACCGCGGCCCGCAGCTTGGCCAGCTGACCCTCCGGGAACTCCGGATGGGCCTCGTAGAGAGCGTCGGTGATGATCAGGCCGAGGACGGCGTCGCCGAGGAACTCCAACCGCTCGTTGGTGGGCAGCCCACCGTTCTCGTAGGCGTAGGAACGGTGGGTCAGCGCACGCTCGAGCAGCTCGGGGTCGAGGTCGACCCCGAGCGCGGCCCGCAGAACTGACCGGTCCGGACCGGCGTCGCCCACCCGCGCCGTCAGACCGCGATCACGCGACGGTCGTTGTAGGTGCCGCAGTTGCCGCACGCGACGTGCGGGAGCTTCGGCGCCTTGCACCGGCCGCACGTCGCGTACGCCGGTGCGCTGGCCTTCCACTGCGATCGGCGCGAGTGGGTGTTGCTGCGGGACATGCGGCGCTTGGGAACGGCCACGGCTAGCTCTCCTGGTCTGGGTCGGTCGAACGGGTCTCGCCGGCCGCGTCGGCCCGCAGGTCCTGCAACGCCGCCCATCGGGGGTCGGCGCTCTCGTGCCCGTGCCCGGGCTCGGCGTCGTCGAGCCGTACCCCGCACCCGGGGCAGAGCCCGGCGCAGTCGGGGGAGCACAGCGGCGTCATCGGCAGCGCCAGCACCACGGCGTCACGCAGCGCCGGCTCCAGGTCCAGCAGGTCCCCCCGCAGCCGGGAGACCCCCTCGTCGGTCTGGTCGGTCGTGCTGTCTGGGTAGGCGTAGAGCTCCTGCAGGTCGACCCCGACGGCGTCGGAGACCGGTTCGAGGCACCGGCCGCACTCACCCGTCAACGGAGCCCGGGCGGTGCCGGAGACCAGCACACCCTCCATGACCGACTCCAACCTCAGATCGAGCTCGAGCTCCGCGCCGGCCGGTACCCCGATCAGCTCCAGCGCCAGGCCGACCGGGGCCGGCACGGTCCGTCGCAACGTCAGCATCGACCCCGGCCGCCGGCCCAGCTCGCGGGTGTCCAGCACGAGCGGCGCGCGGGGATCGAGGCGAGGAAGAAGGGTCCTGTTCACGGTCGGGAGGCTCCAGCGGCACACGCTCGGACCGGTGCAGTCTACAGAGGCTCCGCCGGCGCCCCGCCCGCCGCCGGGTCGGCGGTCTCCGGCTGGCTCGGACCGCCGGTCGCCACCGGGACGTCGCGCAGCTGCGCCCGCCCCGCCGAGACGGCGTCGAGCGTCCGCTGCAGCAGCGCCTCGAAGTGGGCCAGCTTCGCCTCGACGTAGTCGTCGACCTCCGCCCGCAGGTCGGCGACGCTGCCGGGGGCGACCCCGGTGTCCACCCCGGTGCCGATCCCGGTGCCGATCCCGGTGCCGATCTCGGCGCCGGCCAGGATCCGCAGCCGCTCGGCGCGGGCTTCGGCGACGATGCGGTCCGCCTCCCGCCGGCCCCGCTCCACCATCTCCGCCCCGTCGGAGCGGGCGGCCGGCGGCGGCGACCCCACGGGCAGCAACGCGCGCAGCTGCGCGAGCGCCTCGAGCAGCTCGCCGCGGTGCACGATGCACGACGCCGACATCGGCATCGCGCGGGCGCCCTCGACCGCAGCGGCGATCTCGTCGATCTTGGCGAACGCGTCCACTGTGCCCCGGCTCTCTGCTGCG
>JBBSHH010000148.1:0-4262 GCA_038253225.1 Mycobacteriales bacterium | reverse complement strand
TGAGGTCGCATACGTCAGCGTGGGCGCTCCGGCACCCTCACCCCTGACACCACCCCGGCCAAGCCCACATCAGCTCCGCAACGCGGAGCCGATGCCCCACGCCCACGCGATGACTTGACAGGACCTACAGCCAGCTAGGCGAGGAACAGGCGGGGCTCGCTGCGGCGGTGCGAGGTCGTCGGACCGCCGGCGGCTCGGCGGCTTCGGGTCGGCCCCTTCAGGAGGCGAGCAGCCGGCGCACCACGGCCGCCGCCCGCCGCACGGCCGGGCCGTCGACGTCGAGATGGGTGACCAGCCGGACCCGGCGTGGCCCCACCACGGAGAGCAGCACGCCCTCCGCCCGTGCGGCCGCGGCCAGCGCGGCCCCGTCGTAGCGGGTCTTGGTCAGGTCCAACGCCACAATGTTCGTCTCGACCAGCGTCGGATCAACCGTCTCCGGCGCCGCATCGGCCACCTGCTCGGCCAGGCTCCGGGCCCGGGCATGATCGTCGGCGAGCCGCTCGACGTGGTGGCGGACGGCGTAGCGGCCGGCGGCAGCCAGCACACCGGCCTGTCGCATCCCCCCGCCGAGGCGTCGGCGCAACGCTCGCGCCTCCGCCATCCGGGCCGCCGGCGCCAGCAGCAGCGAACCGACCGGCGCTCCCAGTCCCTTGGACAGGCACACCGACAGCGTGTCGAACAACCCGCCGTAGGTGGCCAACGGCACCCCGGTGGCGACGGCGGCGTTCCAGATCCGGGCACCGTCGCAGTGCAGCGCCACCCCGGCGACGCCGGTCAGCTCCCGCAGCGCCTGCAGCGTCGTCAGCGGATAGACGGCCCCACCGCCCCGGTTATGGGTCTGCTCCACCGCGACGGCCCGGGTCGGCACGGTCCCGAACCCGGCCGGCCGGAGCTGGGCGGTGACCGCCTCCGGTTCCAGCAGGCCGCGGACGCCGGTCAGGGTGCGGGTCTGGATCCCGCCGTGCTGGGCCGCCCCGCCGCCCTCGTAGGTCACGATGTGAGCGTCGCTGTCGCAGAGCAGCTCCTCCGCCGGCGGCACCACGAGCCGCAGCGCCAGCTGGTTGCCCATCGTGCCGCTGGGCACGAACAGGGCCGCCTGCGCCCCGAAGAGCCCGGCCACCTCCTGCTCGAGCGCGGTCACGGTGGGGTCCTCGCCGTACACGTCGTCCCCCACCTCGGCGGTCGCCATCGCCTGCCGCATGCCGGCGGTGGGCCGGGTCAGCGTGTCGCTGCGCAGGTCGACCAGCTCGGGCACCGGCGGTTCTCCTCCACTCGGGCGAAACGTCCACCTAAGGTAGCCGGGTGCCCTACCGGCCAGTCGAGGTCCGCGCCGGGGCTGTCGCGATGGTCTCCGCCGACGGGGTCGTCGCGGTCGTCCGGGCCTACGCCGACCGGGTGCACGACGCGGTCCGCCGGACCGGCTGCGACCCCCAGACGGCGGTCGAACTGGTCGCGCGCAGCGCCGCGGACATGGTGACGGCGCTGCTGGCGCAGCCGGAGACCGTGGGGGACCTGGCCGGCTGGTGGTTCGCCCAGGCCGAGGCGCTGGCGCTCCGCCACTGCGCCGGAGCGGTCGAGCACCGCCCCGCGCCCTCGATCGGGCTCGGCCACGAGGAGCGACTGCTCGCCGCGCTCGGCCGGCTCGAACCAGCCGACCGGCGGGCGTTGCGGCTCCGCGACGCCTATGGGTTGCCGACGAGGAGCCTCGCGGTCGGGCTCGGGCTACCGGCACCGGTCGCGGTGGACCGGGTGGCCGCCGCCCGGGTCCGGCTGCTGACGGCGTACGACGGCCGGCCGGTGCCGGACGCGTCGGCGCACCGCGACCCTCCCCCGGCCGGGCTGGCGCAGCTCGGCGCGCTGGCCGACAACTCGCTGGCCGCCGCACAGGCCTCGGCGCTGCGCGGGCACCTCGGCCGCTGCCCGCCGTGCGAGGAGGCCGTCGACGCCCAGGCCCGGGCGCACCGACTGGTCGCCGGGCTGCCCCGCTGGCCGCTGCCGGACAGCGAGCGGGAGCGGCTGGTGACGGCCGTCGCGACCGCGGCCGACGACCTCGGGGGGCTCGCCGGGCGGCTGTTCGGCGACACCGAGGCGACCGACCGGCCGCCGGTGCCACCGCTGCTCGTGGCCGCCGCTGTCGCGCTGGCGCTGGTGGCCGGTGTGGTGGTCGGGTTGAGAGGCCCGGGCTCGGCGCCGGCCGCGCCGCGGCCGGGCCCGTCGGTCAGCGCGCGCCCTTGAGCATCTCGGCGACGAGGAAGGCCAGCTCGAGCGACTGGCTGGTGTTTAACCGCGGGTCGCAGGCCGTCTCGTAGCGGCCGGCCAGGTCATCCGGCCCGATGTCCTCGGCGCCGCCGAGGCACTCGGTGACGTCCTCCCCGGTCAGCTCCACATGCAGCCCCCCCGGGTAGCTGTCGAGCCCGCGGTGCACCTCGAAGAACCCGGTCACCTCGTCGAGGATGTCGTCGAAGTGCCTGGTCTTGTGCCCGCCGGCCGTCTCGGTGGTGTTGCCGTGCATCGGGTCGGTGACCCACACCACCGGCACCCCGGTCGCGCCGACCTTCTCGACCAGCGGGGGCAGCAGGTCGCGGACCCGAGCGGCCCCCAGCCGGGCGACCAGGGTGAGCCGGCCCGGCTCGGCGTCCGGGTTGAGCCGCTCGACCAGCGCCACCGCGTCGTCCGGGGTGATGGCGGGGCCGAGCTTCACCCCGATCGGGTTCGCGATCCGGCTGACGAACTCCAGGTGGGCACCGCCGAGCGCCCGGGTCCGCTCTCCCACCCACACCAGGTGCCCGGATAGGTCGTACACCCGGCGCCGGTCCTCGTCCCACCGGGTCAGCGCCTGCTCGTACTCCAGCAGCAGCGCCTCGTGGCTGACGTAGAGCTCGACCCCGCCGGTCGCGTCCACCCGGTCCAGGTCCACCCCGCAAGCCCGCATGAACGCCAGCGCCCGGTCGATGTCGGCCGCCATCGACTCGTAGCGCTGGCCGGCGGAGCTGCGCCGGACGAAGTCCTGGTTCCAGGCATGCACCTGACGCAGGTCGGCGAACCCGCCGGTGGCGTAGGCCCGCAGCAGGTTCAGCGTCGCCGAGGAGGAGTGGTAGGCGCGCACCATCCGCCATGGGTCCGGGGCCCGGGCCGCCGGCGTCGGGAGCAGGTCGTTCACCGCGTCGCCGCGGTACGACGGCAGCGGCACCCCACCGACCGTCTCCATGGTGCTCGAGCGGGGCTTGGCGTACTGCCCGGCGATCCGGCCGACCTTCACCACCGGGACGCTCGCGCCGTAGGTCAGCACGATCGCCATCTGCAGCAGCGTCTTGGTCTTGTCGCGGATCTTCTCGGCGGTGGTCGCGACGAACGTCTCGGCGCAGTCCCCACCCTGCAGCAGGAACGCCTCCCGCGCCGCCACCGCGGCCAGCCGGCCGCGCAGCCGGTCGCACTCGGCGGCGACGACAAGACCGGGCAGCCCGGACAGCTCGGCGGCGGCGGCGGCCAGCGCCTGCGGGTCCGGCCAGTCCGGCTGCTGCGCCGCGGGCAGCTCCCGCCACGCGTCGAGGTCCGGCGGGGCGCTCACTGGTCCAGCGTAACGACGCGGACCCCTCCCCGCCGACCCCTCCTCCTGGTGATCGATAGCGGGTGAGCCGCGGCTGCCGCGGTTGCTTCGCTATGGATCACCGGGCGCTGGGGGCGGACTGGGGGGCGGCAGCCTCGGCGACGGTCTAGCTGGCTGTAGGTCGTGTCAAGTCTGTGGTCGGGCGTGCGGCATTGGCTCCGCGGCGCGGGGCCGATTGTGAGGATCTTGGTCGGCAGGTCAGGTTGGTGAGGGTGCCTGGCGCCCACGCTGACGTATGCGACCTCACCGGGTGGTGGGTCGTCTGGCTTCGTTCGGGCTGCCGTGTTGGCGAAGGACCCGGGCGCCAAGCTAGATGCGGCATGACCGAGGTCTGCCATAGCCGACGCGGCGTCTGGTCCGGGTCCTTCGTGCCTCGAGCCTGGCACTGGCGACCGGAGTTGTGAAGGGGTGTCAGGCCTCCGGGGTCCATTTGGCGGGGTCGTAGGGCTTCTGGTCGCGAAGGAGAGCGAACGCGATGCGGTTGGCGCGGTTGGCCATTGCGCAGACGATGACGGGCTCTTGGTACCTGAGGTGGGTGTGACCGACTCGCGGGGGTGAGTTGCGGGGCTGGAGGCCGAGGCCTCCGGAGGATCGAAAGCGACCAAGCTCATCGATCTGAAGGCCTCGACCGGTGTCTGAGACTACGGCGTGCTCG
>JBBSHH010000147.1:0-4275 GCA_038253225.1 Mycobacteriales bacterium | reverse complement strand
TCGGTCACCCCGGCGAACCGGGCGGTGAGCGCCTCGACCAGCTCCAGCAGTCGCCGCGGAACCTGATGCTGCGCGGGCTCCTCCCTGCCCCGGTTCACCGCGATCAGGGCGAACTCGCGTGCCAGCTCGTCGTACTGCTCCTGGGCGCGGTGATGCCAGTCCAGCGGATAACCCGGGAGGCGAACCTCCGCCAGACCGTCCGACCCGACCACGTCGGTCTGACCGACCGCCTCGCCGGCGCTCACAACGCCTCGACCGCGTCGAGGCCGAACTCGACCGTCGCCTCGGTCCGGTCCCCGCGAACCGCACCGGGCTGGGTCGGCAACGTGAACCACACCACCTTGCCGTCGTCGCGCCGCTCCACGCCCCAGTCCTGCGCGGTCGCCTCGACCAGCGCCAGACCACGCCCGGTGGTGGCCGTGGTGGCGTAGTGCCGCCGTTGCGGCAGCACACCGCTGCCGTCGGTGACCTCCACCAGCAGCTCGGCGCGGGTGATCGTGCAGGCCACCGAGATAGCGGTACGGGCGTGCAGCAGCGCGTTGGTGACCAGTTCGCTGACCAATAACAGGACGGCGTCCTCGAGATAGTCCAGGCCGGCGTCCTCGAGCGCACCGGCGACGAACCGCCGAGCCTGACCCGGCGAGCGCGGGTCTGCCGGGAGCGTCATCCGGGCATTCACAGCGAGCAGGGTACGCGCCCCGGAACGCCGCGGATCATTCTCACGTCGGCGGATGCGCTGCCGCGGGCTGGACGGCACCGCCGTCGATCGGGCACCATTAGCAGTCACAGTCTGCGAGTGCCAGATCCGGAGGGCTCGAGTGCCGACCTACCAGTACCGGTGCACGACGTGCAGGGAGCCACTGGAGGCCGTACAGAAGTTCACCGACGCGCCGCTGACCGACTGCCCCTCCTGCGGCAGCCCGCTGCGCAAGGTGTTCTCGCCGGTCGGTGTGGTGTTCAAGGGTTCCGGTTTCTACAAGACCGACAGCCGCGCCCGGCGGCCGAAGGCCGACGCCGCCGCCTCCTCCGCCGACTCGGCCACCTCCGGCTCCGGTTCCGAGGGCGGCACCGCGACCGGTGCCGCTGCCGGTGCAGGTGCCGGTGCAGGTGCAGGTGCCGGCGCCGGTGCGGGGGCCGCGACCAAAGCCGGCTCTGGCGCCGGCGAGGGTGGCTCCTCGGGCGGCGGCGCTGCGGCGGCGGCGGGGACCGGGTCCAAACCGGCCACCAAACCCGCGAAGGGCTCAGGCCACAAGGTCGCCTGACCCCCTGCCGGCGTCCACAGGGTGCCCGACGCACCCGGGCGGGGGTCGCCGCGAGGTTAGGGTCCTCGACCATGACGGTTGGTGGGGCCGGGCCGGCCGAGATCGGCGTGATCGGCGGGTCGGGGCTCTACACCTTCCTCGAGGACGCCGCAGAGGTGGTCGTGGAGACGCCGTACGGAGCGCCGAGCGACCCGCTGGTCCTCGGCGCCGTGGCGGGCCGGCAGGTCGCGTTCCTCCCCCGCCACGGCCGCGACCATCGGCACCCGCCGCACCGCATCCCCTACCAGGCCAACCTCTGGGCGCTGCGCAGCGTCGGCGTCCGCCAGGTGCTCGCCCCCTGCGCTGTGGGCTCCCTGCGACCGAGCCTGGCCGCCGGCGCGCTGGTGATCCCCGACCAGCTGGTCGACCGCACCACGGGACGGCCACAGACCTACTACGACACCGGCGCGGTGCACGTGCCCTTCGCCGACCCCTACTGCCCCCACGGCCGGCGGGTGGCCGCCGCCGCCGCCCGCACGGCCGGTTGGCCCGTCACCGACGGCGGCACGATGGTCGTCGTCAGCGGACCCCGCTTCTCCACCCGGGCCGAGTCCCAGGCGCACGCCGCCGCCGGCTGGTCGCTGGTCAACATGACCGGCCAGCCCGAGGCGGCGCTCGCGCGGGAACTGGCCCTGTGCTACACGGCCATCGCTCTGGTCACCGACCACGACGCCGGTATCGAGGGCGGCCCGTCGGTCACCGCGACGGAGGTCTTTCGGGTCTTCGCGGAGAACACCCTACGGCTGCGCGCCCTCCTCGTGGCGGTGGTCGCTGCGCTCCCGGCGGACCGCACCTGCCCGTGCCCCCGGGCCCTCGACGGCGTCCGCACCGAGCTGGTGCTGCCGTGAGACCGGGGGAGCTGCGGCGCGAGCTCCGCCGCGCGGTCAGCTGGCACCGGCGGCTGCTCGCGGCCGGGCTCGCGGCGGCGTCGGTGGCCTTTGCGCTGACCGCACTTGCTCCGCCACCGGCGCCGACGGCGCGCGTGGTGGTGGCCTCCCACGACCTGCCGGCGGGCACGGCGCTCCGCCCCGCTGATCTCGCCGTACGGCTGCTTCCGCCCGCCGCGGTGCCGGCCGGCGCCGTGCGACGGGCGGCCGACGCGGCCGGCCTGACCCTGGCCGCACCGGTCCGCCGCGGCGAACCGGTCACCGACGTCCGGCTGGTCGGGCGCCCCCTGCTGCGTGCGTTGCCGGCGGGGCTGGTGGCCGCGCCGGTGCGGCTGGCCGACGCGGGGGCCGTCGCGCTGCTGCGTCCCGGCGACCTGGTGGACGTGCTGGCCGCCGCCGGCCCGGCCGGCACCGGTGGCCGGGGCGTCGCGGCCGTCATTGCCGAGCGGGTCCGGGTCGTCACGATCCCGCTCCCGTCGGCGGTGGGTCTGGCCGAGACCGACGGTGCCCTGGTGGTGCTCGCCGTCGCACCCGCGGTGGCGACCGATCTCGCCGGTGCGGCCGTGACGTCCCGGCTCACCCTGACCCTGCGGCCGTAGGTCGCGGTGTCTAGCCTCACCGCCGGTGAACGGAAATCCCGAGAGGTGGGTGTGACGGGCGTGAAGGGTTTCCGCACCTTCATCCTGCGCGGCAACGTCGTCGACCTGGCGATCGGCGTGGTCATCGGCGCCGCCTTCACCAGCGTCGTCCAGGCCGTCGTGAAGGGGTTGATCACGCCGCTGATCGGCCTGTTCGGCACCGGCAACTTCGACGGCTACCGGTGGGATGTCAAGGGCGACGGCCGGCACGTCTTCGCCTACGGCACGGTGCTGACCGCGCTGCTGAGCTTTCTGCTCACCGCGGCGGTCCTGTACTTCCTCGTTGTTCGCCCGGTGACCGCGTTCATGTCCCGGTTCCGGACCGAACCCGAGGTCGTCTCACCCACCCGACAGTGCGTCGAGTGCCTCAGCGCGATCCCGCTCGGCGCCCGGCGGTGCGCGTTCTGCGCGAGCGTGCAACCGGCCGCGGAAACTGGCTGAGCGCCCCGTCACCGGTCGTGGTGCGGCGGGCGGTCATCGAGGAAACGCTGGTCGTCCCCGACCTCGGCCGGGTGGTCTCCCCAGCCGGCGTCGGTGTCGTCGGAGCTCTGCTCCGGCATTGTCGGTTCGCTCATGACAGGCCGCTCCCGACCGGCGGTGGGTCAGTCAGTCCAGGTCGCCGTGCTCGATCCGGACCAGCCGGCGTTCGCGGACGAGATCATCGCTGGCCAGCTCCACCGCATCGGGGTCACGGACCAGGGCGGCGAGGATGCCGACGAGGTCGCGCTGGCTGACCATGCCGACGACGTTGTCGCCGTCCACCACCGGCAGGTGCCGGATCCAGCGGGACGCCATGTGCCGGGCCGCCTCGTGCAGGCTGGTGTCTGGGGTCACGGTCAGCACATCGGCCGTCATGAGCTTGCTCACCGGGGTCTCGTCCAGGATCAGGCCGCGAGCGACCGCTTTCATCACGTCCCGCTCGGTGACGATGCCGATGAGCTGGTCTCCCTCCATCACGAGCAGCGAGCCGGTCTGCTGGCCCCACATCCGGGCCGCGGCTGACTTCAGGCTCTCATCGGGTGACTCGCTGATGCTGGCCTTGGTCATGACGTCGGAGACTCGCACCGAGAACTCCTCCTGCCGGTGGGCTGGCCGGCCCCACCCTACGTCCCGCGACCGGCACGAGACCGGGACCCGACCGGACGGATGCGCCCCCCCATCCTGGGCAAAGCGATGGTCATGTCACGCCCATCACCCCCGGGTGCCGCAGCGCACGAGACCGACTGCGGCCGGCCGCCGGCCGCGCCGGCCGCGCCACCCGCGCCGCCCACGGCTGCCCCTCAAGCCGCCCCCCTGACCGCGCCTGCTTTCGCGGTCCACCCCGACGACCCGACCCGGCCGACCGCCCCCTGGCTGCTGCGGGCCGCCGCCGGCTGGAGCTGGCGGATCCTCATCGTCGCCGCGGCCGTGTACCTCCTGCTCTTGGTCGTGATCCAGCTGCGGGTGCTC
>JBBSHH010000146.1:0-4425 GCA_038253225.1 Mycobacteriales bacterium | reverse complement strand
TACCGCGGCGGCTGCGCCGGCGGACGGGAGCCAGGGCGTGACGACCGACGTGGCCGCGGCCCAGCCGGACCCCACCACCTACGTCGATCCCGCCGGGACCGGCGGCACGGGAGCGGTCACGAGCACCGCACCGGCGGCGAACGCACCGGCGGCGAACGCACCGGCGGCGAACGCACCGGCGGCGAACGCACCGGCGGCGAACGCACCGGCGGCGAACGCACCGGCGGCGAACGCTCCGGCGAACGCACCCGCTGGTAACGCACCGGCCGCGAACGCTCCGGCGGCGAACGCACCCGCCGGTAACGCCCGCGGCGCCGGTCGGCGTCCGGCACCACGCCGGCCGCCACCGCCGCCGACTCCGGTGCAACTCGCCCGGCAGGTCCTGCCCCAGCTCACCCCACCGGCGCCCACGCCGTACAAATCACCGCAGTGGACCCACCAGGGACAGCCGATCACCATCGTCAACGCGCACACCTGGTACTGGATCGACCCGGCCCTGTGGAAACCGCTGAGCCGCACCCTCACGGTCCGCGGCTCGACAGCGACCGTCACGCTGACGCCCAGCCGGCTGCGGGTCACCCCCGGCGACGGCGCCGCCACGGTCGATTGCGGCAGCACCCCCGGCACCGTGCGCACGCCCAGCTACGGCCCCCGCGACCTACCCTCGCCCAGCGGCTGCGAACACCAGTACCGCACGGTCGAACCCGACGGGACCCATGCCACCGTCACCGCGACCTATCAACTCGGCTGGACCGCGGCCTTCGCCGGCCGCACCGCCACCGGCGCCACGGTGAACGGCACGCTCGGCACCGCCACCAGCCAAGCCACCATGACCTTCGGCGTCTACCAAGTCCACGCCGTCCTGGTCGACTGACGCCTCGACTGCTACCGCGGCAGCTGCGACCGCGCTGAGCCGTCCGTCGACCATCAGCAGATCGCCAGGGAGCAGGTCGCCTTGAATGATCGCTGGCTCTTCCAACCAGGGTGGCGCCGCCAGCGTCGCCGAACGCTGCCCTCGCCGGCCGGGCGCTGACGAACCTGAAGCTTGCCGCGGTGTGGCTACGACGTTGTCCACCCCCGGGTCGGCTGTGGCGGTTCAGGTCGCGACCGTCACGCCGTGCGGATGTCAGGAATGGTTGCGGGACCGAAGGCGGCGAGGTAGCGCAGCACGAACGTGTCGACGCTGACAGGCGCGTCGGCGTCTACTCCGAGCGAGCCGCGGAAGCTCTGCCAGCGTGCCGGGCCGCGCTGTCCCCAGACTCCGCGTGGTGGGGCCTGCACCATCGGCTCGCGGTAGGTGGCGGCGTAGGCGAGTGCGGCCTCGGCGACGCCGGGCGGAAGCGGAACGGGTCGGCCGTCGGGGATGACGCGGCTGCGGTCGGCGTGGGAGAGCAGGATGTTGTCGTACTCAGGCAGGAATCGCACCGGCGCCGGGATGTCGCGGTCGGGGCGCGGCGCGTCCGGGAGGTCGAACAGCTCTCGCTCCTGGTCGTCGCGGAAGACCCGTAGCTGTGGGCGCAACCTGTCGACGACCTCACCGAGCGCGGCCAGCCCGGACCAGGTGCGGATGTCAGGCGGTCGGGGCGGTCGGGGCGGCTGGGACCGCGACGGCCGCGGTTGGTTCGATCTTCTTCGGCATAGCGCCATCCTTCCGGACTCGAAAGGACGCGGCGAAGGACCCGTACCGGTTCAGCTCGGTGGCCGGGTGTCGCGCCGTACCGCCTGGAAGATCGCCCGCGAGCAGGACTGGGAGACGACGTACGACGCGGAGTATCTCGCCGTCACCAAGCTCCGGGCCGATGCACTGATCACCGTCAACCCCGCACTGGCGAGGAAGTCCAAGGACGTCGTGCCGCTCGCACCCCTCGAAGCGCTCACCGCGGACCAGGACTGACCGGATGCCGACCCCGACACCGCTCGGCAAGCGGTGCGAGACGCGGATCCCGTGGACATTCCGGCGGACCGTCGGGCGAGCCTGCTCTCACCCAACTCGAGATAGGTGGTGAACGTCTGCGCGGATCCCCAGCGATGACTCGCGCACAGCAAATTGAGCCTCTGGTGCGCCCAATACCGCCGGAGCGTGGCTGGGCCTGCAACCATGTCGAAGGCACCACGCCGACTCAGCGCGGGAGCGGGTAGTCCTCGTCGTAGCCGCGGTGCGCGCCGTAGCCGATCGCGGCCAGGACGCTCAACGTTCCCAGCGCCGCGACCGCGATGAACGCGGCCGCGGTGACCGGGTGCGCCCACGGGGAGAACCGCAGGATCCCGCGCACGGTCTCGCGGATCTCGTTCTTGGTGCTGCCCACGTGCGGGGTCCACCAGGCGTGCAGGAGTTGTCGCCACGCCCACGCCTGGGTCGCCAGTGCGGCGACGATCGCAGCCAGCGGGAGCCAGCGGCCGACGCGCTCGCCGACGCAGCGGGCGAAGCCGATCGCGGCGATCGCGAAGATCCCGATCAGCATCGGGTAGAGGAACCGGCCCTGGGCCAGCGGCAGGTAGCCGTTGAACAGGAAATCGGACCGGCCGGCCAACCACATCGCCAGCAGGGTCAGGACCGGCGCCGCCAGGAAGACCGCAACCGAGCCACGACCGAGGCGGGTGCCGGTGCCGTATCCGAGCGCCAGCAGGACCCCGACGCCCAGCGCACCGAGCCAGATCCAGCTGAAGATGAGAGAGAATCGCGGCGATTCCATCATGCCGAGACCGCCGAGGACCCGCCAGCCGGTCACGGTGAACAGATCGTGGGTGTAGTCACCGACGCTGTAGTGGCCGGTGGCCACGCCCCGGACCGCGTAATACTGCGAGCCGAGGCCCTTGGGCAGCAGCGTGTGGAAGAGCGCCAGGTTGCGGATCCACCACCACGCGGAGAGCGCCGCCGTCAGCGCACCCGCGGCGACGAGCGGCATCCAGGCCAGCCGGCGACGCCGGGCCCACGCGACGCCGTACGCCACCAGGACGGCGGCCGGGAAGACCAGCCCGACCGCCTGCGTCAGGCAGGCGAGACCGGTCACGACGCCGACGGCGAGCCCGGTGCCGAGGCCCAGATGACCGGCCACGACACGGGCGAGCAGGAAGGCGAGCACCGAGCCGAGCAGGATCAGCAGGCTCTCGTTGGTGACCGACGCGCCCACCCGGACCAGTCCGGGGATCGCCAGGGGGAGCGCGGCGGCGAGCGATGCCGCCGACGTGTTGCCGACCAGACTCCGCACGGCTGCCCACGCCAGCAACGGCAGCGGAAGCAGGAACAGCAGCGAGAGGTAGCGCAGGATCGCGATCTGCCGGTCGGCCGGCCACCAGTCGGGCGTGATGCGCAGGACCCCGGCGCCGATCAGGTAGTACAGCGGCGGGTGCTGGGTGGCGGTGTTGATGACGTGCTGCGTGCCGGCGCGGTCGCCGCCGAGCGCGTTCAGCGACTGCCGCTGCCCGCGGAGTGTGGGCTGCTGGTCGGCGAGCGGGCGCGTCGGCGGGTACGCCGTCTCCTGCGCGGACTGCACGCCCTGCGACACGGTGCGGCTGCCGGGGTCGAAGAACTGATTGCCGTTGGCGAAGCTGTAGATCAGGTCGGCGTGCTGCGCCTCGCCGGGATTGCCGAGCGCGGGATAAAGGAACGTGCACATCATCATCAGCGCGGCGAAGGCGCCGGTGAGCAGCCACACGACGAGCGGCGCGCGGCCGGTGCCTGGCCGCGGTCCGGCGCCGGCGGCGTACGCCGGTCCGGCCGCTGCCGGGTCGGTGATATCGACGTACGACGTCGCAAACCCGTCGGCGTCGTCGAACACCGGCCGGTGCAGGGTCGGTGGCGCCTTCTGCGCCGGCGCACCGACCGCCGAGGCGCGTCCGTGCGGGGCGGGCGGAGCGTCGATCATCTCGAGCGGGCCGGAGTTGTCGAAGTTGGGCGTCCAGTTGCGGGTCGAGTCGGGGTCGGCGGCCTCGTCGTGCGCCCCGCCGCTGGGCTGTGCATCGGACGCCGTCCACCGGCGCGCGACCGGACGACCGGCCGACTCGTCGGCCGGCGCGGGTCCGTCTGCACCGCGCCGGTCGGAACGGTGCTCGTCCGCAGGTGCACTGTCGATGGTGGCTACCGTGCCAGCCGGGCGCCAGCGCGAGATACCGACCTTGGGTCGATCGTCGTCGTGGCTCATGTCCGTCCGCTCTGCTCGCCGAGACAAGGGGGAAGTAGCTGCCTGCACGCAGGCGTTCGGGCGCAGCCTAACCGCGCGGTCGGCTCAATCCTGGGAGGACGCGGCGTACCGCTGCCGACTTCACTCCCGACGGCTGCCAGGGACGGCGTCGTCGCAGTGGGGTCGGCCGGCGGGTTTGTAGGGTTAGGCGCCATGAGCGAGTCGACGAGCCCCGAACGCGCCTTCTACGCGGTCATTCCCGCGGGCGGCAGCGGCACCCGGCTCTGGCCGCTGTCGCGGTCGG
>JBBSHH010000145.1:0-4440 GCA_038253225.1 Mycobacteriales bacterium | reverse complement strand
GTGGACCTCGGGTCCCTTACGGGCACCGGCGTCGGCGGCCGCATCCGCAAGCAGGACGTGCTGGACGCGGCGACGGCGGCCTCCCCCAACGGCGGCGGTTCGGACCAGCCACGCACCGGCGCGCCGCAGCAGATCGAGCCGGCGCCGGCCCGGGAGACGACCGCTGCGCCGGCGCCCACCACCGCGGACCAGCCGGCGCGGGCCGCCCGGGACACCACGGTGCGCGGCCGTACCGAGAAGCTGTCCCGGCTGCGGGCCGTCATCGCCCGGCGGATGACCGAGTCGCTGCAGATCTCCGCCCAGCTCACCACGGTCGTCGAGGTCGACATCACCCGCATCACCCGGCTCCGGCAGCAGGCGAAGGCCGGCTTCGAGGCGCGCGAAGGCGTCAAGCTCTCGTTCCTGCCGTTCTTCGCGGTCGCGGCCTGCGAAGCGCTGAAGGCGCACCCGTCGGTGAACTCCTCCATCGACCTCGACGCCGGAACCGTCACCTACCACGACGCGGTCCACCTCGGCATCGCCGTGGACACCGAGCGCGGGCTGCTGGTTCCTGTCATTCACGCCGCCGGCGACCTCAACATCGGTGGAATGGCCCGTAACATCGCGGACCTCGCCGACCGGACCCGGCACAACGCCGTCAGCCCGGACGAGCTCGGCGGCGGGACGTTCACGCTGACGAACACCGGCAGCCGCGGCGCGCTGTTCGACACCCCGATCCTCAATCAGCCGCAGGTCGGCATCCTCGGCACCGGCGCGGTCGTCAAGCGCCCCGCCGTCGTGGAAGACGTCGAACTCGGCGAGGTGATCGCGGTCCGGTCGATGGTCTACCTGGCGCTGACCTACGACCACCGGATTGTGGACGGCGCCGACGCTGCCCGGTTCCTGGCGACGATGAAGGAGCGGCTCGAGGAGGCGGCGTTCGACTCGGACCTCGGGGTCTGAACCGCCGCGCGTCGCAGCCGGTGACCCGGGTGTATCGGCCCGGCCCGGATCGGGTCAGTCGAAGTCGAAAAGACTGTGCCCGTCGGAGAAGTGCATGACGTATCGGCACCCCCGGCAGATCATCAGCGTCATGCGGTGACTCGTGAAACCCCATCGGGAGTCTTCCCGCGACTCCTGCTGGTCGAACTCGGCACGGTCGCACACCGGGCAGCGCAGCTGGATGCGCCCGCCGTCGTCGATCACGACATCGGCGTTCCTCCTTCGTCGGCGGTCGGGGGTTGAACCGCCAGCATGCGCCGTGCCGCGCCCTCAGGCGCCGCGCCGGAGCGCACCAGCGACGACCCGGCGGCCTCGACATGCCATTCGGCCGGCGTTCGGGGACGATGCAGACATGAAGATCACCGTCACCGGCGCGAGCGGGCTGATCGGCTCTGCCCTGGTGCCGGCGCTGCGGGCGGACGGCCATGAGGTGCTGCGGCTGGTTCGGCGGACGCCGCGGGTCGCCGACGAGGCGGAGTGGCATCCGGAACGTCGCTGGGTCGACACCGCCGCGCTCGTCGGCACGGATGCCGCCGTACATCTCGCCGGCGTCGGCATCGGCGACCGGCGCTGGAGCGCTGCGCACAAGCGCCGGGTCCTGGCCAGTCGCGTCGATGGCACCGAGACCCTCAGCGCCGCCATGGCCGGGCTCGACCCGCGACCTCGGCTGCTGCTCTCCGCGTCGGCGATCGGCTGGTACGGCGACACCGGCGGGCGGGTCGTCGACGAGACCGGGCCGCTCGGCGCCGGCTTCGCCGCCGACGTGGTGCGCCAGTGGGAGGACGCCACCCTGGCCGCTGAGACCGCCGGCATCCGGGTGATCCACCTGCGCTCGGGGATCGTGCTCTCGGGTCGCGGCGGCGCGCTGGGCAAGGTGCTGCGGCTGTTCCGGTTGGGTCTTGGCGGCCGGCTGGGCTCCGGCCGTCAGTGCTTCAGCTGGATCTCGCTCCCGGACGAGCTCGCGGCGATCCGGTTCCTGCTCGGGCCTGCGGGTCGCGGACTCACTGGACCGGTGAACCTCAGCGCTCCCAACCCCGTCACGAACGCCCGATACACCGCCGCGATTGCGGCCGCGGTGCACCGACCGGCGGTGCTGGTGGTTCCCCGCTTCGCGTTGCGGTTGGTCCTCGGCGGCTTCGCCGACGAGGGGGTGCTTATCAGTCAGCAGGTGGCCCCTGGTGTCCTCACCCGGGCCGGCTTCGAGTTCCGGTACGGCGAGATCGAGCCGGCGGTGCGCGCCGTGGTGTGAGCCGGGCGGCCCGGCTCTCAACCCGCCCCGGACAACCCCGCCGACAGCGCGGTCACCGCCTCGATCCGCCAACCAACGCCGGTGCGCACCAGCCGCAGCCGCCAGCGCTGCTCGGCCCGGGCCTCCCGGTGCGCCCTCCGCCGGCCGTCCGCGCCGACCAGGTCGTACGCCGGCAGCCGGTCCAGCACCTCGAGCACCACGAGTCGGGCGGCGACGCTGACCGGAACGACGCGCTCGACCCGCAGGTCGAGCCCCTCGGCGTGGACACCCATCGACCGCAGCCGGCGCAGCGCCGCGAGTTCCGAGCGCAGCGGCGGCGAACCGGGGAGGTAGACCGCCCGCAGCGCGGTCTCGTCCAGGGACGCGAACCCGGCGTCGCGGCGTCGGTCCAGCGCCGCGACGACCGGCGCCCACGGTTGCTGCGGCCCGGCCGAACCGGCCGGGACCGCCGGCGGCAACCGTCGGTGCGGCGCGGCCGACCGCTGACCGGCGCGGACCGCGGTGGGCAGCGGGTCGGGCACCGCAGAGCCACCGTCGTGCGCGGTCCAGCCGATGCCGCCGAGTACCGCCAGCCCTGCCGCGACGAGCGCGCCAGCGGCGGTGCCGAACCCGTGCAGGCGTGGTCGGCGACGCCGGTGCGCCGGCCGCGGCGCCCGTCGGGCCGCAGCGGACCTGGCCGGGATGACCGGCGGCCCGGGCGGCCCACCGGTGGTCGACCACGGGAGCGCGGCCAGCCGCACCGGGACCGGCCGGCCGGCCGCAGCGAGCGCGGCGGCGAGGTGCAGGGCCGGCCCCGGGTCGCCGCCGCCGGCCGCGGGTCTCGCGCCGGCGTCGTCGAGCGCAGCCAGCAACGGCTGCGCAGCCGGGCTCGGCAGCATGGCCCGGCAAAGCCCGACCAGGGCCATGACATCGGCCCGAACCGCGGGCTCCCCGGTCGCAGCAGGCGCCGGCGCAACGCCGGCGCCGGCCAGCAGACGGCGCACCGGCAGGTCGAGCATCGGCCGCCCGGTGGCGGTGAACAACACGTTGGCGGGGTGCAGCTCGCCGTACCAGAGCCCGGCGCGGTGCAGCTCGGCCAGCGTTTCCGCCAGCGGCACGCCGATCGTGATGACCTCCCCGGTGGTGAGTGTCGGGCGAGCGGAGAGGACGGCGGCGAGGCTGCCACCTGCCGCGTAGTCGCTGACCAGCGCCCATCCGGTCGGCACCGGCACCGCGGCCCGGAGCCCGATCAAGTGCGCGGAGCGAAGCGCCGCCCAGGCCGCGGCGGCGGACCGGACTCGCTCCAGCTGCAACCGCTCGCGGCCCAGCCGCAGCACGACCCGCTCGCCGGTGGCCGGGTCGCGGGCCTGCCAGACCTCGCCGGGCGGACCGCTCAGCAGCTGCTCGCGCTCGTATCCGGCCAGCGGCTCCGCTGCGCTCTCCATCGCCGGACACCTCCTTGCGCGTCGACCGGCATGCAAGCACGGACGCCTGTCACGTCGGTTCGCTCGTCCACAGGCCGGTCGGCGACACCGGGCGACCAGGGCCGGACCGGTCGGCGGCCGGCGTGCGCGCCGACCGGCCGTCGCCTCGTTAGCCTCGGCCGGTGGGCAGCGATTCGGACCTGGTGATCGTCGCCGGCGCCGCGCTGGCCGGTCTGTGCGCCGCCCGATCGCTGCAGGCCGGCGGAGTGGCGGTGGCGGTGCTGGAGGCGGCGGACCGGGTCGGCGGCCGGGTGGGCACCGACGTCGTGGCCGGCTTCCAGCTCGACCGCGGTTTCCAGGTGCACAACGCCGCATACCCGGAGGCCGCCCGGATGCTCGATCACGACGCGCTGGACCTGCGAGCCTTCACGCCCGGCGCACTGATCCGCCGCCGCGGGCGGCTGCACCGGGTCGCCGACCCGCGGCGACAGCCGCTGGCGGCGCCGGCCACGCTACGAGCCGGGGTCGGGACCGCCGGTGACAAGCTGCGGACCGCCCGGATCGCGCTCGCCGCCGCGGCGCTGCCGCCCAGCCGGCTGCGAAGCCGGCCGGAGACCACCACCGCGGCGGCGCTGCGGGCGCGCGGGCTCTCGCCGACAATCATCGACGCGTTCTTCCGACCGTTCCTCTCCGGCGTGTTCCTCGAGTCCGAGCTCAGCACCTCCAGCCGGTTCTTCGACCTGGCGCTGCGCTGCTTCGCCCGCGGCAGGCTGGGCGTGCCGGCCGGCGGCATGCGGGCTATCCAGT
>JBBSHH010000144.1:0-4478 GCA_038253225.1 Mycobacteriales bacterium | reverse complement strand
GGGACTGCGCAAGTCCTACGGCGCTGTCGAGGCCGTCCGCGGCGTCGAGTTCAGCGTCGAACCCGGCGAGGTGTTCGCGATCCTCGGCCCCAACGGTGCCGGCAAGACCACGACGCTGGAGATCCTCGAAGGGTTCCGGTCGCGGTCCGCCGGGGCGGTGTCGGTCCTCGGCGTCGACCCGGCCGCGGCGGGTCGGGCGCTGCGGGAGCGGATCGGGATCGTGCTGCAGGAGACCACCGTCGAGCCGTATCTCACCGTGCGCGAGGTCCTGACCCGCAACGCCGGTTACTACCCGCGACCGAGGGCGGTGGCGGAGGTCGTCGCGCTCGTCGGGTTGGTGGAGAAGGCCGACGCCCGGGTCAAGACGCTCTCCGGCGGGCAGCAACGTCGCCTCGACGTCGCCCTGGGGATCATCGGCGATCCCGAACTGGTCTTTCTCGACGAGCCGACGACCGGTTTCGACCCGACCGCCAGGCGCGGCGCCTGGGAGATGGTGCGTGGGCTGACCGGCGGGGGGACCACGGTCGTGCTGACCACGCATTACATGGACGAGGCGCAGGCGCTCGCGGACCGGGTGGTCGTCATCGCCGGCGGTGTGATCGTGGCCGAAGGCACGCCGGAGTCGATCGGCGGCCGCGACCGGGCCGCGGTCCGGCTCCGGTTCCGGCTGCCGGCGCAGGTCTCGGCGGCCGAGCTGCCGGTCCGCACACGTCTGCGGGACGGCTGGCTGGAGGCCGAGCTGGTCGCCGCCGACGAGCTGCGGGTGCTGCACGAGCTGACCGGCTGGGCGTTGGAGCACGGTGTGGCGCTGGAGGGGCTGACGGTCGACCGGCCCAGCCTGGAGGACGTCTACCTGTCGTTGACCGGGAGCCTCGCCACCGCGGTGCCGCCGCAGCCGGCTGGAGCACCCTGATGGCACCGCGATGAGCACCGCCGGCCTCGCCCTGCACCAGCTGCGCTACGAACAGAAGAGCTACTGGCGCAACCCGCCGAGCGCGTTCTTCACGTTCGCCTTTCCGATCATGTTTCTGGTGATCTTCGCATCGCTGAACAACGGCGGTCGGATCGACTTCCTCGGGGGGCTGAAGTACAACCAGTTCTACATCCCCGGCATCATCGCGTTCGGCGTGATCAGCGCCTGCTACACCAACCTGGCCATGACGCTGTCGATCCGTCGGGACGAGGGGATCCTCAAGCGGCTGCGGGGTACGCCGCTACCGGCCGGCGCGATGATCGGCGGGCTGTTGCTGAACAGCGTCGTGATCTCCGCCATCATCACCGTGCTGACCACCGCGGTGGGCATGGTGTTCTACGGAGTGACGTTCCCCGGGCATTACCTCGCGTTGCTGCTCGCTCTGGTGGTCGGTGTGATCACGTTCTGCGCCCTCGGGATCGCGATGTCCTCGCTCATTCCCAACGCGGACGCCGCACCGGCGGTCGTCAACGGGGTCCTGTTCCCGGTGCTGTTCCTCTCGTCGGTGTTCTTCCCGATCCAGCCCGGGCTGACCACCCGGATCGCGGACGTCTTTCCGGTGCGGCACTTCGTGCAGGCGGTGTTCGCGGCCTTCGACCCGCGGCTGGCTCATGGTGCGGCGCACGGGTTCGCCGGCAGCGATCTGCTCGTCCTGGCGCTGTGGGGGGTCGGCGCCACCCTGGTAGCGGTGCGCAGGTTCCGTTGGGAGCCGCGCCGGGGCTGACCGGGCGGCTGACCGGGCGGCTGACCCGACGGTGGACGCTACGGCCTGATCCGGTGCCGTCAGCCGGCCCGACGGCCGAGCTCCTCGACGACCTCGGCCCTGGTGGCGACGTAGGTCACCCCGTGGTCGGCGAGCAGGCCGGCGACCGGCGCGACGTCGACGGATACCAGCGCCAGCAGCAGGTGCTCGGTGCCCAGGTAACGGTGCCGCAGGTCGGCGGCCTCGCGCAGGGCGAGATGGAGCACGCGTTTGGCCTCCGGGGTGAACGGGATCGCGCCGGGTCCGTGGGAGCGCGCGGCGGGGCGCCCCGGCCGGCGCCGGTCCAGCGCGCCGGGGCCGAACGCCTCCTCGGTGCGGCGCCGTACCTCGTCGAGGTCGATGCCGAGGGCGGCGAGCCGCTCGGCGTCGAACCGGCCGGCGCGCAGCCGCGGGTCGGCCCGGACGGCGTCGGCCCGAAGCCCGTGCGCTCGCAGCAGCAGGCCACCGACACCGCCGTCCTCTCTCAGCAGCCCGAGCAGGATGTGCTCGGCGCCGAGGTGGCTGGAGCCCAGGGCCGCGGCCTCCTCCGCCGCCAGCCCGACCACCGTCCGGGCCCGCTTGGTGAACCGCTCGAACATCGCTACCTCACCTTCCCGAGCAGCCGCCGGCCGCCGCCGTACTTCTTGTGCACGGCCTGCTTGCTGACCCCGAGCACGGTGGCGATCTCCTGCCAGGACCAGCCAGCGCCGCGTGCGTTGTGCACCTGCAGCTCCTCGAGGGACTCGAGCAGGCCGGCGAGCGCAGCGACCGCGGCCAGGCCGGTAGCCGGGTCACGACTCGACGCCTCGCCGGCGAGCACCGTCGCGTTCGTCATGTCCGTCAATGTAGGTTGACGATCGGACGGCGTCAACCCTGGTTGACCCGGTGCTGAGCCTGGCCGTGGGAGCATCTGCGCCATGACCGAGCCGGCGCCGCTGCGAACGCTGGGTGTCGGCATCGGCGCCGGTGATCTCGCCACCGCCGACATGGTGCTCAACATCGGCCCCCAGCACCCGTCCACGCACGGGGTGCTACGGCTGGCCCTGACCCTCGACGGCGAGCGGATCGTGCGAGCCGACCCGGTGATCGGCTACATGCACCGCGGAGCCGAGAAGCTGTTCGAGGCCCGGGACTACCGCCAGATCATCATGCTGGCGAACCGGCACGACTGGCTTTCGGCGTTCGCCAACGAGCTGGGCGTCGTGCTGGCGGTCGAGCGGATGACGGGCATCGAGGTCCCGCCGCGCGCGGTCTGGGCCCGCACGCTGCTGGCCGAACTGAACCGGGTGCTCAACCACCTGATGTTCCTCGGCAGCTACCCCCTGGAGATCGGCGCGATCACGCCCGTTTTCTATGCGTTCCGCGAGCGGGAGACGGTCCAGGCCGTCATGGAGGAGGTCTCCGGCGGCCGGATGCACTACATGTTCAACCGGGTCGGCGGCCTGAAGGAGGACCTGCCGGCCGGCTGGACCGAGCGAACCCGCACCGCCGTCGCCGACGTCCGCCGCCGGCTGGCGGCCGACCTGGACCGGCTGATCCGCGGCAACGAGATCTTCCGGCTGCGCACCCGGGGGGTGGGTGTGCTCTCGCCGGGCACGGTCGAGCAGTACGGCGTCAGCGGACCGGTGGCCCGAGCCTCCGGCGTCGACTTCGATCTCCGCCGGGACGAGCCCTACCTCGCCTACGGCGAGCTCGACGTGCCCGTCGTCACTCGTACCGAGGGTGACTGCCTGGCGCGCTTCGAGTGCCTCCTCGACCAGGTCTATGCCTCGCTCGACCTCGCCGACGCCTGCCTGGACCGGCTGCCCGGCGGAGCGGTCAACGTGCGGCTGCCCAAGGTCGTGCGCGCACCGGAGGGGGCGACGTACGCCTGGACCGAGAATCCGCTCGGGATCAACGGCTACTACCTGGTCTCCCGCGGCGAGCGGACGCCGTGGCGGCTCAAGCTGCGGACGGCGTCGTTCAACAACGTGCAGGTGCTCGCCGAGTTGCTCCCCGGCTACCTGGTGTCCGACATGGTGGCGATCCTCGGCTCGATGTTCTTCGTGGTCGGCGACGTCGACAAGTAGGGCTGGTCGGCGACGTCGACAGATAGGGCGGCGGGCCGACGGGACCCCCGCCCGGGTGGCAGGCTGGCGGCCATGTCGCTCCACCTGCTGGACTGGCGCCGCCGCGTCGCCGCGCTCTACGCCGAAGTGCGCTCGGCGCCGGACCCGGCGGCCGCGCACGCCGGCTGGCGTGCCGGCCGGGACGAGTTGCTGCGCAGCCATCCCGACACGCCGCTCGTCCCGGCCGCCCGGGCCGGGTTCGACGGCCTGCCGGTGGCGCCGTACGACCCGGCGCTGCGGTTCGTTGTGCCGGTGGACACCGACGTGGCGCCGGTCCGGCTCGAGGTGCCGACCGGCAGCGACGGCATCGTGCCGTTCGAGCGGATCGGCCAGGCCCGACTGGGCGAGCTCGGCGAGCTCGACGTGTGGTGGCTGGCGTCCTACGGAGGCGGCGTGTTCGTCCCGGTCAGGGACCCGAGTCCGCGCACGTACGGCGGCGGCCGGTACCTGCTCGACACCGTGAAGGGCGCCGACCTCGGTGGCGCGGACGGCCGGCTGGTGCTGGACCTGAACTTCGCCTACAACCCCTCCTGCGCCTACGACCCGGCCTGGGCCTGTCCGCTGGCGCCGCCCGGCAACGTCCTTGATCGGGCCGTCGACGCCGGCGAGCTGATGCCGGACCGGCCGTGGTACGACCTGTGAAGCCGCGCGAGCT
>JBBSHH010000143.1:0-4655 GCA_038253225.1 Mycobacteriales bacterium | reverse complement strand
GACCTGGTCGGCGCCGTCCGCCGCCTCGACCCGACCGGCCGGTACGCGATGGCCGTGGAGGAGTTCCTGCCGTTCAACGACCAGCCCGGCGGCTGGCTGATCGCGGTGGACTCCGGCCGGCTGGCGACCGTGGCGACCTGGCGGGGCGACTTCGCCAGCACCCCGGCGGGCACGCTCGCCGACCGGCTGCGTCCCCACACCGCCGGCCCGGTGGAGCTGCGGGGGTCCGTGGTGCGGCTGGTCGCGACCGCGTCGGCCCTGCGCGGTCAGCGGGACACCGAACTGTGGCTGGACGTCAACTCGGCCGAGACCGGGCCGCGGGCCCTCTCCCTCGGCCGGATCCGGCCCGGCCCCCGCGTCTACGCCGGCGCCGTCCCGGGCTGCGCGAGCGGCTGTCGGGTCACCGGGCTGTCGGTGCACGGCGGCCTCGGCGAGTTCACCCCCAGGTCCGGCCGGCTGCTGTTCACCCGGCTCTCCGTCGCCGCGGCGACCGGCTCGTTCCGGGACGTCGACGCGGGTTTCGGCCGGCCCGGCCAGTGGACCCGGTACACGTTGGCCGCTCCGGTCGCCACGAACGACCTGACCGCGACGCCGGCCGGGCTGGTGCTGCGCTACGCCGCGGACTCCGGCGACGTTCCCGGCGCCTCCCCCTTCGACACCCCGGTGCGGCTCCCGGCCGTGGTGACCCGCACCGCGGTCTCCGACCCGACCCCGGGTCGCCCGGCGGTCGTCACCGGCCTCGACGGTGACCGGCTGCCGGTCACCGTCGTCGGGGTCGCCGGCGTGCTGCCCCGCGCCGGCGCGGCCGGGACGATGCTGGACCTCACGTACGCCGGTCGCGTCCTCGGCCCGCACCAGAACCTCGCCACCGCGCAGGTTTGGCTCAGCACCGCCGCCCCGGCCGACGTGGCCCGGCGGCTGTCCTCGGTGGGTCTGGACGTCGTCTCGAGCGTCACCGCCGCCCAGCGGATCGCCGTGCTCGGCCGGGCGGGCCCGGCGCTGGCGCTGCTGCTGTTCGGCTGCGCCGCCGGGCTGGCCGCGGCCCTCGCGGCCGGCGGCACGGCGGTGTCGGTGTTCCTGGCCGGCCGCCGCCGCGCCTTCGAGCTGGCCGCGATGCAAGCGGTCGGAGTGCCGCGGTCGACGCTGCTGCGTGCGTGCGTCGGTGAGCAGCTGGTGCTGCTGCTCACCGGTGTGGCCGTCGGCACGCTGGCCGGGTTCGTCGGGGCCTGGCTGGCGCTGCCCGCCATGCCGATCTTCGTGGACGACGTCGCCGTGCCACCCCTGCACTACCTGCCGGCACCGCTGGTCGTCGGCGGGTTCCTCGTGGTGGCGGTCGCGGCGGTGGCGGCAACCGGCGTACTCGCGGCCGGCCTGCTGCTCCGGTCGGCGTCGCCGGTCCGGCTCCGAGAGGTGCAGGCGTGAGCGGACTCGCGGTGCGCGCGGAGCGGCTGCGGCACGTCTACGCGGTGGACGGCCGGGACGTGCTCGCGCTCGACGAGGTCAGCCTCGACGTGTCCCCCGGGGAGACCGTCGCGCTGCTCGGCCCGTCGGGCTCCGGGAAGTCGACGCTGCTCATGCTGCTCGCCGGCCTGCAGAAGCCGACGGCCGGGCGACTGCAGGTAGGGCCGCACGAGGTTCACCGGATGACCGAGCGGCAGCTGCTGGCCATGCGAGCCAGCGACGTCGGTGTGGTGCTGCAGGTCCCCGGCCGCAACCTGCTTCCGTACGCCGGCGCCGTCGCCAACGTCCGGTTCGCCCAGCTGGCCGCCCGCCGGCACGCGCCGGTGTCCGCGCTGCTCGACCCGGTGGCGCTGCTCTCCCGGCTCGGGCTCGGCTCCGTGTCCGGCCAACCGGCCCGGTCGCTCTCCGGCGGGGAGCAGCAGCGGCTGGCGCTCGCCGTGGGGCTGGCCAACGGCCCGGGGCTGCTGCTCGCCGACGAGCCGACCAGCCAGCTCGACATGGCCAACCGGGACCAGGTGCTGGAGCTGCTGCGGAGCGCGAACGCCGAGTTCGCGACCACACTGGTCGTCGTCACCCACGACCCCGCGGTGGGTGCGGCGCTCGGCCGGACCGTGAGCCTGCGCGACGGCCAGGTCCGCAGCGACACCGCCGGCCGCCGGCTGGCGGTCCCGACGTGACCGGGATGCGGGAGGTGCGCGCCCGCGACGTCGGCTACGCCCGGGCCGGCCGGTCGATCCTCGCCGGTGCCTCGATGGCGGCCTACGCCGGCGAGGTGCTCGTCGTGACCGGCCCGTCCGGCTCTGGCAAGTCGAGCCTGCTCGCGCTGCTCGCCGGTCTCGAGGCGCCGACCGCCGGCCGGGTGGAGGTCGACGGGGCGCCAATGCGGGTCGGCGACACCGCGATGGCGCAGCGGATGGGTCTGGTGCTGCAGGGATACGGGCTGGTCTCCGTGCTCACTGCGGCGGAGAACGTCGAGCTGGTGCTGCAGTCGCGGGACCGATCGGCGAGCGAGGCCGTCGACCGGGCGCGGGCGGCGCTGGCCCGGGTCGGCATGGCGGACGTCGCCGACCACCTGACCGAGGAGCTCTCCGGCGGCCAGCAGCAGCGGGTCGCGATCGCCAGGGCGCTGGTCGCCGAGCCGGAGCTGGTGCTCGCGGACGAGCCGACCGCGGAGCTCGACGCCGCCAACCGGGCGATGGTGCTCTCGCTGCTGGTTGCGCAGGCCCGCCGCGGCGCCGTCGTCATCCTGGCGAGCCACGACCGGGAGGTCGCCGACGCCGGCGACCGCGAGCTGCACCTGCTCGACGGGCAGCTGGTCGACGTAGCGGTGGCGCCGCTGCCGGTGCCCGTACCGGCGGCCGCCGCCACCGCCGGTGTGGTGGCGTCACCCCCGGTCGAGCCAGGGCACGAGCCGGCGCCGGGCCGGCCACCCGCCGCCGCGCCGGCGGCCCGGCCGGCCCGCACCGGGTGGGAGCGACCGCAGGGCCGCTGACCGGCGGGTGTTCCTACCGGCGGGTGTTCCTACCGGCGGCGCAGCAGCGTCCGGGCCGGGGCGCCGTCCGCGCCGACGAGCAGGATCGGCAGGCAGATCAGGTCATGCCAGCCCGGGTCGACCCGGGCGAGGTCGACTCCCTCGAGCACCACGACACCCGCAGTCAGCAGCGCCACGTGGGTCGGCGCCGGGTCGCCGTACGGGGCGATCGAGAGGTAGTCGTTGCCGACCAGCCGGACCCCCCGGTCGGCCAGCAGGGCGGCGGCGTCCGGCGCGACCGCGACGAAGTCCTCGAGGAACGATCCGGCGGACCAGCGCGGCGAGTTCCGGGTCCTGAACAGCAGCCGGGTCGCCTCGGGCGGGATGTCGAGGGCCTGCAGGGTGGCGGCGTCGATGTGCCCGGTGACCGCTCGGGCGTCGACGACGTACGCCGGTCCGAGCAGCGCGTCCAGCGGCGTCGTCTCGACCCCGGCGCCGCCGTCGATGAAGTGCACCGGCGCGTCGATGTGCGTGCCGGTGTGCACGCCGGCGTCCAGCCGGGAGAGGTTGCACACCCCGCCGTCGGCGAGCGAGAGCACCCGCTCCAAGGTGAACGGCGGGTCGCCGGGAAACACCGGCGTGGACGACGACATCGGCACGGTGACGTCGATGAGCCCGGTCACCACCGCCGGCTCCGCCGGACGATGACACGGGTCGCGGCCGCGGCGGCGCAGAGAATCAGCAACCCGAACCCCCAGCCGATGTCCCGGCGCAGCTGTGCCCAGCCGTTGTTGCGGTCGATCCCGAGCGCGAGTATCGCGTAGCCCGCCACGAACATCCCGAGCGCAGCGGTGGTGTTGACGACCAGGTCCAGAATCGGCGTGCTGGGCCATCGCTGGTCGAGCTGCTCGCGCCGGCGCACCGCTGGATCGTACGGTGCGAGGGACCCGCCGGCCGGCCCGAGGAGAACCATGGCATCCACCCGCGTCACCGACAGCCCCGAGTGGGCCGCGCTGGAACGGCACGCCGCCGAGACGAAGGACGTCGACCTGCGCGGGCTGTTCGCCGCGGACCCGTCCCGGGGCGAGACGCTGACCGCCACCGGGGCCGACCTCTTCCTCGACTACTCCAAGAACCGGGTCACCGCCGAGACGCTGCGGCTGCTGCTGGCGCTGGTGGAGCGGGCCGGGCTGCGGGACCGGATCGAGGCCATGTTCGGTGGTGAGCGGATCAACGTCACCGAACACCGCCCGGTGCTCCACGTCGCGCTGCGGGCACCCACCGGGGAGTCCATCGTGGTCGACGGCACCGACGTCGTACCGCAGGTGCACGCCGTCCTCGACCAGATGGCGGGGTTCGCCGCCAAGGTCCGCTCCGGCGAGTGGCTGGGCTTCACCGGCCGCCGGATCCGCAACGTTGTCAACATCGGCATCGGCGGCTCGGACCTCGGGCCGGCGATGGCCTACGAGGCGCTGCGCAACTTCGCCGACCGCGACCTGACGGTGCGGTTCGTGTCCAACATCGACGGCACCGACATCTGGGAGGCCACCGCCGACCTCGACCCGGCCGAGACCATGTTCGTCGTCTCCTCGAAGACGTTCACGACGGTGGAGACGCTCACCAACGCCCGCACCGCCCGCCGCTGGCTGCTCGACGCGCTCACCGACGACGCGGCCGTCCGCAACCATTTCGTGGCCGTATCCACCAACACCGAGAAGGTCCG
>JBBSHH010000142.1:0-4661 GCA_038253225.1 Mycobacteriales bacterium | reverse complement strand
ACGCTGACGCTCATCTAGATGCCGAAACAACGCATCGAACTTCGCCGCCAACGACTCCAGCACCTCGACCGAAACAGCCATACCACAAATCATAGAACCGCCCGACCATACCAACTAGCTTATTTCATCACGCGTCCTTACCGTCCGGGGGTAGCTGCTCGGGGCGGGCCTGCTCCCGCCACGCCCTGGTGACAATCGGCACCGCGCTCTCGGCGCGCAGCAGCCGGGACAGCTCGGCGCCGTCGACGTCCGGCAGGCCGAGGTCCAGCACGATCAGGTCCGGGCGCTGCCGGCGGGTGACGGCCAGCGCCTCCTCGCCGCTGGCCGCGTCGAACACCCGGCAGCCCTCCCGGCGCAGATAGTCACCGACCAGCTCGCGGATCTTCCGCTCGTCATCGACGACCAGCACGGTCGCTGCCATCACGGGTGACCTGCTCCTTCATTTGTGAAGCGACCCAGCGCCGGTGCGCGCACCGTCCCTGCGGGCTGACCGGGAGGCTGGTTTACCCCGTGGTCGCCGTCGACGGTGGTTGCGCCGGCACCGAGGGGGCTGCCGGTGCCGCTGCGACCGAACGGGTCCGGCCGAAGCGGGCCAGCCGCAGGCTGTTGGTCACCACGGTGACGCTGGACAGGCCCATCGCCGCGCCGGCGAAGATCGGGTTGAGCAGCCCGGCAGCGGCCACCGGGATCAGGACGGTGTTGTAGACGAACGCCCAGAACAGGTTCTGCAAGATGGTGCGGTAGGTACGCCGGGCGAGACGCAGCGCGGTCGTCACCCCGTGCAGACTCGCCCCGATCAGCGTGATGTCGGAGGCCTCGATCGCGACGTCGGTGCCGGTCCCGATCGCCACCCCCAGGTCGGCCTGCGCCAACGCCGCCGCGTCGTTGATGCCGTCACCGATCATCGCGACCCGGCGGCCGTCGTCTTGCAGGCGCCGTACTTCCGCGACCTTCTCGGCGGGCAGCACCCCGGCCAGCACCCGGTCGATGCCCACCTCGGCGGCGATCGCGGCCGCGGTGACCCGGTTGTCCCCGGTCACCATCACGGTCTCGACGCCCATCGCGCGCAGCGCCACGACGGTAGTGGCGGCGTCGGCCTTCACCACGTCGGCGACCGCGATGACGCCGTGCACGGCGTCGTCCCAGCCGACGAAGAATGTGGTCGCACCGCCACGCTCGTAGCCTTCGGCCATGCGGCGGAGCGGCGGCGTCAGCGGCCAGCCGAGCTCCTCGAACAACACCGGACGCCCGACCGCGGCGCGGTGGCCGTCAACCGTCCCGCGTACCCCCCGGCCGGGGAGGTTCGCGAAGTCGGTGAGCGGCGCGGTCGCCGCTCCGCGGGTGCGGGCGGCCTGCACCACGGCGGCGGCGATCGGGTGTTCGCTGCCGGCCTCGACCGCGGCGGCGAGCCGCAGCGTGTCCGCCGGCCCGTCGACGCCGACCAGGCGCATCCGGCCTTCGGTGAGCGTGCCGGTCTTGTCGAACATCACGGTGTCGATCCGCCGGGACGCTTCGAGGACCTCGGCGCCCTTGATCAGTACGCCGAGCGCCGCGCCCCGGCCGGTGCCCACCATGATCGCGGTAGGGGTCGCCAACCCGAGCGCGCACGGGCAGGCGATGATCAGCACGGCGACCGCGGCGATCAGCCCGGTGACCGGTTGTCCGGCGCCGAGCCACCAGCCGAGGAACGCGGCGGCGGCCGCCGCCGCGACGACCGGCACGAACACCGCCGAGACCCGGTCGGCGAGCCGCTGCACCCCGGCCTTACCGGTCTGGGCTTCTTCGACGAGTCGGACGATCTGGGCGAGTGCGGTGTCGGCGCCGACCCCGGTCACCCGCATCTCGAGGAGCCCGCCGACGTTGACCGTGGCGCCGATCAGCGTGGCGCCGGTGGACTTCTCCACCGGCACGCTCTCCCCGGTCAGCATCGACTCGTCGACCGCCGAGGCGCCGGCGACGATGACACCGTCGGTCGGCACCTTCTCCCCCGGCTTGACCACGACGAGGTCACCGGGCCGCAGCGCGGCGACGTCGACCATCTCCTCTGCGCCGTTCCGGCGGCGGACCCGGGCCCGTTTGGCGCCGAGTTCCAGCAGGGCGCCGATCGCGCGGGAGGCGCGGCCCTTCGCCCGGGCCTCGAAGTACCGGCCGAGCAAGATGAACGCCAGGATCAGCGCCGCGGTGTCGAAATAGGTCTCCGCGTGCTGGTCGGCGAGGACCCGGGCCACCGAGAAGACGTAGGCGGCGAGCGTGCCCAACGCGATCAGGGTGTCCATGTTCGCCTGCCGAGCCCGCAGCCGTACCCCGGCCGAGCGCAGGATCGGCCAGCCGGCGGCGAACTGCACCGGGGTGGTCAGCGCCCACGCCACCCAGCTGGCCCAGCCGACCCGCGGCCAGACCAGGCCCAGCACCACCACGGCCAGCCCCAGCGGCCAGGCCAACGCGGCCCGCCACGCCCAGCCCCGCTGCTCCGACGCCAGGTCGGCGACGGGCTCCGCCGACCAGGTCGCCGGCTGGAGGTGGTAGCCGATCCGGGCGACCGCCGCGGCCAGCGCCGCGTCGGAGATGCCCGGGCCGGCGAGGACGGTGGCCTGGCCGGTGGCGAAGTTGACCCACGCCTCGGCGACGCCGTCCTGGCGGGCGAGCACACGCTGCACCCGCGCCGCACACGACCCGCAGGTCATGCCGGTCACCGCGTACACCCGTTCCGCGCCGGTGGATGCCACCGGTGGCGCGGTCATCGTGCCTGCCCCGTCACGGCCGCCACCTCATTGCCGGTGTCCCCGACCGCGGCCCGCGCCGCGTCGACCCTGAACTGCGGGCCGGTGCGGATCGTCACCGTCTTCGCGGGCAGGTCGAGGTGGACGCCTTCCCCGCCGGGCCGCGGGCGCCGGGCCGCGTTGATTGCCTGCTCGCAGTGCGCGGAGTTCTCCGGCACGGACATCACGGCAACGCTCATCGGATTCCTCCCCGTGTTCATTTGGCGCGGCCGACTGCCCGCATCACTTCCTCGATCACCAGCGGATCCCCCTCGGCCAGCGCGCGGCGGACACACCGGTCGAGGTAGTTACGCAGCACCACCCGGCTCGCCGCGTCGAGCGCGGCGCGGACCGAGGCGATCTGGTCGAGCACGTCCACGCAGTACCGGTCGGCCTCCACCATTCGGGCCACCCCCTGAACCTGGCCACCGACCCGGGCCAGCCGCGCGAGCACGTCGGCGCGGACCTCGACGGACATCATCGGCGGGGCGGCGGCGTCCGTCTCCAGCTGACCGGTCATTCGTCCTCCTAGGGTGGGGGGGTACCCCACACTAGACGCTGGCGGCTCCAGCGGCAACGCCGGGTCAGCGCCGCGGCGGCAGCGGCCGGCGCGCATCGCGACGGGGAGTTGGTTCAGCGACCGCCGGCGCGCCCAGCGGCGGCCCGTTATCATCCTGGTGACGTCACCGGCGCGAGAAGAGGCAGTCGTGGGACAGTTCGGTGCGCTGGAAGCGGCGATCATGGACGCGTTGTGGTCGCGCACGGCGTCGATGACGGTGCGGGACGTGCTCGAGGTTCTGCACCGCGACCGGCCGCTCGCCTACACCACTGTGATGACGGTGCTGGACAACCTGCACCGCAAGGGGTGGTTGCGCCGCGAGCGGGACGGTCGGGCGTGGCGCTACACGGCGGTGATGTCCCGAGACGCCTACACCGCCGACATGATGTCGCACATGCTCGCCGGCAGCCCGGACCCCGCGGCGGTCTTCTTGCATCTGGTCTCCCAGATGTCCCCGGCGGAGACCACCCAGCTGCGGGCCGCGCTGCGCCGGGCGCCGACGGACCCGTCGTGATAATCGCGGCGGTGCTCTTCGGCTACGCCGTGACAGTCGCGGCGAGCACCCGGCTGCTGCGGCGAGGGTGGGTGAGCCGGGCGCCGCTGCTGGCGATCGCGGGGTGGCAACTCGCGACGCTCACCATCGTGCTGGCGACCGTGCTAGGTCTGCTGGCGCTGACCGTGCCGGTGGCCGCCGCCAACGGGCTGGCCGGGCTGCTGCACGCCTGTGTGATGGCGCTGCGCGCCGGTTACCACGCACCGACCAGCGAACTGGTGGTATTCCTGCTGGGGCTGGGGCTTACCGCGGCGCTGCTGCTGCGCACCGCGGTGTGCCTGATGGCCGAGCTGTGGCGGACGGCGCGCGAGCGGCGCCGGCACGTCGAGGCGTTGACCCTGCTCGGCCGGGCAGAGCCCGGGCTGGGCGTCACGATCCTCGACCACCCGTCTCCGGCCGCATACTGCGTGCCCGGCCGGCGGCAGCGGATCGTGCTCACCACGGCGACCCTCGCGGCGCTCGACGCCGACCAGGTCGCCGGGGTTCTCGCGCACGAACGGGCCCACCTCGCGGGCCGCCACGACCTCGTGCTGGCGTGGGCGCGGGCCCTGGCGCGGGCGTTTCCGGTGCCGGTGTTCCGGACCGCCGTCCTGGAACTTTCGACGCTGGTCGAGATGCTCGCCGACGACGCCGCCCACGGCCCCGAACAGCGACTCACCCTCGCGGCCGCCTTGGTCAGCCTGGCCACCGGCGAATACTCCGCACCCGCGACGGCACTCGCCGCCGCCTCCTCCGGGGTGCTGCCGCGGGTACGCCGGCTGATGCACCCGGCGCGCCCCCTTCCCGGCGT
>JBBSHH010000141.1:0-4698 GCA_038253225.1 Mycobacteriales bacterium | reverse complement strand
TGCTCGTCCGGCCGCCACTGCGGGTCCGGCCGCCGGTTGAGCTCCCCCGCCCGCGGGCGGACGTCTCCCGGCGGGAGGCCGGCGCCTCGGCGGTCCGCGGTGCGGCCGCCCTCGACCCGCCGGCTCCCGCGCTCGCGCCGCGGTCACCCCGGCGGACGTGAGCGCGGCGCACCCGTCTCGCGGACAAATGCGGCGATGACCGGCACCACCACGTCCGGCGCCTCCTCGACCACGAAGTGTCCGGCGCCGGGGACCGTGACGAACGTCGTGTCGGCGCCGAGGTCGCGCACCACGCTCTCCCCGACGCGTAGCGGCAGCACCGGGTCGCGCGCCCCCCACACGACCAGGTGCCGCTCCGCGCGGACCAGGGCCGGCCGGTCGGCGGCGCGGTGCCCGGGGCTGAGCCTCCGACGCACCCACGGCCGGGCCGTGGCCCGGTAGTAGGCCAGCATCGCCGCCACCCGGGCCGGCTCGGCGTACGCCGCCGCGTAGTGCGTGGCGATCGGCGCCGGCAACGGCCGTTCCGAGCGCCAGCCGACCCGCAGCATCCAGCGCACCAGCGCCTCCCCGCCGAGGCGGAACGCGAGCTCGGGCAGCACCGGCAGCGCGAACAGCGGCACGTGCAGCGCGTGCAGCGGGTCGAGGTACCGGTACGGCGCATCGATCACGACCAGCCGGCGGACCAGCTCCGGCCGATGGGCCGCCAGCGAGAGCCCGAGCACACCGCCCCAGTCGTGCCCGACGATGTCGACCGGACCCTGGACCTGCTGGCCGACCAGCCCGGCCAGCTCGGCCGCCAGCCGGCGGGGGGCGTAGGAGCCGCCGCCGTCGCTCTCACCCAGACCCTTCAGGTCGGGGGCGAGCACCACCCGGTCCCGCTGCAGCTCGGGCAGCAGATCCCGCCACATGGCCGCCGTCTGCGGTACGCCGTGGAGCAGCAGCGCCGGCGTGGTACGTCGCGGCCGCGGCGGCTGCGCCCGCCACAGCGCGAAGCGGACCCCGGCCACCGTGGGGTCGCGCCGGTCAGCGGTGGGCAGCAGCGCGGCGGCACTCACTCGTTGAAGACCCTCTCGACGACGGCGCGGGCCCGGCGAGTCGTCCGCCGGTAGTCCTCGACGAACGCCCCCGAGTCCCCGGCAGGGTAGCCGACCGCGCGAGCGACGCCGGCCAGCTCGCGGACCGGTCGGGGCAGGCTGTCCGCGGTCCGGCCGCGCACCAGCGTGATCGCGTTGCGCACCCGGGAAACCAGCCGCCAGGCGTCGGCGAGCACCGTCGCGTCCGCCGGGTCCAGCCGGCCGGCGGCGGTCGCGGCGTCGAGCGCGGGCAGCGTGGCGGTCGTCCGCAGCCCGGGCACCGCGGCGGCGTACCGGAGCTGGAGCAGCTGCACGGTCCACTCGACGTCGGCCAGCCCGCCGGGGCCTAGTTTCGTGTGCAGCGCCGGCTCGGCCCCGCGTGGCAACCGCTCGGCCTCCACCCGCGCCTTGAGCCGGCGGACCTCCCGCACCGCCACCTCGGACAGCCCGCCGGCCGGCCAGCGGACCGGGTTCACCAGCGCCGTGAACCGCTCCCCCAGCTCGGCGTCGCCGGCGACCGGGGCGGCCCGGATCAGCGCCTGCGCCTCCCACACCGCCGCCCACCGGCGGTAGTACTCGGCGTAGGACGCGAGGCTGCGGGTCAACGGTCCCTGCCGGCCCTCCGGCCGTAGCCTGGCGTCGGCGACGAGCGGCGGGTCCGGGGCGGGCAGCGCCAGCAGCCGGCGCATCTCCTCGAACACGTCGTGCGCCACCCGGGCCGCCACCGGGTCCGCCACGCCGGGCGCCGGGTCGTGCACGAACAGCACGTCGGCGTCGCTGCCGTAGCCCTGCTCCCGGCCACCGAGACGGCCCATCGCCACGACCAGCAGCCGGACCGGCAGGTCGTCGGAGCGGCGTTCCGCGGCCACCTTGCGGGTCGCCGCGGTGAGCGCCGCGTCCAGTGTCGCGGCCGCGGTGCCCGAGAGCGCCGGCCCGACCGCGTCGATGTCGAGCCGGCCGAGCAGGTCCGCGCAGGCGGTGCGAAGCAGCTCCCGGCGGCGCAGCCCACGGCTGGCGGCCACCGCCGCCTCCCAGTCCTCGGAGCGGGTCACCAGCGAGCGCATCTCGGCGCGCAGCGCGGTGTCCGGCCGGGGGGCCAGCTCGGCGTCGTCGGCGAGCATGGCGACCGCCTCCGGCGCGCGCGCCAGCAGGTCCGCGACGTACCGGCTGGTCGCCAGCAGCCGAGCCAGCCGCTCGGCCACGGCGCCCTCGTCGCGGAGCAGCCGCAGGTACCACGGAGTGGCGCCCAGCGCCTCGCTGACCTGCCGGAACGAGAGCAGCCCGGCGTCGGGGTCGGCCGCGTCGGCGAACCAGCCCAACATCACCGGCAGCAGCGTCTGCTGGATCGCCGCCCGCCGGCTGACACCGGTCGTGAGCACCTCCAGGTGCCGCAGCGCACCCGCCGGGTCGGCGAACCCGAGCGCCTCCAGCCGGGCCCGGGCCGCCGCCGGGGTCAGCCGCGCCGCCGGGGCGGGCAGCCGGGCGACCGCGGTGAGCAGCGGCCGGTAGAACAGCTTCTCGTGCAACCGCCGGACCTCCCGGGTGTGGCCGGCGTGGTCGGCGAGCAGAGCCGACACCGGGTCGGCGCGGTAGCCCATCGACCGGGCCAGCCGGCGCAGCTCCGCGTCGGTGGTGGGCAGGGTGGAGGTACGGCGCAACCGGTGCAGCTGCAGCCGGTGCTCCAGCGTGCGCAGGAACCGGTACGCCGCGGCGAGCGGGCGGGCGTCCGCCCGGCCGACGTAGCCGCCGGCGACGAGGGCGTCCAGCGCCACCAGCGTCGTGCCGCTGCGCAGCGCCGGGTCGGCCCGGCCGTGCACCAGCTGCAGCAGCTGGACGGCAAACTCCACGTCCCGCAGCCCACCCGGGCCGAGCTTGACCTCCCGGTCGGCCGCCGCCCTCGGCAGCGCAGCCTCCACCCGCCGGCGCATCGCCTGCACCTCGGCGACGAAGTCGGGCCGCTCGGCCGCCGTCCAGACCAGCGGCGCGAGCGCGTCGACGTACTCCCGGCCGAGGTCGAGGTCGCCGGCGACCGGACGGGCCTTGAGCAGCGCCTGGAACTCCCAGGTCTTCGCCCAGCGGCGGTAGTACGCCTGGTGGCTGGCGAGGGTGCGCACCAGCGGTCCGGCGTTGCCCTCCGGTCGCAGCGCCGCGTCGACCGGCCACAGGGCGCCCTCGCCGGTGGTGGCGGAGCAGATCCGCATCAGCCCAGCGGCCAGCGTGGTGGCGGTCCGCAGCGCGCCGGCTTCGTCGGCGCCGTCGGCCGGGGCGGCGACGAACACCACGTCGACGTCGGAGACGTAGTTGAGCTCCCGACCGCCGCACTTGCCCATCCCGATGACCGCGAGCCGGCAGGGGCTCGCGTCCGGCGGCAGCCCCGCCGCGGCGATGACGAGCGCCGCCTGAAGCGCGGCGGCGGCCAGGTCGGCCAGCTCGCCGGCGACGTCCTCGACCGCCAACGTGCCGGACAGGTCCCGAGCGGCCAGCTCGAGCAGCCGGTCGCGGTAGGCGATCCGCAACGCGTCCAGCGGCCGGTCAGCGCCGGCCGCGGCGAGCAGTCGCCGCTCCAGTCCGAGCGGGCTGGGTCGGCTGCTGGCGAGCTCCGGCACGGCCAGGGCCGACCAGCCCGCGGGGTGCCGGGCCAGGTGGTCGGCCAGCGCCGCGCTCGCCCCGAGGACACCGAGGAGCCGCTCCCGCAGCTCGGCGCTGTACCGCAGCGAGCTCAGCAGACGTCCCGGCTCGGGCAGTGCGGCGGCCAGCCGGTCCAGCCCGGTCAGCGCCAGGTCCGGGTCGGCGGTCACCGCCAGCCCGGTGAGGACCGCCGCCGCGGCCGGGTCGTCCAGCAGGTCCAGCCCGGCCGGCCCGAGCAGCCGTTGGGCCCGTTCCGGGTCGGTGAACCCCAGCCGCGCCAGCGCGGTCCGGGTCGAGGTGCCGCGCGGGTGCTCGGTGTGCACTAGCCGGCGGCGGGGACGGTCGTACGCCGCACCAGCCCGGCGAACCGGGTCACGACCGGCTCCCACACCGCGGCGAGCGCCCCTTGCGCGGTGGCGGCGACGCCGACCACCTGCACCGGGTCGAGACCAAGCCGGCGCAGCTCGGCGGCGTCCGAGCGGGCCCAGCCGGTCAGCATCGGCAGGGTGACCTCCGGGTGGAACTGCAGCCCGTAGCCGGCCGAGCCGACCCGGAACGCCTGGTGCGCGCAGCCCGTCGAGGCGGCCAGCCAGGCCGCGTCGAGGGGGAGGTCGGTGACCTCGTCGTAGTGCCACTGCACCGCGGGCACCGCCCTCGGCAACCCGGCGAGCAGCGGGTCGGTGTCCGCGGCCGGCGCCAGCTCCACCGTCGACACACCGATCTCGGGGCCGCCGGCGCGGGCCACCCGGCCGCCGTACGCGGTCGCGAGCAGCTGGGCGCCGAGGCAGATGCCGAGCACCGGCCGGGCGGCATCGACGTAGCGGCACATCAACTGCCGGGTCGCGGCCAGCCACGGGACGTCGGCGTCATCCGTGGCGCCCATCGGGCCACCGAGCACGATCAGCGCCGCGCTGGTGGGCTCTTCGGGCACCGGCTGGCCGGCGTACGCCGCGAGCACGCGCAGCTCGACGCCGGCCGCCGGCAGCCACTCGGCCAG
>JBBSHH010000140.1:0-4716 GCA_038253225.1 Mycobacteriales bacterium | reverse complement strand
GTGCCGCCAGGCCGCGGGGGTCGCGACCCGGCCGCGCGGGGTTCGGGCCAGCAACCCGGCCCGGACGAGAAACGGCTCGGCGACCTCCTCGACCGTCTCCGGCTCCTCCCCGACCGCCACGGCGAGCGTGGACAGACCGACCGGCCCGCCGCCGAAACGGCGCAGCAGCGCGTCGAGCACCCCCCTGTCCAGCCGGTCCAGACCGAGATCGTCGACTTCGTAGACGGTCAGCGCCGCCTGCGCGATCTCGAGGGTGACCACGCCATCGGCCCGGACCTCGGCGTAGTCACGGACCCGGCGCAGCAGCCGGTTCGCGATCCGCGGGGTGCCCCGCGACCGGCCGGCGATCTCGGTGGCACCCGCCGCAGCAAGCTCTACGCCGAGCAGCCGGGCGGAGCGGACCAACACCCGCTCGAGCTCCGCCGGGGCGTAGAAGTCCAGGTGCGCCACGAAACCGAACCGGTCGCGCAGCGGGCCGGGCAGCAGGCCCGCCCGGGTGGTCGCCCCGACCAGCGTGAACGGGGCGACGTCGAGCGGAATCGCCGTCGCGCCCGGACCCTTCCCGACGATGACGTCGACCCGGAAGTCCTCCATCGCGACGTAGAGCATCTCCTCGGCGGGCCGGGCCATCCGGTGGATCTCGTCGAGGAAGAGCACCTCCCCCTCGGCCAGGGTGGACAGCAGCGCGGCGAGGTCTCCGGCCCGCTCGATCGCCGGCCCGCTGGTGATGCGCAGCGGCGCACCGAGCTCCGCGGCGATGATCATCGCCATCGTGGTCTTGCCGAGGCCGGGCGGCCCGGACAGCAGGACGTGGTCGGGCGGACGGCCGCGCCCCAGCGCGCCGTCGAGGATCAGCGAGAGCTGCTCGCGGACCCGCTCCTGACCGACGAACTCCGTCAGTCGCCGCGGCCGCAGCGCCGCTTCCACGACCAGGTCGTCGGCCGCGACGAGCGGGCTGACGACGTCCGGCTCGGTCACGAGGACCGGCTCAGCAGCCGCAGCGCCGACTTGAGCAGCACCCGGATGTCCGGGGCCTCGCCCAGCGCCTCCGGCGTCATCCCGCCCAGCGCCTCCGGCGCCATCCCGGCCTGCGCCTCCGGCACCATCCCGGCCTGCGCCTCGGACGCCACCGCGGCCACCGCCTCCTCCGCCTCGCGGATGGACCAGCCCAGCCCGGTCAGCGCCGTCCGCAGCTGGTCGCGCCACGGCCCCGACGTGCCGGCCAGCGGCGCCGGACCACCCGCGCCGGACTCGGCGCCCAGCCGGTCCTTGAGCTCGAGCACGATCCGTTGCGCCCCCTTGCGACCGATGCCGGGTACCAGCATCAGCGCGGTGAGGTCCTCGAGGGCGACCGCCCGACGGACGGCGTTCGGCGGGTGCACCGCGAGCACCGCCTGCGCCAACCGGGGCCCCACCCCGCCGGCCGTCTGCAGCAGCTCGAACACCACCCGCTCGTCGTCGTCGGCGAAGCCGTAGAGCGTGAGCGAGTCCTCCCGGACCACCAGCGCGGTGGCCAGTCGACCCTGCTCGCCAACCCGCAGCCCGGCCAGCGTGGTCGGGGTGCAGGCCAGGAACAGGCCCACTCCGCCGACCTCGATCACCGCGCCGTCCGGCGCCAGCCCGAGGACGCGGCCGCGGACACTCGTGATCATCGGGCGGCCCGGGCCGCCGCGGCCAGCCGCGCCTGCGCGGCCCCCCGCCACAGCGCGCAGACCGCGAGGGCCAGCGCGTCCGCGGCATCCGCTGGCCGTGGCGCGGCCGAGAGCCCGAGCAGCCGGGTGACCATGGCCGCGACCTGGTCCTTCTCGGCCCGGCCGTTGCCGGTCACGGCAGCCTTGACCTCGCTGGGGGTGTGCAGCGCCACCGGCAGGCCGGCCCGCGCGGCGCAAGTGATCGCCACGGCGCCGGCCTGGGCGGTGCCCATCACCGTGCGGACGTTGTGCTGGCTGAACACCCGCTCGACCGCGACGGCGTCCGGTGAGTGGCGGGCCAGCCACGCCTCGATGACCCGCTCGAGCGCCACCAGCCGCGGGCCGATCTCGTCAGCCGCCGACGTCGTGGCGAACCCCACCTCGACCAGCGTCAACCGCCGCCCGGGCTCGCCGTCGACCACGGCGAGGCCGCACCGGGTCAGGCCCGGGTCCACGCCGAGCACCCGCACGCTCGCCGCCTCCCAGTGATCCGAACACGTGTTCGTATCGAAGGCTACCGGCGCCGGGCGTCGGAACCGGCGTACGACGCGCCGGGGGTGGACGCGGGCGGGCGGAAGCGGGGCGAGCGCGAAACTCAGCGGGGCGGCTCGCCGTCGCGCAGCAGCTGCACGGCCTTGGCGACCCGCCGGTTGCGGGTCTCCTGCCGTTTGGCGTCGCGGACCCACTCGGCGTACTCCCGCTGGTGCGTGAACGACATCCCGTCGTACGCCGCCCGCGCGACGGGGTCTGCGGCGAGCGCCTCGGCGAGCGAGGCCGGCACGTCGACGACCCGTTCGGTGGTGTCCCGCTCCAGGTCGAGGACGACCGGCTGACCGGGCCCGATGCCCGCGGCGTGTTGCACGGACTGCCGGAAGGCGATCCCGGTGAACGAGCCCATCCGGAAGCCGGTGGTGCTGAACGGGGTGCCGTTGACCGTGCCCCGGATGGGGATCCGGACCCCGCCGCCGAGCGCCTGCCGCTGCGCGTAGGACAGCGGCACCTCGCCGTCCGGCCCGAGGAGCACCTCGAGGTGCAGCACGCTCAGCTCACCGACTCCAGGATCTCGTCGCTGATGTCGAAGTTCGCCCAGACGTTCTGCACGTCGTCGCAGTCCTCCAGCGCGTCGACGAGCCGCAGCACCCGCCGGGCGTTCTCGTCGTCGAGCGGGACGCTGACGCTCGGCAGCCAGGACACGTCGGCCGACTCGACAGCCATCCCCGCCGCCTGCAGCGCCAGCCGGACCGCGTGCGCGTCGACCGGCGCCGAGATCACTTCGAACGAGCCGTCGAGGTCGTTGACCTCCTCGGCACCGGCGTCGAGAACGGCCAGCACGACGTCGTCCTCGGTCAGCCCGTCGCCGGGGACCAGCACCACGCCCTTGCGGTTGAACAGGTAGGCCACCGACCCGGGGTCGGCCATCGTCCCGCCGTTGCGGGTCATCGCGGTCCGGACCTCGGAGGCGGCCCGGTTCCGGTTGTCGGTCAGGCACTCCACGAAGATCGCCACGCCACCGGGGCCGTAGCCCTCGTAGGTGATGTTCTCGTAGTTGACCCCGTCGTCGAGCTCGCCGGAGCCGCGCTTGACGGCCCGGTCGATGTTGTCCGCCGGTACCGAGTTCGACCGGGCCTTCTGAATGGCGTCGGCGAGGGTCGGGTTGCCGCCCGGGTCACCGCCGCCGGTCCGCGCCGCCACCTCGACGTTCTTGATCAGCTTGGCGAAGAGCTTGCCGCGCTTGGCGTCGACCACGGCCTTCTTGTGCTTGGTCGTCGCCCACTTGGAGTGGCCGCTCATGACTGTCCCTTCACCATCTCGACGAACAGCGCGTGCACGCGCGGGTCCCCCGTGAGCTCCGGGTGGAAGGACGTCGCCAGCAGCCGGCCCTGCCGGACCGCGACGATCGTAGCGGCGGCCGGGCCCGGTCCCCGACCGGTCGACCGGCTGTGCACCGCCGTACCGAGCCGGGCCAGCACCTCGACGCCGTCCCCCACCGACTCGACCCACGGGGCCCGGATGAACACGGCCGGCACCGCACCGCCCGCGACACCGGCCATCTCCACCGCGCCCTCGAAGGAGTCGACCTGCCGGCCGAAGGCGTTGCGCCGGACCGTGACGTCGAGCCCGCCGATCCGCGGCTGGTCGTCGAGACCACCGGCGATCTCGTTCGCGAGCAGGATCATGCCGGCGCACGAGCCGTACGCCGGCAGCCCCTCCCGCACCGCCTCTCGCAGCGGCTCGAGCAGCCCGAACGTCGTGGCCAGCTTGCCGATCGTGGTGGACTCACCCCCCGGCAGCACCAGCCCGTCCAGCCCGGCGACGTCGGCCGGCCGGCGGACCCGGACGGGTTCGGCGCCGACGGCGTCCAACGCCCGCTGGTGCTCCCGGACGTCGCCCTGCAGCGCCAGCACCCCGATCCGGGGTCGGCCGCGGCTCACCGCGTCCCCCGGCTCACCGCACCCCCCACCGGCCAGCAGACCGCCGGGTCACCAGCCGCGGGCGGCGTAGCGCTGGTCGGCCGGCAGCGTCTCGAGGTTGATCCCGACCATCGCCTCGCCGAGGCCGCGGGAGACCTTCGCCACGATCATCGGGTCGTCCGCGAACGTGGTCGCCTCGACGATGGCCCGGGCCCGCGCCGCCGGGTCACCCGACTTGAAGATCCCCGAGCCGACGAAGACCCCGTCGGCGCCGAGCTGCATCATCATCGCCGCGTCCGCCGGGGTGGCGATGCCGCCGGCCGTGAACAGCACCACCGGCAGCGAGCCGGTCTCGGCGACCTCCTTGACCAGCTCGTACGGCGCGCGCAGATCCTTCGCGGCGGCGTAGAGCTCGGGCTCGTCCAGCGTGCCCAGCCGCTTGATCTCGGCGGTGATCGAGCGCATGTGCCGGGTGGCCTCGACGACGTTGCCGGTGCCCGCCTCGCCCTTGGAGCGGATCATCGCCGCGCCCTCGGACAGCCGGCGCAGCGCCTCGCCGAGGTTCGTCGCGCCGCACACGAACGGCACCGTGAACGCCCACTTGTCGATGTGGT
>JBBSHH010000139.1:0-4748 GCA_038253225.1 Mycobacteriales bacterium | reverse complement strand
TCGGTGCCTCCCCCACCCTGTTCACCGCCGGCGGCACGTTGATGGTCGGGGCGGCCAACAAGAACGGGGTGTTCTACGCGCTGCGGGCGGCCAACCTCGCCGCCGGTCCGCTCTGGACCCGGCGGGTCGGTGACGACGCGATCGCCGGCACGTTCCGCGGTGACTACGACCTCGCCGGCGCGGCCTGGGACAACGCGCACCTGTTCATCGGCAGCAACGGCACCACGATCAACGGCACCCGTTATCGCGGGTCGGTGCGCGCGCTGAACCCCACCACCGGTGCGATCAACTGGGAGCGAGGGCTGCCCGCCGGCTCGATCTGGGCCACCCCCACCGTCAACGGTGCCGGCGTGGTCGGGGCGGTCAGCTACGACATGACCGGGGCGGCCAACTCGCTGTTCCTGCTCAACGCCGCCACCGGCTCGCTGCTCGCCAACAGGCAGCTGAGCAGTCCGGCGTTCGCGCAGCCCGTATTCGCCGACAACTACCTGCTGGTGGCCACCGCCGACGGGCATCTGACCGCGCTGCACTGAAGGCGGTCCACTGGCCAGGAATCCGGCGGTGTAGAGCGGCTGCGAGCGTCCTTTCTGTCAATCGGGTGTGAGGCGACTCCCTGCCATGGCAGGTCGCCCGGCGCTCGGCTCCGGCCCGGGTGGGTGCTGCGCTAGAGGAACAGGCCGCCCCGCGGCGAGACCACTCGGCCCCAAATCTGCTACCCGTTTGCTACCCGGCGGGGCGCCGGCCCTCGCCACGGACGCCCCCGTCCGGCCACAGACCCCGGTTGACCTGCGTATTTACCGTGTGGGCGATAGTGGTGTCGAACCACTGGCCTCTACCGTGTCAAGGTAGCGCTCTCCCGCTGAGCTAATCGCCCGTACTGCTGTCGCCAGCGAGGCGGAGGCGGGAATCGAACCCGCGTACAGGGCTTTGCAGGCCCTTGCCTAAACCACTCGGCCACTCCGCCAATGGGGCCGAGGGCCCCGACCGACGCCCGGGGGCGTCTGTCGAGCGGACGACGGGATTCGAACCCGCGACCCTCACCTTGGCAAGGTGATGCTCTACCAGCTGAGCCACGTCCGCGCGGCGAGGCGAGCCCCGCGTGCATCGCAGACGATACACACCTCGCCGCGGCGCCGGCGCGCTCATCGGAGCCCGCGACGGGGGAGCCGGATCGGAGATCTTGGCGGTTTCCGGCCCGGTACGGGGCATGAAACCGCCAAGATCGGCGGCGGGTCCGGTCGGTGGCGGGTAAAGCGTCGCCAGCGGCCGCGCTAGGTTCCCGGCATGCGCACGGTGGTGGTCGATGGCGACCCGTTGACGGTCGAGGACGTCGTCGATGTGGCCCACGGCCGAGCCCGCGCCGAGCTCGGCCCGCGGGTGTCCGAACGGATGGCGGCGAGCCGGGCCGTCGTGGCCGACGCGGTGGAGCGGTCCGACGTCGTGTACGGCGTGACGACCGGTTTCGGCGCCCTCGCGGACACCAGCGTGGCCCGCGCCGACCTGGAGCGGATGCAGCGGGCGCTCGTCCTGTCCCACGCCGCCGGGGTCGGTGCCCCGCTCGATGACGCGGCGACCCGGGCGCTGCTGCTGCTTCGGGCCCGGACGTTGACGGCGGGCTTCTCCGGCGTACGCGCGGAGCTGCCGGCCCGCCTGCTCGACCTGCTGGCCCGCGGGTTGCTACCGGTGGTGCCGGCAAAGGGCAGTGTCGGCGCCTCGGGCGACCTCGCCCAGCTGGCGCACCTGGCGCTGCCGCTGATCGGGGAGGGCCGGCTGCGGGAGTCGGCCGACCCGGACGCGGCCCGGCCGGACGCGGCCGGTCCGGACCCCGCCGGCCGCCCGGCCGCCGAGGTGCTGGCCGAGCACGGCCTGCGGCCGCTCACGCTGGCGCCCAAGGAGGGGCTCAGCCTGCTCAACGGCACCGAACCGATGCAGGCGCTGCTCGCGTTCTCGGTCGCCGACGCCGAGATGCTCGTCCGGGTCGCCGACATCGGTTGCGCGCTGTCCGTCGAGGCGCTGCTGGGCACCGACCGGCCGTACGACCCGCGCGTGCAGGCGCTGCGCCCGCACCCCGGCCAGTTGGCCAGCGCGGCGAACCTGCGGGTGCTGCTCGCCGGTTCGCCGCTGCTGGCCAGCCACCGGCACAGCACCCATGCGGTGCAGGACGCCTACTGCCTGCGCTGCGCTCCGCAGGTCCACGGCGCGGTCCGGGACGTCCTCGGCCACGCCCGCCGGGTGGTGGAGACCGAGTTGGGAGCCGTCGTCGACAACCCCGTGATCGTCGATGGGCTGGACGGCGCCGACTTCGAGGTGATGACCACCGGGAACTTCCACGGCGAACCCCTGGCGTTCGCCGCCGACATGCTGGCGATGGCGGTCGCGGAGCTGGCCAGCATCAGCGAGCGCCGGGTGGACCGGATGCTGGACCCGGCGTTCTCCCGCGGGCTGCCGCCGTTCCTCGCCCCGCTGGCCGGCACGAACTCCGGCTTCATGCTGGCCCAGTACACCGCGGCGGCGCTGGTCAGCGAGAACAAGGTGCTGGCCCACCCGGCCAGCGTCGACACGATCCCGACCAGCGGCAACCAGGAGGACCACGTGTCGATGGGCTGGCACGCCGTCCGCAAGCTGCGGGACGTGGTCGCCAACGTCCGCTCGGTGCTGGCGGTCGAGCTGGTCTGCGCCGCGCAGGCGCTGGACCTGCGGGAGACGGTGGCCGCGCCCGGGCCGGCCACCGCGGCCGTGCACGCGCTGCTACGCCGGGAGGTCGCGCGGATGGACGTCGACCGCGAGGTCGCGCCCCAGCTCGCCGCCGTAGATGTGTTGCTGCCCGAGCTAGTGGCCGCCGCCGAGACCGTCACCGGAGGCCTGTCATGATCAGCTGGGTGGACGGGGCGCTGGTGGAGGAGCACCGGGCGCGGGTCTCGGCCTTCGACCACGGGCTCACCGTCGGCGACGGCGTGTTCGAGACGGTCAAGGTGGCGGACGGCCAGCCGTTCGCGCTGACCCGCCACCTGGACCGGCTCGACGACTCGGCCCGGGTGCTCGGGCTGCCGGTCCCGGACCGGGACGGCATGCACCTCGCGGTCGGCGAGGTCCTCGCCGCGAACGGCAACCTTCCGGCCGCCCGGCTCCGGCTGACGCTGACCGGTGGGGTGGCGCCGCTCGGGTCGGACCGCGGCTCCGCCCCTCCGACGCTGATCATCGCGGTGGCGACGCTGCGGGCCTGGCCGGCGTCCGCCGATGTCGTCACGGTTTCCTGGACCCGCAACGAGCGCGGCGCGACGGCCGGGGTCAAGACCACGTCCTACGCCGAGAACGTCGTGGCGCTGGCGCACGCGCACGCCCGCGGCGCCGGTGAGGCGATCTTCGCCAACACCCGTGGCGAGCTCTGCGAGGGCACCGGCAGCAACGTTTTCGTCGGCGTCGACGGCCGGTTGATCACCCCGCCGCTGGCGGCCGGCTGCCTGGCCGGGGTGACCCGGGCGCTGCTGCTCGAGTGGGTAGGCGCGGCGGAGGAGACTCTGCCGCTGGCCGCACTCGCGGCGGCGGACGAGGCCTTCCTGGCCTCGACGACCCGCGACGTCCAGCCGATCCTGCGGGTCGACGGCCGAATGCTGCCGGCGGCGCCCGGCCCGCTGACCGCGCGCGCGTCCCGGGTGTTCGCCGAGCGTGCCGAGGCCGACGTCGACCCGTGACGGGGCGGCGTCCCGGCAGCCCGGCGGACGGACCGGCGGAGACGTCGGCAGAGAGGAGGTAGTGCACATGCACGGAGCACGCGTTGTGCGGGCCCCGCGCGGCCCGGTGCGCAGCGCCCGGTCGTGGGGAGCCGAGGCCGCGCTGCGGATGCTGCAGAACAACCTCGACCCGGAGGTGGCCGAGCGGCCCGACGACCTCGTCGTCTACGGCGGCTCCGGGCGGGCGGCACGGGACTGGCGCAGCTTCGACGCGATCGTCGAGACATTGCGGACCATGGCGCCGGACGACACGCTGCTGGTCCAGAGCGGCAAGCCGGTGGGCGTGGTCCGCACCTCCGAGCAGGCCCCCCGGGTGCTGATCGCGAACTCGCTGCTGGTCCCGAAGTGGGCCACCCCGGCGTACTTCCGGGAGCTCGAGGACCTCGGGTTGACCATGTACGGCCAGATGACGGCCGGCTCGTGGATCTACATCGGTACCCAGGGGATCCTGCAGGGCACCTACGCCACCTTCGCCGAGGTGGCCAACCAGCACTTCGGCGGCACGCTGGCCGGCCGCACCGTGCTGACCGCCGGCCTCGGTGGGATGGGCGGCGCCCAGCCGCTCGCGGTCACCGGCAACGGCGGCGCGGTGCTGTGCGTGGAGGTCGACCCGTGGCGGGCGCGGCGCCGGCTCGAGCACGGCTACCTCGAGGAGATCGCCGACTCCCTCGACGACGGCCTGGCCCGGGTGCAGCGCGCCGCCGCCGACCGGCGGGCGCTGTCGGTGGCGGTGATCGGCAACGCCGCCGACGTGCTGCCCGAGCTGGTCCGCCGCGGCTGGACCCCGGACGTCGTCACCGACCAGACCTCCGCGCATGACGCGCTGCACGGCTACGTGCCCAACGGCATGAGCTACGACGAGGCGGTCGAGCTGCGGCGTACCAAGCCCCCCGAGTACGTCGAGCGCGCCACCGCCGCCATGGCGGTGCACTGCCGGGCGATGCTCGACCTGCAGGCCGCCGGCGCCGTGGTCTTCGACTACGGCAACGGGCTGCGCGGGCAGGCTCTCGACGCCGG
>JBBSHH010000138.1:0-4816 GCA_038253225.1 Mycobacteriales bacterium | reverse complement strand
GGTCGACGGCACCAACTACGAGGACGAGGTCGAACCCCGGCTGCTGCTGGTCCACTACCTACGCGACTCGCTCGGGTTGGTGGGTACGCCGATCGGCTGCGACACCTCCAACTGCGGCGCGTGCACCGTCCTCATGGACGGGCAGAGCGTGAAGAGCTGTTCGGTGCTGGCCGTTCAGGCTGACGGGTCGGAGGTGACGACCATCTCCGGGCTGGCCAACGGGACGTGGCATCCGATGCAGACCGCGTTCCATACCGAGCATGCGCTGCAGTGCGGATACTGCACCCCGGGGATGATCCTGGCGGCCGTTGACCTGCTGCAGGAAAACCCGACGCCCTCCGACGAGGAGATCCGACACGGGCTCGAGGGCAACCTGTGTCGTTGCACCGGTTACCAGAACATCGTGCGTGCCGTCCGTACCGCGGCCGCTTCGATGAGCGCAACTCGCGGCGCCTCGAACAGCGGAGGCCAGCTATGACAGAGCAGCTCGACGCCGGCATGGTCGCCCAGCAGATCGCCGAAAGCGACGAGCAGAGTGCACCCGACGCCAGCCGTTCGATCGGCAAGGCGCACAAGCGCAAGGAGGATGCCAAGCTCGTCACCGGCCAGACCAACTGGACCGACAACATCACCATGCCGGGGCTGCTGCACATGGCGGTGCTGCGCAGCCCGATGGCGCACGCTCGGATCTCCCGGGTCGATGTCGCCCCGGCGCTCGAGATGCCTGGCGTGGTGGCCGCCTTCGCCGGTGCCGAGCTCGCGGCCGAGCTCGGCAGCCTGCCGTGCGCGTGGCCGGTGACCAAGGAGATGGTGAGCCCGGAGCACCACCCGCTGGCCACCGACGAGGTCCGCTACGTCGGTGACGCCGTTGCGGTCGTCGTGGCCCGCGACCGCTACGCGGCGGCCGACGCCCTGGAGGCGGTCGAGGTCGACTACGAGCCGCTGCCGGTGGTCGTCGACATGGAGAAGGCGCTGACCGACGAGGTGCTGGTCCACTCCGACAAGGGAACCAACGCCTGTTTCGTCTGGCCGTTCGAGGCGGGCGAGGTCGACCGGATCTTCGCCGACGCCGAGGTCGTCGTCGAGCGCCGCTACATCCAGCAGCGACTGATCCCGACCGCGATGGAGCCGCGCGCGGTCGTGGTCGCGCCGATCGCGGCGGCCGAGGAGTTCACGCTCTGGTCCGCGACCCAGGTCCCGCACATTTTGCGCATCATGCTGGCCCTGACCACCGGCATCCCGGAGCAGAAGATCCGCGTCATCGCGCCGGACGTCGGCGGCGGTTTCGGCTCCAAGCTGAACGTCTACGCCGAGGAGGTCATCGCCCTGGTGGTGGCCAAGCGGCTGGGCCGCCCGGTGAAGTGGACGGAGTCCCGCAGCGAGGGCTACCAGGCCACGATCCACGGCCGCGACCAGATCCAGGACGTCGCGATCGCCGCCACCAGGGACGGCCGGGTGCTCGGGCTCAAGGTCGACCTCAAGGCCGACATGGGCGCCTACCTGCAGCTGGTGACGCCGGGAATCCCGATCCTAGGGGCCTTCATGTACCCGGGGATCTACAAGTTCGACGCCTACCGGTTCAGCTGCACCGGCGTGTTCACGAACAAGACGCCGACCGACGCCTACCGCGGGGCCGGCCGCCCGGAGGCGACCTTCGCGATCGAGCGCCTGATGGACGAGCTGGCCGCCGAGCTCGGCATGGACCCGTTGGAGCTGCGCCGGCGGAACTGGATCCCGCACGAGGAGTTCCCCTACACCACCATCGCCGGGTTGACCTACGACAGCGGCCACTACGAGGCCGCGACCGACAAGGCAACGGCGATGTTCGACTACGAGGGACTACGCCGGGAGCAGCGGGAGCGCCGGGATCGGGGCGATCCGGTGCAGCTGGGGATCGGCATCTCGACCTTCACCGAGATGTGCGGCCTGGCCCCCTCGCGGGTGCTCGGGTCGCTGTCCTACGGCGCCGGGGGATGGGAGGCGGCCTCGGTGCGGATGCTGCCCACCGGCAAGGTCGAGGTGGTCACCGGCACGTCGCCGCACGGGCAGGGCCATGTGACCTGCTGGAGCCAGATCGCCGCCGACGCGCTCGGCGTACCGTTCGATGACGTCACGGTCCTGCACGGCGACACCGCCTCCGCGCCGATGGGGATGGACACCTACGGCTCCCGCTCGCTGGTGGTGGGTGGGGTGGCGGTGCACAAGGCGGCCGAGAAGGTGGTCGAGAAGGCGCGGAGGGTAGCCGCGCACATGCTGGAAGCCGCCGAGGGAGACATCGAGTTCGACGGGGGAACCTTCCGCGTCAAGGGCTCACCCGAGGCCGCGAAGACCATCCAGGACGTCAGCCTGGCCGTGTTCGCCGCGCACGACCTGCCGGACGGCATGGAGCCGACGCTGAACAGCGACTTCGTGGTCGACCCGGAGAACTTCTCCTTCCCGCACGGCACCCACCTGTGCGCGGTCGAGGTCGATACCGAGACCGGGATGTCCACCATCCGCAGCTACGTCTGCGTCGACGACGTTGGCAAGGTCATCAACCCGATGATCGTCGAGGGGCAGGTGCACGGCGGCCTGGCGCAGGGCATCGCCCAGGCGCTGTTCGAGGAGGCCGTGTACGACGCCGAGGGCAACCTCGTCACCGGCACGATGGTCGACTACCTGGTGCCCTCCGCGGCCGACCTGCCCGACTTCACCGTCGACCGGACCGAGACACCCGCGACCTCCAACCCGCTCGGTGTCAAGGGGGTCGGCGAGGCGGGAACGATCGCGTCCACGCCGGCGGTGGTCAACGCGGTCGTCGACGCCGTACGACATCTCGGCGTCACCGACATCCGGATGCCGTGCTCGCCGGAGCGCGTCTGGCGGGCGTTGCAGGACGGTTCCACGGGTGGGCACCGCGCCGCCGAGGGGACCGTCGCCTGGGGTGGCGCATCGACCGCCACCACGGCCGGTGGTGCTGGCGACACCACCACCGCCCGCGGCACCGACCCGAACGGAGGCGCGCGGTGATTCCGGCCCGCTTCGACTACGTAAGGGCCGACTCGCTGGACGGGGCGGTCAGCGCGCTCGCGGACGCCGGTGAGGATGCGAAGGTCCTCGCCGGCGGCCAGAGTTTGCTGCCGCTGTTACGGCTGCGGCTGGCCTACCCCTCGGTCCTGGTCGACATCGGCCGGGTCGCGGAGCTGCGCGGCGTACGGGAGGAGGGTGACCGGGTGGTCGTCGGGGCGATGACCACGCACTACGAGGTGCTCCATGCCCCGCTGGTCCATTCCCACATCGGGTTGCTGGCCGCGGCCACCGGGACGGTGGCCGACCCGGCCGTCCGGCACCGCGGCACGCTCGGCGGCTCGCTCGCCCACGCCGACCCGGCCGGCGACCTGCCGGCGGTCGCGGTTGCGCTCGACGCCGAGTTCGTGGTGGCCGGCCCGACCGGGCGACGCACCATCACCGCCGAGGCGTTCTTCCTCGACTACCTGCAGACGGCCTTGCAACCGGACGAGTTGCTCGTCGAGGTCTCGTTCCCGAGGCTGACCGGGTGGGGCTTCGACTACCAGAAGTTCCAACGGGTCGCGCAGGCCTGGGCGATCGTCGGGGTGGCGGCGGCGGTACGGCGCGAGAATGGCAGCATCGCGGAGGCGCGGGTGGGGCTCACGAACATGGGTTCCATACCGGTGCGGGCCCGCCGAACCGAGGCCGCCCTCGCCGGAGCCGGCCTCGACGCCATCCGGCCGGCCGCCGAGTCCGCCGCAGAGGGCACCAACCCGGCCGCCGACCTTTCCGCCCAACCCGACTACCGCCGCCACCTCGCCCGGGTGCTGACCCGCCGGGCTCTGGAGACCGCCGCCGGGTCGGTTGCCGCGGCGGGGTAGGCGGCCGGCTCGTGAACCAACGAGGATCGCGCGGACTGCTGCCGATCGGGGTGGATTCGCCCGCGGACCTCCAGCCACGGTTGGCGGAACTCGGCTACCTGGCCGACGAGGGGCTCGTCACCGCCTGCTACCTCGCGCTGCGCCTGCACCGCCCGCTGTTCCTGGAGGGTGCGGCCGGGGTCGGCAAGACCGAGCTGGCCAAGACCCTGGCCGCCCTGCTCGAGGCGCCGCTGATCCGGCTGCAGTGCTACGAGGGGATCGACGCCTCCCAGGCGCTCTACGACTGGGACTTCCCGCGGCAGCTGCTGCACCTACGGGCGGCCGAGTCGGCCGGGCTGGCGGGCGGCGAGGCCGCGGTGGAACGGCTGGAGTCGCAGCTGTACTCACGGCGCTTCCTCATCGCCCGGCCACTGCTCGCGGCGCTGGAGACCAGCCCGTGCGTGCTGCTGGTCGACGAGGTCGACCGGGCCGACGACGAGTTCGAGGCCTTTCTGCTCGAGGTGCTCTCCGACTTTTCCATCTCGGTGCCGGAGCTCGGCACGCTGCGGGCCGCCGTCCCGCCGGTCGCCGTGATCACCTCCAACCGGACCCGCGAGGTGCACGACGCGCTCAAGCGGCGCTGCCTCTACCACTGGCTGGACCACCCGGACTTCGAACGCGAAGTCGCGATCGTGCGGCTCAGGCTGCCGGCCGCCAGCCGGGCGCTGTCCGAGCAGGTGACCGCGGTGGTGCAGCGGCTGCGTACCGAGGACCTGCTCAAGCCCCCCGGCGTGGCCGAGACGTTGGACTGGACAGAGGCGCTGGTGGCCCTCGGTGCCGACACGCTGACCGCCGAGCTGGCCACCGCCACGCTCGGAACGGTGCTCAAGTACCGGGAGGACCAGGAACGGGCCCGTCGGCTGGACGTCGGCGTACTGGTCGCCGAGGCGGTCCGCGGGTAGCGATGT
>JBBSHH010000137.1:0-4872 GCA_038253225.1 Mycobacteriales bacterium | reverse complement strand
CGGCGGGCGATCGCGTCGGTCGACGTGCCGACCAGGCCGCCGACGGCGAACTCCGCCATGGCGGCCTGGAGCACGTCCTCGCGACGCGACGCCGCGCTGCCCCGAACTCCGCTTGGTGCCATGACGTAGTCGTAAGTGGTCACTCACACACTTGTCAAGCCCGACATCGGTCCCTTCCTCGGCGAGCTTCCCCGGTCAGGTGGGGCGCACCGCCTGGCCGGCCTGCCTGGGAGGCTCAGGCAATGCCGCCGTCGGCGTAGAGCACCTGCCCGTTGACCCAGCGGCCCGGGCCGGCCAGGAACGACACGCTGGCGGCGATGTCCGCCCAGGCGCTCGAGCGGGGCGAGCGAGGCGATGTGGCCGATGGCGTCCTGCTCCTTGCCCTCCAGGAACAGGGGGGTGGCCGTCGGCCCGGGGGCGACGGCGTTGACGGTCACGTCCGGCCGCGGAGCTCGCGGGCGAGGATCAGCGTCATCGCCTCGACGGCGCCCTTGGTCGCCGCGTAGGCGGCGTACGTCGGCTGCTGCAGCCGCGTGACGGACGTCGAAAAGTTGATCAGGGCGCCGCCGGCCCGGAGGCGCCGGGCGGCGGCATGTGAGACGACGAACGTGCCGCGCACGTTCGTGCGGTGCATCCGGTCGGAGTCAGCCAGGTCCATGTCCGCGACGGTGGACAGCAGCATGATGCCTGCGGTGTTCACGACGTCGACGCCGCCGTAGAGCGCCTCGGCCGGTGCGAACAACTCGTGGGTCTCGGCTTCGTCGGCGACGTCCGCCCTCGCGGCGCTCGCATGTCCGCCTGCTGACGTGATTGCGGCGACGGTCTCCTCGGCGCGGTCTTTGTTGCCGGCGTAGTGGACGAGCACCGCCATGCCGTCGGCGGCCAGTCGCTCGGCGACCGCCGGGCCGATGCCGCCCGAAGCGCCGGTCACGATCGCGACCCGCGGCGCGGCATCGGGCTGTGTGTTCATCATGGCTGGTGCTCCCGGCGGAATCCCTCGACACCGGGGTCACCGACGCCCTGCTCCGCAACCTCATCCACGGCATCCAGGCCAAGGCAAGACGCCGCGCAAACCGCGGCCCTGAAACCAGCCCGATCTCGCCTGCTTGCCGTGGGAGGCGCTGCGTCCCTCGCCCTCGACCCCGTCGCCCGGGTGGCGCTGCCGCGGCTCAGGCGAGCCCACGGCGGGGCGCGGCGGGCGGCCGGTGGCCGAGGATGGCGGCGGTCATGTCGAGGGCCTGCCGGGCCTCCCGGACGTTGTGAGCGCGGAAGACGCGGGCGCCGAGCCAAGCTGCGACGGTGGTCGCGGCCAGCGTTCCGACCAGGCGCTCGGCAACCGGGAGGTTCAGTGTCTCGCCGATGAAGTCCTTGTTCGACAGGGCGACCAACACCGGCCATCCGGTGGCGGCGAGCTCGCCGAGCCGGCGGGTGACCTCCAGCGAGTGCGCCGTCGTCTTGCCGAAGTCGTGCCCGGGGTCGATGAGCACACCGTCGGGGCGCACCCCCGCGCGCAGGGCCGTCGTGACCAGTCCGGTCACGGTGCGGACGACGTCTGCGAGCAGGTCGTCGTAGCGCGGGCGGCGCGGGTCGGTCCGGGGCGGCAGATGCCCGGCGTGGGCGCACACCAGACCAGCGCCGGTGTGGGCGGCGACCTCGGCGAGTCCTGGGTCGTGTCCTTCCCAGGCGTCGTTGAGCAGGTCGGCCCCGGCCGCCACGGCCTCGCGGGCCACCTCCGCGCGCCAGGTGTCGACGCTGATGACCGCCGCCGGTCGCCGCCCGCGCAGGGTCGCGATCACCTCGACGACCCGGTCGATCTCCTGCTCGACGGACACGTGGGCGCCGCGTCCGGCCTTGACCCCCCCGATGTCGACAATGTCGGCACCGGCGTCCAGGGCGCGCTCGGCCGCGTCGACCGCCGCGCCGGCGGCGTAGGTCGCGCCGCGGTCGTAGAACGAATCGGGCGTGCGGTTGACGATGCCCATCACCACGAGCTCGTCCGGTGCGAACGTGCGGGTTCCCAGCCGCAGCGGACGCTGCTGGACCGGGGGGTGACGGTCGCCAGCGCTGGCGTCGATGGGGCGGGTCATTGGTCCGGTCGGCTCTCGGACAGGTAGCGCAGGAACAGGAACCCGTCGTCCTCCAGCACCTGCGCTAGTCGCAGGTGGGCGGGGACTCGCAGCAGCGGACCGTGCAGGATCCGCACGGCCGGCCCGGCGAGCAGGAGCGGGGAAACCGTCAGCGTCAGCTCGTCGAGCCGCCCGGCGGCCGCGACCTGGGCGAGCAGCGTGGGGCCGCCTTCGCAGCTCACCCGGCGCATCCCCTGCTCAGCCAGCGCGTCGAGCGCCGCCGCGACGTCGACGGTCTCGTCTCCAGCCGTGACCACGTCGGCGACGCCGGCGAGTGCGGCCACGCGTTCGGGCGGGGCGGCGTGGCAGGTCAGGACCAGCGGGCGGACCAGGCTGTCGGTGAACAGCGGCCCGCTCGGGTCGAGTGCGCAACTGCCGGTGACGACCGCGATCGGCGGGACCTCGGCCAGGCCGCGGTCCGTGCGCCAGGCGCGGCGGTCCGGGGCGGGTCGGTCGCCACCGTAGTGCTCAGCGCGCACGGTGCTCGCTCCGACGAGCAGCACGTCGGCGTGGGAGCGCAGTACGGCGAACAGCCGCACGTCCGCCGGACCGGACAACCCACCGGCCCGACCTTCGGCCTGGGCGGCGCCGTCGGCGCTGGCGACCATGACGGCGCGCACGTGCTGCCGGCCCGGGTCCGCCACCCAGTAGGCAGCGTCCAGGTCGATGTCACCCTGGACCGGCGAGGGGAGCAGACGTCGTACGCCGGCCTTCGGGAGCTGCTGGGCGAGGTCCCTACCTGTCCCGCCCGGGTTCATGCGCGGCCGTAGACCGGCACGGCGGCGCCGCTGATCGGCGCCGACCCGGGCGAGAGCAGGAACAACACCACCCGGGCGATCTCGGCGGGGGTGACCCAGCGGGAGTGATCAGCGGCCGGCTCGGAGCGCCGGTTCGCCGCGGTGTCGATCGTGCTCGGCACGACGACGTTGCAGCGGACGCCGGCGTTGCGGTACTCGGTGTCCAAGGCCTGCACGAGGGCGATCAGAGCGGCTTTGGACGTGATGTACCCGGCGGCGCCCGGGAACGGCCGCAGGGCCGCCCGGGAGGAGACCGCGACGAAGGCGCCGCCGCCGCCCGCGGTCAGGCGTGGCATCGCCGAGCGGGCGAGCAGGAAGGTGGGACGCAGGTTCAACCGAAGCATCGCCTCGAACGCCTCCGGCTGGGTCTCGTGCACCTTCTGGCCGGCCACGTAGCCGCCGACGAGGTTGACGACGGCGCCGAGATCGGGCAGGTCCGCGACGAGCGCCTCGACTGACGTCGGGTCCGTGACGTCCGCGCGAACCAGCGTGAGCGCCCGCCGGTCGAACTGCTGTCGGACGGCGTCGCGTTCGCCCTCATGCAGCCAGGTGGCGACGACCGGCTGCCCCGCGTCGAGCAGCCCAGCCAACACGGCCGTGCCCAGCGCCCCGGTGCCACCGGCGACCAAAGTCGGCCGCGGGACGCCGCCGCCGTCAATGTTCATACCTGTCTCCCTGTCGGGATCCTGCTCGTCGGGGCACGTGCATGCTGTGCGGGCGGATGTTGGGCGGGCCGGAGCCGCCTCATCGATGCTGGGTCAGGGCCAGGAACTCCTCCCGGGCGCGTGCGTCGTCCCGCAACGCCCCGAGCAGGGTGGAGGTGACGGTCCGGGACCCGTTGGCCCGGGCGCCGCGCAGCGACATGCACTGGTGTGCGGCCTCGAGCATCACACCGACACCGCGCGGCTGGAGCTGGTCGTCCAACCAGCCGGCGATCTGCTGGGTCAGGCGCTCCTGCACCTGCAGCCGGCGGGCGAACGTGTCGACGGTACGGGCGATCTTGGACAGGCCTACGATCCGCTCGCCCGGTAGGTAGCCGATGTGCGCGACCCCGGAGAAGGGAAGCAGGTGGTGCTCGCACAGCGAGGTGAACCCGATGTCCCGGACCAGCACCAGCCCGTCGTACTCCTCGTCGTTGGGGAAGGTGGTGAACGCGTACGGGACGGGGGTGAGCAGCTCGGCGAAGGCGTCGGCCACCCGGCGGGGCGTGTCGAGCAGGTGCCCGGACCGGGGGTCCTGTCCGAGCGCGGTCAACAGGTCCGTCACAGCCCGCCGAGCACCTGGTAGGTCCACGGTCGGATGCCCGGGAACCAGGTGCAGGGCGGCCGCCGATGGGTCGTGGAGCGGAGGGCGGTTCTGCCGATACGGCTCGTCCGACGACGCAGCGGCGCTGCTCATTGTCGTCACCGTCCCGTGTCCCCGGGCAGTACGTCGTGCTCGCCGACGTGCCACACCGGGGAGTCGCCGGCCGTCTCGACGTTGAACCCGTAGTCGAACACCAGCGAGCCGCCGTAGGTCGCGCCGGTGGCCACCAGCAGCGCGATGAGCACCGACAGCACCGACAGCCCGACCGGGGCCGACGCCCGGTCGGCCAGCGCGGTCAGCCGCACGGCCAGGTCGATGAGCGTCAACACGGTCACCATGATCATGACCAGGGCGTGGGTGTTGACCGTGCGCCGCGCCTGCGTGCCCGGCTCACTGGAGCGGTGCCAGTCCGCCCACCCGGTCAGAGCGGCCAGCATCGACACGGCCGCGCCACCCAGGAACACCCATGTCGCCGCCCGGTACAGCTCGGTGCCGACCGCGGCGTGCCCTGCGTGCAGCAGCGCGCTCAGGACGTCGAACAGCGCCCCGAGCAGGTAGGCGGCCACCGGGACGTCGGTCAGCGGCGGGTGGAAGGGCTTGCCGGCGAAGCCTCGAAGGCCCTGGAACTGCCGCCCCTTGATCGT
>JBBSHH010000136.1:0-5254 GCA_038253225.1 Mycobacteriales bacterium | reverse complement strand
GCAGGGGCAGGGGTTGGCGGCGAGCACGAGCAGGAACCGGGCGGGGTAGCGCGCCGTGCCGGCGGCTCGAGCCAGCACCACCTCACCGCTCTCCAGCGGTTGCCGGAGGGCGTCGAGCGCACCGCCGGCGAACTCCGGCGCTTCGTCGAGGAACAGCACGCCGCGGTGTGCCAGCGAGACCGCGCCGGGGCGGGCGATCGGGCTGCCGCCACCGATCAGCGCCGCGACGGTGGCGGTGTGGTGCGGCCCGCAGTACGGCGGGATGGTGACCAGCCCCCCGCCCGCGGGCAGTCGCCCGGCCACCGAGTGCACGGCGGTGACCTCCAGCGCCGCGTCCCGGGCCAGCGGCGGCAGCAGCCCGGGGAGCCGCTCGGCCAGCATCGTCTTGCCGGCGCCGGGTGGCCCGAAGAGGAATAGGTGGTGCCCGCCGGCGGCGGCCACCTCGACGGCGCGGCGGGCCAGTGGCTGCCCGACGACGTCGGCGAGGTCGACGGCGCCCGGCGCCGCGGCGGTGGGCCGCGGGTCGGCCGGGTCGGCCGGGTCGGCCGGGTCGGCCGGGTCATTCATGGCCGGGCGGCCCCGCAGCAGCCCGAGCATGCCGGCGAGCGAGCTCACCGGCTCCACCACGACCCCGGGCACCAGTCGCGCCTCGGCCGCGTTCGCCGCCGGCACCACGACGCTGGCCACCCCGGCCGCCGCGGCGGCGAGCACCGCCGGCAGCACGCCGGCGACCGGGCGGACCCGGCCGTCGAGACCCAGCTCGCCGATCAGCAGCCGCCCGGCCAGCGCGCCGGCCGGGAAGACCCCGGCGGCGCCGAGCACCGCGGCGGCCATCGCCAGGTCGAACGTGCTGCCCCGTTTGGGCAGCGACGCCGGGGACAGTCCGACGGTGATCCGCCGCTGCGGCCAGCTCTCGCCGCTGTTGACGACCGCCGCCCGGATCCGGTCCCGCGCCTCGTGCAGCGCCGCGTCGGGCAGGCCGACCAGGGTGAGCCCGGGCAGGCCGGCCGCGAGATCGGCCTCCACCTCGACGAGGTAGCCGTCCACACCGACCAGCGCCACCGCCAGCGCTCGGGCCAAGGTCATCGCACGCGGCTCCTGTTCCGGACTCGACCGAACCAGGGTCGCCGGCCGGTGTCGGGACGCGCCGGTCGCGGAGCGGATCTGTGGACGTGGCGGGCCAAAGCGTTCGGCTGTGCAGACCGCCCGGCTCAGAACGCCGCCGGCAGGTGCTCCACCACCGGCGCCCCGTCCCGCGGGACCAGCACGCTGACCACGTCGAAACGCAGCTCGGCGTACGCCGGTCGCCGCTCGGCCAACCACAGACAGGCCAGCGCGCGGATCCGGCGCGCCTTGACCGGCGTCACAGCCTCCGCGGGCAGGCCGAAACCGCCGCCACGCCGGGTCTTGACCTCGCAGAAGACCAGCACGTCGCGGTCCCAGCCGATGACATCGACCTCACCACGCGCACAGCGCCAGTTGCACTCGACCACGCGGAACCCGCCGGACTCGAGATGCTGCACCGCGAGCCGCTCGCCGTACCGTCCGAGCGCATCGGAGACCCGCACGCCGCCACCTTCCGCCGCCGCTGTGGGGAATCGTCCGCGACGCCCGCGCCCACGGCACGATCCACCGCGGTGGGGGTGGACGGCGGCCGCCGCCACGCCGGCTGTGCACGGCCCCGGGTGCTGGCCGCCCGGGGGGTGCGGCGACCGGCTAGCGGCGGGTGTCGACCTCGCCCGCCGGCCGCCCCGGCGCGGCCAGCGGCTGGCCGCGGACGCCCTGCACGACGTCGCTCTCCTCGGACGTGCCGCCGGCCGGCGCGGTGCCGGGCTGGCTCACCCCGGCCAGGTCGCCCGGTGAGGTCACGGTCGGCGCGGTGCCGGTCGAGTCGCTGCCGGAGGTCCCCGGCGCCTGACCCGGGGAGGCCTTCACCGGCTCGTCCTTGCCCTGGTTCGACGCGGGCGGCGGCGCACCGCCCGGCTCGACCCGGTCCTCGACGGTCGGGCTGCCCGCACCGACCGGGCTGTTCTCGGCGCCGGGGGTGTCATCACCCGGGTGGATAGCGCCCTCGGTCATGGTGTTCCTTCCTGCGGTGGCTGCGCCTCGGCGGACCCGACGACCCGCCCGGTGAACTAGCTCGACTGCCCGGGGACCTCCAGGTCGCTTTTCGCCAGCTCCTCGACGTTGACGTCCTTGAACGTCACGACCCGGACGTTCTTGACGAAGCGCGCCGGGCGGTACATGTCCCACACCCACGCGTCGTGCATCGTCAGCTCGAAGAAGACCTCGCCGGCGGCGTCCCGCACGTCGAGCTTGTAGTCGTTGGTGAGGTAGAAGCGTCGTTCGGTCTCCACGACGTAGCTGAACAGCCCCACCACGTCGCGGTACTCGCGGTAGAGCTGCAGCTCCATCTCGGTCTCGTACTTCTCGAGATCCTCGGCGCTCATCGCTCGGCTCCGCCGGTCGCAGGTGAGACCAGCGCGCGCTGGTCCGGTCGGGTCAGGCCCTCCAGGGAGGAGCTCCCATTCTCCCCCCGCCTGGCGCGACGCAACGACCGCGCCACGTTCACGTAAGAGAACCGGTGGATCCGGCACGGCCCGTGCGTGCTCAGAGCCGCCGTGTGCTCGGGGGTGACGTAGCCCTTGTGGGCGCCGAAGTCGTACGCCGGAAAGACCTCGTGCACGGCGACCATGATCCGGTCCCGGGTCACCTTCGCGACCACTGAGGCGGCCGCGACGCAGGCCGCCACCTGGTCGCCCTTCCAGACCGCGAGGCCCGGCGTGCCAAGACCAGAGACCGGAAAGCCGTCGGTGAGCACGTACGCCGGCCGCTGCGGCAGCGCGGCCACCGAGCGGCGCATCCCCATGACGTTGCACACGTGCAGCCCGGTCCGGTCGATGTCCTCGGGGGGGATGACGACGACGCTGTAGCTGACCGCACGGTCCACGACCTCGGCGTAGACCCGCTCACGGACCGCCGGTGTCAGCAGCTTGGAGTCGGCCAGCCCCGGCACCTGGCCGCGGCGCCCGTCGGGCAGCACCACGGCGGCCACGACCAGCGGACCGGCGCAGGCCCCGCGACCGGCCTCGTCCGCCCCGGCCACCGGCGCCAGGCCGTGCCGGGCGAGCGCCCGCTCGTACCCCCACAGGCCGGCGTCCCGGCGGATCGTCGTGCCGCGCATCCCGCGGGGAGCGGCAGAAGGGGCAGCCATCGCCGCGGAGCCTACGGCCTCGCCCCGGTGGCTGCCGTAGCCGGCTCGGGCGCGCTCAGCAGCGTGTCGCGACCGGGTCGCGGACGGGCCGGCGGCGACGCAGCAGCGCCACGGATGCCGCCACGGGCATCGCCGCCGGCAGCCCGACCGGCGGCCACCCGGGCGGTCCGATCGAGCGCGCCGGGTCGAGCCGGGCAGCGCCAGGCGCGCCTCCTACCGGCGCCGCGGCCAGCTTCCGCTGCTGGAACGTGCCGGGCACCGGAAGCGTCTTGACCCGGGTCAACGGCCAGACGACGACGAAGGCCCGGCCGATGACCTTATTCTCGGGGATCGTCCCGCCGCCCGGGTCCGTTGTGTGCGCCCGGGAGTCGGAGGAGAACTCGCGATGGTCGCCCATCACCCACAGCCGGCCGGCCGGGACCTTCACCGGCCCGAACGGCTTCTTGTCGTCCTGGTAGACGTACGGCTCGTGCAGCGCCACCCCGTTGACCTGCACCCGGCCCCGGGTGTCGCAGCACTGCACGGTGTCGCCGGGGACGCCGATGACCCGCTTGATGAAGTCCTCCTCGCCCGGTGGGGCTACGCCCAGCGCACCCCCCACCGAGCGAAGCACGCGCTGCACGGGGTTGGTGGGCTCGACCACGGTGATCTCCGGGGTCCAGGAGTCCACACCGTTAAAGACCACGATCTCGCCGCGCCGGACGTCGCGGAAGTGGTAGACGAGCTTGTTGACCAGCACCCGGTCGCCGGAGCAGCCGGGACAGCCGTGCAGGGTGCGCTCCATGGAGCCGGAGGGGATGAAGAACGCCTGCACGAGGAAGGCCTTGATGAGCAGCGCCAGCCCGAGTGCCACGACGACCAGGAACGGCAGCTCGCGCAGGAACGAGCCACCGCCGCGGCCATGGCGGTGGACGCTCGTCCCGGCCGGGGCGGGGTCGACCAGCGGCCGGCCGCCGCCCGGCGGGTCGAGGGCGCCGTCCTCGGGCCCGGGGCTCACCACCGGCGGCACGTGCGGCGGGGCGGGAAGCTCACGTCCGGATCCGTCCGGGCTCAGCGAGCCGGCGCGTTCTCGCGCTTCTCCTTGATCTTCGCAGCCTTGCCGCGCAGATCCCGGAGGTAGTACAGCTTGGCCCGGCGGACGTCGCCGCGGGTCACGATCTCGATCCGGTCGATGACCGGGGTATGCACCGGGAAGGTGCGCTCGACCCCGACCCCGAAGCTCACCTTGCGCACGGTGAACGTCTCCCGGATGCCGCCGCCCTGGCGCCGGATCACGACGCCCTGGAACACCTGCACACGGGAGCGGTTGCCCTCCACGACCTTGACGTGCACCTTGAGGGTGTCCCCGGGCCGGAAATCCGGTATGTCGGTACGCAGCGAAGCGGCGTCGAGGCGGTCCAGGGTGTGCATGGGGTTGTCGCTTTCTCGGGCTGCGGCGCCCGCGGGAGCGGGCGGCTACGGGCGTTGGGCACGCCACGCGGGCTGCCGGAGCGGCGAAGCGGTGAGCGGGCGGGGAGTTCTCTACTGTGCCACACCATCGCCGGCCGCGGGTAACCGGTGCGCCCCGCCGGCACCACCGGCGGGGGGACCGTCCGCCGGGCCTAGCAGGTCCGGTCGGTGCGCCGCCGTACGCCGCACCGCCTGCTCCCGGCGCCACCGCGCCACCGCCGCGTGATCCCCGGAGAGCAGCACCGCGGGGACGTCCCGGCCGCGCCAGGACGGTGGCCGGGTGTAGACCGGACCCTCGAGCAGGCCGCTCATCGGGCCGCCCGCGAAGGAGTCGTCCATCACCGACTCGGCGTTGCCGAGCACCCCGGGCAACAGCCGGGTCACCGCCTCGACGATGACCAGCACGGCGGCCTCCCCGCCGGCCAGCACGTAGTCGCCGACGCTGATCTCGTCGACCGGCATCCGGGTGGCCGCGTCCTCGGCGACCCGGGCGTCGATGCCCTCGTAGCGGCCGCAGGCGAACACCAGCCACGGTTCGGCGGCCAGCCGCGCGGCGTACGCCTGGGTGAACGCGCGGCCGCCGGGGGTGGG
>JBBSHH010000135.1:0-5317 GCA_038253225.1 Mycobacteriales bacterium | reverse complement strand
CGTACGGGCCGGAGCATCCCGTCGACGAGACGGCCAGCGGCGCCGAGATCTGTTCGCTGTGCGGAAGGTCCGAGTCAGAGCACCGCCTCGAACGCGATGGCGACGGCGAGGGCGCGCGGCGGTACTGCCCGACAGAATGAAACTCCAGAACGGGCCAGCAGCCCGATGAGGAAGTAGCCGGACGGGCACCGCGCCGCCCGCGTCGCCCGCGCCGATTGGCGACCGGGCGTGCGTACGGGAGACTGGCACTCCAGCGCTCGCGAAGACGTCGACAGCGGGTCGGGAGGGGGTCGCGGCCGTGGATCGTCCGACCGCCGAGGCCTCGGTCAGCGGCGAGGTGCCGCCCCAGGCCCGGCAGCCGCCGCCCGAACTCGAGTCCACCCAGGAGGAGCTACGCCGCAGCGAGCAGCGGTACCGCTCGCTGCTGCGTGCGTCCGCCGCCGTGCTCTGGCAGACCGCCGCCGACGGCCAGGTCCTCGACATGCCGGAGTGGCGGGCGCTGACCGGTCAGACCGTCGAGGAGGTCCGCGGCTGGGGCTGGCTGGATGCGATCCACGTCCAGGACCGGGCGCGGGCCGCCGCCGCGTGGGCGGCGGCGGCCGCCGTCGAGGTCTGGGAGGTCGAGTTCCTGCTCCGGCTGGCGGACGGCGGCTACCGTCCTTTCCTTTCGCGTGCGGTGCCAATCCTGGAGAACGGGGTGGTGCGGGAGTGGGTGGGGCTCTCCGTCGACCGCACCGACGTGCGGCGCCGGGAGGCGGAGCGCGAACGGGCGCACCTCAGGGTGGCGCTGCTGGCCGAGGCGACCACGCTGCTCTCCGCGACCCTCGACGTCAGTGAGGCGTTGGACCGGCTGACCGGGCTGGTGGTGCCGGTGCTCGCCGACATGGCCGCGGTCGGTCTACTCGAGCCGAACGGACGGCTGCACCGGGTGGCCCACGCCCACGTCGACCCGCAGGCGTGCGCTGACCTGCGGGCCACCCAGGGCGACCACCCCTTCGAGCCCACCCCGGAGTCCCCACCCGGACAGGTCATTCGCACCGGCCAGCCGATGCTCATCCGGGAGATCGACGAGGCCACCATGTCGCGGGCCGCTGCGACCCCGGAGCGGGTGGCGCTCTACCGCCGGTTGGGAGTGCGCTCCGCGATCGTGGTCCCGCTGCAGGCCCGGCGCCGCACCCTCGGCGACCTGGTGCTGGTGACGACCGCCGCCTCCGGGCGGTCCTACGACCAGGACGACCTGGCGTTGGCCGCCGACCTCGGTCGCCGCGCCGCGCTGGCTTTGGACAACGCCCAGCTCTACACCCGCGAGCACGAGGCGGCGGAGGCGCTGCAACGCAGCCTGCTGCCGCAGCTCACCGACGTCGAATTCCTCGACGTTTGCGCCCGCTACCTCGCCAGCGGCGGGCCCGCCGAGGTCGGCGGCGACTGGTACGACCTGTTCACGCTGCCCGGCGGCAGCACCGCGCTGGCCGTCGGTGACGTCATGGGTCACGACCTCGCCGCGGCGGTGGCGATGGGTCAGCTGCGCGGGGTGCTGCGGGTCTGCGCCTGGGAGGGCGACTCGCCCGCGGTCGTCCTGGACCGGCTGGACCGGCTGGTGCAGGGCTTCGACATGGCGCAGATCGCGAGCGTCTGCTACGCCCGGCTGGAGGGTCCCGCCGGGGTGGACCGGTTGCTGCGCTATGCCAACGCCGGGCACCCGCCGCCGCTGCTGCGCACACCGGACGGTCGGGTCAGCTTCCTCGACGGGGGGCTCTCGGCACTGGTCGGAGCACCAGCGACGGCCCGCCGGAGCGAGGCGACGGTGGTGGTGCCGGCCGGGTCGATGCTGACGTTCTACACCGACGGGCTGGTCGAGCGCCGCGGCTCCTCGCTGGAGCACGGTCTCGAGCGGCTGCGGGCGTCGGTCGAGACCGCGCCGAGCGAGGCGCCCCACGCCTGCGACGCCGTCATCGACAGCCTCGTCGACGGGCCGCTCGACGACGACGCCGCGCTGCTCATGGTCGCGGTGCACTGATGCCGGCGGCGGGACTCGCGCTGGTGGAGCGGATCCGGGCGGCGGTCCTCGGGGACGACGAGGTGATGGACGGGCCGTACGGGCCGCGCCGGATCACCTACGCCGACTACACCGCCTCCGGCCGGGCCCTGAGCTTCGTTGAGGACTTTATCCGCGACGAGGTGCTGCCGCGCTACGCCAACACCCACACCGAGAGCTCAGGCACCGGGCTGCAGACCAGCCGGCTGCGGGAGGACGCCCGGCGGATCATTCGCGACGCGGTCGGCGGCGGCGAGGACACCGTCGTGCTGTTCGTCGGTTCCGGCAGCACGGGCGCGATCGACAAGCTCGTCGGCGTGCTGAACCTGCGCATCCCGGCCGACCTCGACGCCCGGTACCGGCTCTCCGACGCGATACCGACGGCGGAGCGGCCGGTGGTGTTCATCGGGCCGTTCGAGCACCACAGCAACGAGCTGCCGTGGCGGGAGTCGATCGCCGACGTCGTGGTCATTGCCGAGGACCGGGACGGCCACATCGACCGCGACCGCCTCGAGGCCGAGCTGGTCCGCTACGCCGACCGCCCACTGAAGATCGGCAGCTTCTCGGCCGCCTCGAACGTCACCGGCATCGTCTCGGACACGGCGGGCATCGCGGCGCTGCTGCACCGCTACGGCGCGCTGTCCTGCTGGGACTTCGCCGCCGCCGGCCCATACGTCCGCATCGAGATGTCTCCGACCGGTGATCCGCAGGCCTACAAGGACGCGGTGTTCCTCTCCCCGCACAAGTTCATCGGCGGCCCCGGCACCCCGGGGCTGCTCATCGTCCGTCGTGAGCTGCTGCGCAACTCGGTCCCGACGGTCCCCGGCGGCGGCACCGTCGCCTACGTCAACCCCGCCGAGCACCGCTACCTCGACGAGCCCGAGCAGCGCGAGGAGGGCGGGACCCCGGCCATCATCGAGTCGATCAGGGCCGGGCTGGTCTTCCAGCTCAAGGAGGCGGTCGGGACCGAGCTGATCCGGACCCGTGAGGAGGACTTCCTACGCCGAGCGGTCGGCTCCTGGCAGCGCAACCCGCACCTGGAGATCCTCGGCAACCTCGACGCCGAGCGACTCTCGATCGTGTCTTTCGTGGTCCGCCGCGGTGACCGGTACCTGCACCACAACTTCGTCGTCGCGGTCCTCAACGACCTGTTCGGCATCCAGTCCCGCGGCGGCTGCTCGTGCGCCGGCCCGTACGGTCACCGGCTGCTCGGCATCGACGTCGAGCGCTCGCACGCCTTCGAGCGGGAGATCGTCTCGGGCTGCGAGGGGATCAAACCCGGCTGGGTGCGGGTGAACTTCAACTACTTCATCTCCGAGGCGGTGTTCGGCTACGTGGTCGCCGCCGTGCACCTGGTCGCCACCGAGGGCTGGAAGCTGCTGCCCGACTACCTCTTCGACCCGGTCCGCGGTCGCTGGCGGCACCGCAACGGGGCGGTGGAGCCGCCGCTGCGCCTGCACCACGTCCGCTACGCCGCCGACGGCCGGCTGGTGCATCCCGGCGTGCACCGCCGGGCGCCGGAGAGCGCGCTCGCGGATCACCTGGCCGAGGCCCGCGCGCTGCTCGCGGCCCGGACCGAGCCCGGGGCCGACGACTGCGCCGGGACCGGGGTGTCGGCGGACTTCGAGGCGCTGCGGTGGTTCGAGCTGCCGGCGGTCTGCCTGCCCGGCTGAGCGGTCGGCGTGTCGGCAGCGCTCAGCCGTCGGTGGCCGCGGGCAGCCGGAGCACATCCCGGATCTGGCGTCGCAGCCAGCGTCCGACGTCGTTGTGCCGGACCACCGCGGCGGCGGCGACCAGCCGGTCCTGCCGCTCCGCCGCCGGCATCGTCAGGGCGGCGTACAGGGCATCCGCCTGCTGCTGGATGTCGAACGGATAGACGGTGATCGCGAACTCGCCGAGCTCCTCGTGCGCGCCGGTGTTCTCCGAGAGCAGCAGCACCCCGCCGCGGCTGTTGACGAGCACCATCTCCTTGGCGACGAGGTTCATCCCGTCGTTGAGGGCGTTGACCATCAGGACGTCGCACCGGCTGTACGCCGCGACGGCGAGCGGCAGGTCGCTCTCCAGCCGCAGCTCGATCGCGTCGGCCCCATGCCGGGCGTTGATCTCCGCGACGACCCCGCCGATCGCCCCGATGTAGTCGAAGTACTCGGGGATGTCCTGCCGGCTGGGCTGCAGCAGCGCGAAGAACCGCACGGTCCCGACCAGCTCCGGATGATCGCCGAGCATCGTGTCGAACGCCCGGAAACCCCGCACGATGTTCTTCGACGGGTCGGTGCGGTCCACCCGCAGGATCATCTTGCGGTCGCTGAGGAAGGCCTCGTCGAGCGCCTGGAGGTGCTCCTGGACGGCGTCGCTGCCCATCATCGCCTCCATCGAGGCGACGTCCACCGAGATCGGGTAGTAGCGGGCCAGCACCTCCCGACCGCCGGCGGTCACCGTCATCGCGTCGAGGTCCACGCGCAGCCCGAGCAGCTCCTGGCAGCCCAGCAGGAAGTTCCTGGCGAACCGGCGGGTGTGGAACGCGACGACGTCGTTGCCGAGCATGCCGCGGAAGATGCGTTCCCGCAGGTCGGGCGGCAGCACCCGCCAGGAGTCCGGCTCCGGCCACGGGATGTGGGTGAAGTGCGTGATCAGCGCCCGCGGGCACTCCCGGCGTACCCGCTCGGCGACCAGGTAGAAGTGGTAGTCGTGCAGCATCACCAGCGCCCGGCCGCCGTGAGCGTGCACCTGCTCGACGACCGCGTCGGCGAAGTGGGCGTTGACGGCGGCGTAGCCGGTGTCGAAGGCCTCCCGCTCCCGCCGGGTCAGCTCCGGCGCCGAGGCGAGCCCGTACAGGCCGTGCTGCACGAACCACAGCAGCGGGTTCGCGATCACCGAGTAGAAGTCCTCGTGCTGGCGGGGATCGACGTCGACCAGCCGCAGCCGCAGGTGCGGGCCGGGCTCGTCGCCCTCGCTGATGTGTGCCGCCGGCTCCAGGGCGACGTCGACGGCCTTGTCGCCGTACTCCACGGCGATCCGCCGGTCCTCGTCGCTGGTGGCGGCGCAGACCCACACGGCCTCCGGGAGGTGGCCGGCCAGCCCGGTGAGCGCGGTGACCAGGCCGCCGCTGCCGCGCTGGGCGGTGCGTCCCGCCGCGGACCGGGCGAAGGACACCGGACCGCGGTGCGAGAGCAGCACGACCGGCAGGCCGAGCGCGTCGATCGGGGTCTGGCCGGTAGCGGGCTGCTCGCTCATCCACGTCCTCCTCCAGACCGCGCGGTCACGGCCGTTTCGCCCTGGCTT
>JBBSHH010000134.1:0-5336 GCA_038253225.1 Mycobacteriales bacterium | reverse complement strand
CGACGAGCGGAGCCGTCGGCACCCGCAGCGGCTTCGAACGGTCGCCTGACCGGCGCTGGGGGCGGGCGCCCGCGCGCCCCCCCCCGCGACGCTCCGGGCCACGACCCGTTGCGGGGTCGCCGCCGGGCCGGGCGACCGGCTCGACCCGGCCGCGCTGAGCGTGGTCAGCGGGGAGCTTCGTCGCGAGGAGGGGTGAGCCTGCGCCCGGGCGCAGTGCCGGTCAGGCGACCGTCCGAAGCCGCTGCGGGTGCCGCCGGCTCCGCTCGTCGGAGAGCGCCGTGGTCCGCCGGATGGCCGGGCCGATCAAGCCGGCAGCGACCACGCTGAGAACCGACCAGACGAGCAGGAGTCCGAACCAGACGGTCATGACGCCTCCCTTCGCGCCCGGCCCGGCCCGGTGGCCGAACGAGGTTGTACGGCGGTGACGATCATCAGATCATCGCGCAGCGTGCCACAGATACGGGGGATGTCGTCGGCGACATGTGGACGATTCCCTAACGTCACCCCACGTATGCAGCTGAGCCATACTTTCCTAACTTCGCGGAGGAAGGCAAGGCTTACCGTGGGTGATCTGTCACCGGGCGCGCCGGCCGCCCGGATGGCGTCAGCCGTCGGCGCCAGCCCGCCGCCCGACGGTCGGCGAGCAGCTGGCGGACCGCGTTGCGACCGGGGATGCCGGTCACGCCGCCGCCTCCGTGGGTCGCGGACCCGGCCTGGTAGAGCCCGGCGACGGGGGTGCGGAAGTCGGCGTACCCGGCCGCCGGTCGAGTGTGGAAGAGCTGGCTGGCGGAGAGTTCGCCGTGGAAGATGTTGCCGCCGACGAGCCCGTACTCGTGCTCCATCTCAAAAGGCCCGATGACCTGCCGGTGCAGCACCGAGGCGGCGAAGCCGGGCGCGACGGCGTCGAGCCGGGCGACGACCCGGTCCGCGTGCGCGGCGAGGTCGGCCTGCCTCGGCAACTGGGACCACTCGTGCGGCACCCACTGGGTGAACATCGACACGACATGGTGGCCGGCGGGGGCGAGCGTCGGGTCGAACACCGAGGGGATGGCGATGTCGGCGAACGGACGTGCGCTCGGCCGCCCGGCGACCGCGTCCTGGAAGCCCTGCTCGAGGTCGTCGAGGGATTCGGCCAGCACGATCGTGCCGCCGTGCACCTCGGGGTCGAAGCCCGGCTTGGCCGCAAACTCCGGTAGCCGGTCCACCGCGAGGTTGATCTTCACGGTGCCGCTCCGGGTCTTCCAGCGCTCGATGTCGGCGACGAAGTCGGCCGGTAGCTCGCAGCGGTCGACCAGCGACAGGAAGGCGATCTTCGGGTGGGTGGTGGTGATCACCGCCGGCGCCCGCAGCTCGGTGCCGTCGGCCAGCGCTACGCCGGTGACCCGGCCGCCGCGGCTGGTGATCCTGGTGACGGCGGCGTCGGTGCGGACCTGCGCGCCGGACGCCCGGGCCGAGCTGGCCAGGGCCCGGGTCACACCGCCCATCCCACCCGCCGGGAAGCCCCACGCGCCGATCGTGCCGTCGCCGAGATCGCCGATGTGATGGTGCGCCATGACGTACGCCGTGCCGGGGGAGCGGGGGCCGGCCCAGGTGCCGATCACGCCGCTGACCGCCAGCACGCCGCGCAGCTGGGGGGTCTCGAAGTAGTCCTCGAGCAGGTCCGCCATGCTCGCGGTGAATAGCCGGGTGGCGTCGGCGACGGCGCGGGTGTCCAGGCCGCGCAGCCGCCAGGCCAGCTGCGCGGAGTGCAGCAGGTCCGCCGGTGCCTTCGACCCGAGCCGCGGCGGGATCTCGGTGAGCAGCGGTCCGAGCACCCCGGCCAGCCCGCCGATCCAGTCGTCCCACCGGTCGATGGCGACGGCGTCCGCGGTGGAGAAGGCAGCGATCTGTTCCCGTCGGCGGACCCGGTCGGTGGGCAGTTGGAGGTAGCGGCCGTCGGCGTACGGGACGAAGTACGGGCCCTGCGGGTAGACCGCGTAGCCGTGCCGGCGCAGCTCCAGGTCGCGGACGAGGTCCGGCGGGAGCAGGCTCACGACGTAGGACAGCGAGGTGACGTTGTACTTCGGGCCGAACGGCTGCTCGGTCACCGCCGCCCCGCCGACGACGGGCCGGCGTTCGAGCACCAGCGTGCGCAGGCCGGCGCGGGCCAGATAGGCGGCGGCCACCAGCCCGTTGTGCCCACCGCCGACGACGATCGCGTCGTAGTCCTCACTCATGCGGGGGCAATCTAGCCGCTGTCGCCCCGGTCACCGGCCGGCGGAGTACGTCGCCTGCGCCCGCTCGACGATGCGTTCGGTCTCGTGGCCGGCGGCGACGCTGGCCAGCGCGCCGGCGACGACGACCGCGACCACGGTGCCGGCCAACAGCCGGCGTGGCGCGGGTGGGGAGGCGAGCAGTGCCCGGGCCCGGTCGGCCACCGCGCCGTCGGCCTGCGCCAGCGCCAGGGCCGCACCGCGCGGCTGCCGCCATGCCCGGGCGTACGCCGCGGTCGTGCTGCGGGCCAGCCCGGCGCGGGCCAGCGCCCGGGCGGTGACCCGGCGGTCACCCACCTCCGCGGCGGCCTCCTCGTCGGCCCAGCGTTCGACGCCCTGACGCACCGCCGCCGCCAGCGGCCGCAGCAGCGGGTTGGCGGTCGCGCCGAGGTCGGCGAGCACCAGGTAGAGGTGGTGGTGGTGCCGCAGGTGCGCCGCCTCGTGGGCCAGCAGCGCCCGGCGCTCCGGAGCCGGCAGCGCCCGCAGCATCGCCGTGGAGACGACGATCCGGCCGCGGACCCCGGGCAGCGCGAACGCGTCGGCGTGCGGATCGTCGACGACGACCAGCCCCCCGCCCTCGCCGCCGAGCTGCCGGCAGGTGTGCGCCGCCGCCCAGAAGTCCCGGCCCGAGCGCAGGCTGCGGTGCGTCGCGGCGAGCAGCAGCACGACGGCCGTGGCGGCCGCAGCCGAGCCGGCCAGCGTCGGCACCGGGTCGGCCGCGCGCAGCACGGTCACCGACCAGTGCCCGAGCGCCGCGAGCGGCGGCAGCTGCGCCAGCAGCGCGAAACCGAGCACGGTCAGGCTGAATCCGGTGGCGAGCGCGGTCACCAGCGCCGCCACCGCGAGCGTGCGGACCGCGGTGGCCGGCGGCAGCCACCGCCCGAGCCGGCGTCCGGCCAGCCCGAGGCAGGCGCTGATCAGCAGCGGCAGGTACACCAACCCGTGCATGCTCAGCGCTCCGCGTGGGGGTGGCCGGCCGGAGCGTCGTCGAGCAGCGAGGCGAGCAGCTGCTCGTCGGCTGGCCCGAGCTCGGCCACGAACCGGGCGAGCACGCCGGCCCGGTCGGTCTCGGTCTCGAGCAGCCGGCGCATCTGCCGGGCGGCCAGCGTGGCCGGGTCGCCGGCCCAGTGGTAGGCGTACGCGCGACCGGAGCGCTCCCGCTCCAGCACGCCCTTGTCGTGCAGCCGGGCGAGCGTGGTCATCACGGTGGTGTAGGCGAGGTCACCGCCGAGCTCGCCGAGCACCTCTCCGGGGGTGAGCGGCCGCTCGACGCTGCCCAGCGCGGCCAGGATCTCCCGCTCCAGGGCCCCTCGGGTACGCCGGCCGCCCGGGCCGATCGGCGGGCTCATCCCGGCATCCTCCTCGACGGCCTTGTCTCAGCAGTGTAGTGAGCGTGGGCGTGGAGCGGACCGTAATCCCTCCGTCGCCCGCGGTGGTCGTCTACTATTGCCGGTGTAGTAGCACGCCGCCGCCGCCCGCGTCCGCCGCCGCCGGCCGAGTCAGAGAAGGACCCACCCGAATGCCCAGAGGTTCGCGATGACCGACCTGTCCTACCTGCAAGCCGTCGTGATCGGCGCTCTGCAAGGCGTCACGGAGCTGTTCCCGGTGTCCAGTCTGGGGCACTCGGTGCTGGTTCCGGCGTTGATCGGCGGCAGCTGGAAGCATCTGGTGACGGAGACCACCACGACGGAGTCGGAGACCTCGCCGTACCTGTCGTTCGTGGTCGCCTTACACGTCGCCACCGCCGTGGCGCTGCTGGTCTTCTACCGGCGGGACTGGGTGCGGATCATCGGCGGCTTCTTCCACACCCTGCGGACCCGGCGGGTGGAGACCTCGACGGAGCGGCTCGCCTGGCTGATCGTCGCCGCGACGATCCCGGTCGGCATCACCGGTCTGGCGCTGGAGCACACCTTCCGCACGCTGTTCGCCAAGCCGCTGGCGGCGGCCATCTTCCTGACCGTCAACGGCGGGATCCTGCTCGTCGGTGAGCGGCTGCGTCGCCGGGCAGCCGGTCCCGCGGTGGTGGGCGCGGCCGGGGCGACCGGGGTGGCGGCGGGCTCCGCGGCTGCGGCGGGAGCACGGACGACGACGGCGCCCGCCAGCGACGGCGGGCGGCGGCTGGACACGCTGGGCTACCGGGAGGCCGGCATGATCGGGTTGTTCCAGACGCTGGCGTTGCTCGCCGGCATCTCCCGCTCCGGCATCACGATCGTCGGCGGCCTGCTGCGCGGACTGGACCACGAGGACGCGGCCCGCTTCTCGTTCCTGCTCGCCACCCCGGTGATCCTCGCCGCCGGGCTGCTCAAGCTCCCGGCCCTGGCCGGCCCGGGCGCTTCCCATATCCACGGTCAGGTCATCGTCGGGTCGGTGGTCGCCGGCGTCGCGGCGTACATCTCGGTGCGGTTCCTCACCCGCTACTTCAGCACCAGGACGCTGACGCCGTTCGCGGTGTACTGCCTGGTGGCCGGGCTGCTGTGCATCGCCCGGTTCGCCTGACCGCTGCGGAGGCGACGTGACACACCTCATCGACAAGCTGCTCAACGTCAACGGCGCGATCGTCTACGCGCTGGTGGGGCTGCTCGTCTTCGCCGAGGACGCGCTGTTCGTCGGGTTCGTGCTGCCGGGCGAGACGGCCGCGGTGGTTGGGGGCGTCGACGCCAGCCGCGGGCACGTCGGTCTGGCCTTGATGATCCTCATCGTCGTGATCGCGGCGATCGTCGGTGACAGCGTCGGCTACCAGGTGGGCCGGCGGCTGGGGCCGCGGCTGCTGGAGACGCGGGCGCTGCGCAAGCACGGCAAGCGCCTGGCCGAGGCGCAGAGCTTCCTCGCCCGCCGCGGCGGTTCCGCGGTGTTCCTCGGTCGGTTCGTCGCGTTCTTCCGGGCCGTGATGCCGGCCCTCGCCGGCTCCGCCCGGATGCCCTACCTGCGGTTTTTCACCTTTAACGCCGCCGGCGGGATCGTCTGGGGCATCGGTTTCGTCCTGCTCGGCTACCTCGGCGGAAACTCCTACACCAAGATCCAGAAGGTGGTGGGCCGGGGCAGCGCGGTGGCCGTCGCGGTCCTCGTCGTCCTCGCCGTGGTGGT
>JBBSHH010000133.1:0-5509 GCA_038253225.1 Mycobacteriales bacterium | reverse complement strand
GTCGACCGGCATCCGGGTGGCCGCGTCCTCGGCGACCCGGGCGTCGATGCCCTCGTAGCGGCCGCAGGCGAACACCAGCCACGGTTCGGCGGCCAGCCGCGCGGCGTACGCCTGGGTGAACGCGCGGCCGCCGGGGGTGGGGACGACCAGCCGCGGGCCGGTCGCGTCGGCCGGCGGGTCGGCGAGCAGCGCGTCAAGCGCCGCCCCCCACGGCTCCGGCCGCATCACCATGCCCGGCCCGCCGCCGTACGGCGCGTCGTCGACGCTGCGATGCGGGTCGGTGGCCCAGCCGCGCAGGTCGTGCAGCCGTACGTCGAGCAGCCCCCGGTCGCGGGCCTTGCCGAGCAGCGACACGTTCAGCGGCGCGAGGTACTCCGGGAAGATCGTGACGACGTCGATGCGCATGCTCAACCGTCCGGCAGGTCGAGCAGCCCGGGGGGCGGGTCGATCACCAGCCGGCCGGCCTCGAGGTCGACCTCGGGCACGATGTCGCGGACGAAGGGCACCAGCAGCTCGCGCCCGTCCGGGCGGCGTACCACCAGCAGGTCGCTCCCCGGCGGGTGCAACACCTCCTCGACCGCACCCAGCGGGGCACCCTGCACGCCGACCGCGGTCAGCCCGACCAGCTGGTGGTCCCAGTAGTCCTCGGGGTCGTCGGAGTCGGGGGAGGTGCTGGAGTCCGCGACCAGCAGCACGCCACGCAGTGACTCCGCCCCGCTGCGGTCCACCACCCCGCGAAACACCACCAGCAGCCGCCCGGAGTAGTTGCGCGCGCTCTCCACGATCAGCGGACCGGCCGGCGCCGGGTCGGTCTCCACCCGGGCGCCGGGCGCGAAACGCAGCTCCGGCTCGTCGGTGCGCACGTTGACGGCGACCTCGCCCCGCACGCCGTGGGCGCGGCCGACCCGGCCGATGACGAGCTGCACAGGAGGCGGTCCGGTCAGCGGACCTCGTCGACGTCGACGAGGTCGACCCGCACGCCGCGGCCGCCGAGCGCGGTGATGACCGTGCGCAGCGCCCGGGCGGTCCGACCGTTGCGGCCGATGACCTTGCCGAGGTCGTCGGGGTGCACCCGCACCTCCAGGGTGCGACCGCGGCGCAGCTCGCGCATCTGCACCTGGACGTCGTCGGGGTGGTCGACGATGCCCCGGACCAGGTGCTCGAGCGACTCCTCGAGCACTACTCCGCCTCGACCGCGGGGGGGCCCTCCGCACGGGCCTCGGTCGGCGTGGTGCCCGCCTCGGCCGCGGCGGCCTCGACCTGGTCGGCGGTGGGCGAGCCAGCGGTGGGCGAGCCAGCGGTCGGCGCGTCAGCGGCCGGCGCGGGCGTCGGCGCGGCTGGCGTCGGCGCGGCTGGCGCGTCAGCGGTCGGCGCGGCTGCGGTCGGTGCGGCTGGCGTCGGCGCGGCCACCTTCTCCGGGACGCGCTTGGCCCGGGCGCGCGGCGTGGTGGCCTCGGCGGTCGGTTGGCCGCCGGACTCCCGGGCGGCGGCCTCGAAGGTGGCCCGCTTGTCGGTCCGCGCAGCCGCGGTCTTCATCGGCGGCGGGGGCGCCTCGCCGCGGAACCGCTGCCAGTCGCCGGTGACCTTGAGGATCGCGGTGACCGCCTCGGTGGGCTGGGCCCCCACGCCGAGCCAGTACTGCGCCCGCTCGGAGTCGACCTCGATGAAGGACGGGTCGTCCTTCGGGTGGTACTTGCCGATCGTCTCGATGGACCGGCCGTCCCGCTTGGTCCGCGCGTCGGCGACGACGACGCGGTAGTAGGGCGCCCGCACCTTGCCCAGACGCATCAGCTTGATCTTGGTGGCCACGAGGGTGGGTGCTCCAGACGGTGTGCACGGATGAACCGTCGTACGCCGCGCGAAGCGCGGTGCCGGGGTTCGCAACGGGACGCGGCGGGCGCGGGGAGACGGCCCCGCACCGCACCGGGTGCTCGGCGGCATTCTGCCAGACCGATCCGGGCCGGCGCGCCACGGGCCGGCGGCCGGTACGGATCGGGTCGCCGCACGGGTCCGGAGCCGGGGTCGGGCGGCGATCCTCAGCGGTCGGGGCGGGGCCGCAGGTCGAGGCTGCTGAGGTCCGGCATCGTCAGCCCGGGCGGCAGTCCGGCCGGCGTACGGGGGCCGCGGCCGGCCGGCACGCCCTTCTTGCCCTTCTTGCCCTTCCCCTTGGCGGCGTTCTTCCGCCGCATCCCCGGCATCCCCGGCAAGCCGGCGCCGCCGGTGAGCTGGCGCATCATCTTGCGGGCCTCGAAGAACCGGTCCACGAGGTTGTTGACCTCGGTGACCGTCACCCCGGAACCGGTGGCGATCCGCAGTCGCCGCGAACCGTTGATGACCTTCGGGTCCTGACGCTCCGCGGGGGTCATCGAGCGGATGATCGCGGCGATGCGGTCGATGTCCTTGTCGTCGATCGCGGCGATCTGCTCCTTCATCTGCCCCATCCCGGGCAGCATGCCGAGCAGGTTGCCGATCGGACCCATCCGGCGTACGGCGAGCATCTGCTCGAGGAAGTCCTCGAGCGTGAAGTCGTTGCCGGTCTGGAGCCGCTCGGCCATCGCGGTGGCCTCGTCGGCGTCGAAGGTCCGCTCCGCCTGCTCGATCAGCGTCAGCATGTCGCCCATGCCGAGGATGCGGGAGGCCATCCGCTCCGGATGGAAGACGTCGAAGTCCGGCAGCTTCTCCCCGGTCGAGGCGAACAGGATCGGCCGCTCGGTCACCGACGCCACCGACAGGGCGGCGCCGCCGCGGGCGTCGCCGTCGAGCTTGGTGAGCACGACCCCGGAGAAGCCAACCCCGTCGAGGAACGCGAGCGCGGTGCTGACCGCGTCCTGGCCGATCATCGCGTCGACGACGAACAGGACCTCGTCCGGGTCGACGGCGTCCCGGATCGCCGCCGCCTGCGCCATCATGTCCGCGTCCACGCCGAGCCGGCCGGCGGTGTCCACCACGACGATGTCGTGCTGGGTGCGCCGGGCGTGCTCGATCGACCGGGCGGCGACCTCGACCGGGTCGCCCACCCCGCTGCCCGGCTCCGGCGCGAACACGTCGACGCCGGCCGCGGCCCCGACGACCTGCAGCTGTTGGACGGCGTTCGGTCGCTGCAGGTCGCAGGCGACCAGCAGCGGCGCGTGCCCCTGCCCGCGCAGCCACAGCGCGAGCTTGCCGGCCAGCGTCGTCTTGCCGGTGCCCTGCAGGCCGGCGAGCAGGATCACGGTCGGCGGCGTCTTGGCGAACCGCAGTCGGTAGGTCTCGCCGCCGAGGATGCCGACGAGCTCCTCGTTGACGATCTTGATGACCTGCTGGGCCGGGTTGAGCGCCTTGGCGACGTCGGCGCCCCGGGCCCGCTCCTTGACCACGGCGATGAACGACTTCACGACCGGGAGGGCGACGTCGGCCTCGAGCAGGGCGATCCGGATCTCCCGGGCGGTGGCGTCGATGTCGGCTGGGGAGAGCCGACCCTTCCCGCGCAGTGAGGTGAACGCCGACTCGAGCCGGTCGGAGAGCGTGTCGAACACGGGGGCAGCCAGTCCTCACGGGTGCGTACGGCGGAGGGCTCAGGGTAGCCGCCGCAGCACCCGGACCCGGATCGTCAGCGCGGTGCGGGTGGCCCGTCCGCCGCCAGCGCGGCCCGGACCGCGCCCGCCACCTGCGCACATGCCGCCGGGGTCAGCGCGCCGCCGGCCCGATCGGTGAGGTAGAACGCGTCCACCACCTCGGCGCCGAGCGTGTTGACCCTGGCCGAGCGGATGTCCACCCCCGCGTCGGTGAGGGCCTGGGCCAGCCGGTGCAGCAACCCGGGCCGGTCGTGGTCACGCACCTCCAGGACGCTGGCCGCCGCGGACGCCTCCGGCACGAACCGGACCGTCGGCGGCGGGGAGCCCCCGACCGGCGGCCGGTGCGCGCGGTCGCGCTCGGCCAGCCGCTCCGCGATCGGCAGCGACCCGGCCAGGGCGCGGTGAACGTCGGCCACCAGCCGGGGGATGTCCGGGGACGCCCCGAAGCGTGGGAGCACGTCGTACGCCGAGACCGCGACCCCGTCGAGGTCCTGGGCGGTGGCCGCGCGCACCTCCAGGCGGTGCAGAGCCAACGCGCCGGCGACGGCGGCGAGCAGGCCGGGCCGGTCGCGGGCGGCGACCGTCACGGTGCCGCCGTCGACGTCGACGACCGGCAGCGCCCCCCCGGCCAGCGCCCGCTGCCGGTCGGTCGGCCCCGGTGGCGGCCGGGTGACACCGGCGAGCGTCGCGCGGACCCGGCTGACGAGCTCGGCGACCAGCCGGGCCTTCCACTCGCTCCATGCGCTCGGCCCGGTCGCCCTGGCGTCGGCCTCGGTGAGCGCGTGCAGCAGGTCGAGCACCTCTGCGGACCGGTCCACCGCCGCCGCCACCTGCGCCAACGTGGCCGGGTCGTCGAGGTCTCGACGGGTCGCGGTCTCGGCCAGCAGCAGGTGGTGGCGGACCGCCAGCGCCACGACGGCGCAGTCCTGCGGTGGCAGCCCGACCGCGGCCGCGACGTCCGCCGCCACCCGGGCCCCGGCCTCGCTGTGGTCGCCCGGCGCCGCCTTGCCGATGTCGTGCAGGAACGCGGCCAGCAGCAACAGGTCGGGCCGGGACACCGACCGGGTCAGTGCCGCCGACTGCGCGGCGGTCTCCATCAGGTGCCGGTCGACGGTGTAGCGGTGGTAGGCGTTGCGTTGCGGCCGGAACCGCACCGGCGCCCACTCGGGGAGCAGCCGGACCAGCAGGCCGGCCTGGTCCAGCGCCTCGAGCACCGGCACCGCGGCCGGCCCGGCGCCGAGCAGCGCGATCAGGGCGTCGCGCGCCGGTCCGGGCCACGGTCGGGGCAGCGGCGGCGCGAACCGGGCCAGCCGGTCGAGCGCGTACGGCGCGAGCGGACGGTCCGCACCGGCGGCCGCGGCGGCGGCCCGCAGCAGTAGCACCGGGTCACCGGCCGGGTCGGCGTCGCGGGCGAGGACCACCTCACCGGCCTGCTCGACCACGCCCGCGGCGAGCGGCCGGCGGAGCGGGGTCGGCGGCCCCCCGCGCCACCGGCCGGCCCGGCGGGCCGGCGCCGCCCAGCCGGCGACCCGACGCCAGGTCTCGGCCGCGGCGTAGCTGATGGTCCGGCCGGCCGCGGACACCGCGGCGAGCAGTGCGTCCGCGTCGTCGTACCCGAGGGCCGCGGCCACCCCGTCCTGCTCCTGCAGCAGCAGCCGGTCCCCCGGCCGCCCGGTCCGTCGGTGCAGCTCCCCCCGCGCGTCGAGCAGCACGGCGTAGGCGCCCAGGACCGGCGGGGACGGCGGGTCGGCGAGCCAGGCGGCTGCGATCGCGCGCATCGCGTGCACCTCCCGCAGCCCGCCGCGGGAGTCCCTGAGGTCGGGTTCGAGCAGGAACGCGAGCTCCCCGGCCCGCTCGGCCCGGTCCCGGCCCGCGGCCGCCAGCTCCGGCAGCCGGCGACCGGCACCGGCCCGCCAGGCCGCCCGGGCGGCCGCCGCCAGCTCGTCGGTGAGCGG
>JBBSHH010000132.1:0-5584 GCA_038253225.1 Mycobacteriales bacterium | reverse complement strand
GCGAGCAGCCGCACCGACTCCAGCAGGTTGCGGGCCAGCACCGGCAGCATGACGTTGAGCTCGAGGTTGCCGGCGGCACCGCCGAACGCCACCGCCGCGTCGTTGCCGATGACCTGGGCGACCACCTGGCAGACGGCCTCGGGGATGACCGGGTTGACCTTGCCCGGCATGATGCTCGACCCGGGCTGCAGGTCCGGCAGGTGGATCTCGGCCAGCCCGGCCCGCGGGCCGGAGGACATCCAGCGCAGGTCGTTCGCGATCTTGTAGAGGCTGACCGCCACGACCCGCAGCATGCCGCTCGCCTCGACCAGGGCGTCGCGGGAGCCCTGCGCCTCGAAGTGGTCCCGCGCCTCGGACAGCGGCAGCCCGGTGCTGGCCCGCAGGTCGCTGATGACCGTCGCCGCGAAGCCCGCCGGCATGTTGATCCCGGTGCCCACCGCGGTGCCGCCGAGCGGCAGCTCGCCGAGGCGCGCCAGCGAGGACTCCAGCCGCTCGACGCCGAGGCCGACCGCGGCGGCGTACCCGCCGAACTCCTGCCCGAGCGTGACCGGTGTCGCATCCATCAGGTGGGTGCGGCCGGCCTTGACCACCTCGGCGAACTGCGCGGCCTTGCGGCCCAGCGCGGCCTCGAGGTGGCGCAGCGCGGGGACCAGGTCGGTGACGACGGCGCCGGTCGCGGCCAGGTGGATCGACGACGGGAAAACGTCGTTCGAGGACTGCGAGGCGTTGACGTGGTCGTTGGGGTGCACCGGCACGCCGAGGCGTTCGGTGGCGAGGGTGGCGAGCACCTCGTTCATGTTCATGTTCGAGCTGGTGCCCGAGCCGGTCTGGAAGACGTCGACCGGGAACTGGTCGTCCCAGCGGCCGGCCACGACCTCGCCGGCGACCTCCGCGATCGCCTTCGCCATGTCGTCGGCCAGCACGCCGAGCTCGGCGTTGGCCCGGGCCGCCGCGGCCTTGATCCTCGCCAGCGCGGCGATGTGTGCCGGGGTGATCGTCAGCCCCGAGACCGGGAAGTTCTGCACCGCCCGCTGCGTCTGCGCCCGCCACTTCGCCGCCGCCGGGACCCGGACCTCTCCCATCGAGTCGTGCTCGGTGCGGAACTCCGGCTCGCTCATGGCCGCCAGCGTAGGTCAATCGATGAGCCGGCTCTCCAGCCGACGGATCGCCAGCCGCCACATCAGCACCGCGAAGAGCACCAGCGCCCCGGTGTGCGCGAGATCCCGCCCGGCGTGCAGGCCGAACACCGCGTCGCGGACCAGCTCGACGCAGTGGTAGAGCGGGTTGACCTCGGCGGCACGGCGGGCCCAGTCGGGCAGGTTGCTCACCGGGAAGAACGTGCCGGCGACCAGGAACAGCGGGGTGAGCACCGCCGAGATGACGTAGCCGAACGCGTCGATCGACGGGATGATCCCGGAGACCAGGATGCCGAAGTTGGCGAACCCGAAACCGGTGAGCAGCCCGATGACCGGGACCAGCAGCATGCCCCAGGACAGGGGCAGGCCGAAGCCCACCGCCACCAGCAGCGGCGCCATCCCGTAGACCCCGGCCCGGACCGCGATCCACAGCGCCTCGGCGGTGACCAGCTCCTCCACGTCGACCGGCGCGGCCAGGATCGCGTCGTAGGTCTTCTGGAACTTGCGCTTCACAAACGTCGCGAACATGCCCGGGAACGCCGAGGAGAACAGCACCGCGGTGGCGACGACACCGGTCCCGACGAACTGTCGGTAGGGGTAACCGCCGACCCGCGCGACCAGCGCGCCGAAGCCGAATCCGAACGCGAGCAGGTAGATGGTCGGTTCCACCACGGAGGAGAACGTCGTCGACGGCCAGTAGCGCCGGAACAGCGTCAGCTCCCGGGACATCACCCCGAGCATCGCCGCCGGCTCCAGCCGGCGCACCGACATCTCCGCACGCCGGCTCATTGGTCGACCACCTCGCCGGTCAGCAGCACGAAGACGTCCTCGAGGTTCGCCGGTCGTCGGCTCGCCGGGCCGAAGGAGGCCTCGAGGCCCGGACCGAGCCGCTCCGCCCGCAGCACCGCGACGGACGGGCCGGTGCGCCTGGTCGGGTGGCCCGCCCGCGCGGCCGACGCGGCGACCTGGGCGAGGCGCTGCGGCGGCCCGTAGAACTCGGCCACCAGCGCCCCGGCGTGCTGCGCCACCAGCTCCGCCGGGCCCCCCCGGGCGATCACCCGGCCGGCGTTCATCACCGCGACGGTGTCGGCCAGCCGCTCGGCCTCCTCGATGTAGTGCGTGGACATCAGCACGGTGACACCGTCGGAGCGGAGCCCGGCGATGAGCGACCACAGCTCCTGCCGGACCTGCGGGTCGAGGCCGACCGTGGGCTCGTCGAGCAGCAGCAGCCGCGGCCGGTGCACCAGCCCGCGGGCGATCAGCAGCCGCCGACGCATCCCGCCGGAGCCTGTCCGCCCTCGTGTCGGCCCGGTCGGTCAGCTGGACCAGCGCGAGCGCGCGGTCCAGGGCCGCCCGGCGCTCGCGGCGGGGCACCCGGTAGAGCCGGGAGAACACCGCCAGGTTCTGCCGGGCGGTCAGCTCGATGTCGAGGTTGTCCTGCTGCGGTACGACGCCGCACAGGGCTCGCGCCTGCTTGGACTGAGCCGGCAGCGGGTGGCCGAGCACGGTGATCTCGCCCGCGTCCGGCCGGGCCTGCGCGGTGAGCAGGCGCATCGTCGTGGACTTGCCGGCACCGTTAGGGCCGAGCAGCCCCAGGCAGCTCCCGCGGGCCACCTCGAGGTCGAGCCCGTCGACGGCGGTGATGCTCCCGAACCGCTTCACCACCGCGCGCAGGGACACCGCCGGGCCGGGCGTCGTGGCCGGTCCGCGGTCGGCGTCCCGCTCGCGGGCGAGGGTGGGATCCGGCGGCATCGGTCCACTGTCCCTGACCGGTGCGACAACCCGCACCTGGAAATCGCCGGTCGCCCCGGCGGGGTCAGTGGTGGTGGTCGAAGTCGATCGCCGAGTACGCCCGCAGCTTGGACAGCTGGTGCTCGCTGTGGATCGAGCGGATCGTCCCGCTCTTCGACCGCATCACCAGCGAGTGGGTCGTGGCGCCGCCGCCGCGGTAGCGCAGCCCCTGCATGAGCTCGCCGTCGGTGATGCCGGTGGCGACGAAGAACACGTTGTCCGAGGCGACCAGGTCGTCGGTGCTGAGCACCCGATCCAGGTCGTGGCCGGCGGCGAGGGCGCGCTCGCGTTCGGCGTCGTCCCGGGGCCACAGCCTGGCCTGGATCACCCCACCGAGGCACTTCATCGCGCAGGCGGCGATGATGCCTTCCGGCGTACCGCCGATGCCCAGCAGCAGGTCGACGCCGGTGCCGGCCCGCGCCGCCATGATCGCGCCGGCCACGTCACCGTCGGTGATGAACTTGATCCGGGCGCCGCTCTCCCGCACCTCCCGGACCAGCCGCTCGTGCCGGGGCCGGTCGAGGACGCAGACCGTGACGTCCTCGACGCTGGCGCCCTTGGCCTTCGCGACCGCCTGCACGTTGTCGGCGACCGGCGCGGCGATGTCCACGGCTGCGGCCGCGTCCGGACCGGTGACGAGCTTGTCCATGTAGAACACGGCGGCCGGGTCGTACATCGTGCCGCGCTCGGCGACGGCGAGGACCGCTATCGCGTTGGGCATGCCCTTGCTCATCAGCGTCGTACCGTCGATCGGGTCGACCGCGACGTCGACCTCGGGGCCGGTGCCGTCGCCGACCTCCTCGCCGTTGTAGAGCATCGGCGCGGCGTCCTTCTCGCCCTCCCCGATGACGACCACGCCGCGCATCGACACCGTGCCGATCAGCCGGCGCATGGCGTCGACCGCAGCGCCGTCGCCGCCGTTCTTGTCGCCCCGGCCGACCCAGCGGCCGGCGGCCATCGCCGCCGCCTCGGTGACCCGGACCAGCTCCAGCGCGAGGTTGCGGTCGGGCGCCTCCGTACCGACGCTGCGGTCGGCGGGCAGGGCGGCGTCGTCGATCATCGGGGGGCCTCCTCGCCGGCGCCGACGGAGCGGGCGTGCGCATGGTATGTCCTGCCCCCGCCTACGCTCGGGCCGTCAGCCGGCCCGACCGCGAACCGGGAGTGACCGTGCACGAGGACCTGCTCGACCGCCGCGGCGACTACCCGATCCTGAACCGCACGACCTACCTCGTCAGCAATTCCCTCGGCGCGATGCACCGGGCCAGCCGGGACGGCCTGCGGGCGTACGCCGAGAGCTGGGACACCGACGGGGTGGTGGCCTGGCGCGACTGGCTGCCGGAGATGCGCCGGGTCGCCGACCTGGTCGGCGCGATCCTCGGCGCGCCCCCCGGCAGCACCGTGCTGCGGCAGAACGTCGCCGACCTGCTCGGTGCGGTCGCCTCCTGCCTCGACTTCTCCGGCCGCCGCAACCGGGTCGTCTACTCGGAGCTGGAGTGGCCGGGCAGCCACTACCTGTGGCAGGAGCACCGCCGGTACGGCGCCGAGCCGGTGGTCGTCCCGGCGGCCGGTGACGGCGTACACCTCGACGTCGAGCGGCTGGTCGAGGCGATCGACGAGCGCACCGCGATCGTCCCGATCAGCCTGGTGCTGTTCCGCTCCGCCACCCTGGTCGACGTCGCGCCGGTGGTGGCCAGGGCCCGCGAGGTCGGCGCGCTGGTGCTGCTCGACGCCTACCAGGCGGCCGGCTCGGTGCCGGTGGACGTCGTCGCGCTCGACATCGACTTCTGCGTCGGCGGGTCGGTGAAGTACCTCTCCGGCGGCCCCGGCAACGGCTGGCTCTACGTCCGGCCGGAGCTGGCCGAGACGCTGCGCCCCGCGCAGGTTGGCTGGTTCGGCCACGCCCGACCGTTCGGCTTCGAGTTCGACGCGGTCGACTACGCAGGTGGGGTCGCCCGGTTCGCCGGCGGCACCCCGGGGGTGCCCGCGGCGTACGCCGCCGCGCCGGCGTACCAGGCGCTGCTCGACATCGGTGCCCAGCGCATCCGGGAGCGGTCCCAGTCGCTGACCCAGCCGCTGCTCGAGGAGGCGCTGGCCCGCGGCTTCACGGTCCGCTCGCCGATCGACCCGCAGCACCGCGGCGGCCACGTCACGATCGACCCGGGGGACTCCGAGCGGGTGCACCACGAGCTGATCGCCCGCGGCTTCGTCGTCGACCACCGACCCGGCGTCGGCATCCGGGTCGCCCCGCACTTCTACAACTCGACGGCGGAGTGCACGGCGATCCTCGAGGAGATGTCGGCGATCCGGGCCGGTGCGCCGCGGCGGGTGCGCACCGGCTGAGCCGGGGCACAACGTGCCGGTCGCCGGCCGGTGCGCGACCATGGGCGGGTGGCGAGGAAGAAGCGCGGAACCGAGACGACGAGCGACATGGTGCGCTCGCTCGGGCTGGTGCTGGCGTTCATCCTGCTGCTGTTCCTGATCTCCCCGTCGCGGGAGCTGCTGTTCCCGACCGGGGCCAACCGCACGGCGGTGCGGGTGGTCGACCCGGCGGGGCAGGTCGCGGCGGCCCGCCGCGGCGCTGACTACCCGGTGCTCGCGCCCGCGGGGCTGGGCCGGTCGTGGCGGGCGACCAGCTCCCGGCTGCTCCCGGCGCCGGG
>JBBSHH010000131.1:0-5620 GCA_038253225.1 Mycobacteriales bacterium | reverse complement strand
CTCGGTGCAGAAGCGGGCCAGCCGCGGCTCGTACACCGGCTTCGGCAAGCGGCTGCCCTCGGACCGGCCCCCGGTCCTGACCCCACGGGAGCTGGCGCTGCTCGGACCCGCTGACGTCAAGGACCTCATCGGCACCGCCGGCGCCAACGGTCACGGCAACGGTGCCGGCAGCAGCCGGGTCGGCTACCCGGCGCCGAGCCCGACATCCACCGCGTCCGGGGCCAGCGGTGAGCGTCCGGCGAGCCGGCCCGGGCCGGGGCCCGCCGAACCGACCCGAGGCTGATGGTCGCCGGGCTGGCGCCGGCGGCGCCCGGCCGGTCCGCGTTCGACGCCGCCCGGGTCGAGGCGGCCGTCCGCGAATTGCTGATCGGTATCGGTGAGGATCCCGAACGCGACGGGCTGCGGGACACCCCGGCCCGGGTGGCCCGTGCGTACGCCGAGACGTTCGCCGGGCTCCAGGCCGACCCCGCCGCCGTGCTCAGCAGCGTGTTCGATGCCGGTCACGACGAGATGGTGATCGTCAAGGACATCGAGGTGTTCAGCATCTGCGAGCATCATCTGGTGCCGTTCCACGGCGTGGCGCACGTCGGGTACATCCCGAACGTCGCCGGTCAGATCACCGGGTTGTCGAAGCTCGCCCGGCTGGTGGACGTCTTCGCCCGCCGGCCGCAGGTCCAGGAGCGGCTGACCAGCCAGGTGGCCGACGCGCTGGTCACCGGCCTGCACCCGCGTGGCGTCATCGTGGTCATCGCCGCCGAGCACCTGTGCATGGCGATGCGCGGAGTCCGCAAGCCCGGCTCCTCGACCGTGACGAGCGCGGTGCGGGGGGCCTTCCGCGACTCCGCCTCCACCCGCTCCGAGGCGCTGAGCCTCATCCTGGGTCGGTGACCCGGAGCACCGGACCGCATCGGGTCGAGGCCCGCGGCCTCGCCGCCGCGCCGCCGCGGCCGTCCCTGGCGCGGCCCCCCGGCGGCCGGCGGACCAAGTCCTCGGAGCGGGGCTGGGTGCCGCTGACCGCCGGTCTGCTGTGCGCGCTGACCGGGCTGCTCGACATCGCCAGCGCGGCGACGCCCGGCCTCTACCGCCGGGTGCAGGCACTGACCTCGGTCGTCCCCGGAGCGCTCACCCATGCCGCCGTCGCCGCCACCGCGGTCACCGGGATCCTGCTGCTGCTGCTGGCGCACGCGCTGCGCCGGCGCAAGCGGCGCGCCTGGCGTGCGGTGGCCGGCCTGCTCGCCAGCAGCGTGGTGCTGCACATCGTCAAGGGCCTCGACGTCGAGGAGGCGTTGGTGGCGATGCTCATGCTGGTCGCGTTGGTGGCCTACCGCTCGGAGTTCCAGGCCGTCGGGGACCCGCGGACCCGCTGGCGGGCGGTGGTCGCCTTCGTCGGCCTGGGCTTCGGCAGCGTGCTGCTCGGCGTCCTGCTGATCGAGGCGCAGCGAGCTCATCTGGTCGGGTCGCCGTCGTGGCTGGCGGTCCTCGAGCACGTCGGCTACGGGCTGTTCGGGGTCACCGGGCCGCTGCGGTTCAACACCGAAGGGTCCTCCGACGTCATCGCCGACACGCTGCTGGGGCTGGGCCTGCTGACCGCCGTGACCACCGTCTACCTGGCGTTGCGCCCGGCCGAACCGCAGCCGCGGCTGACCGCCGAGGACGTGGCCCGGATGCGGGCGCTGCTCGACCGGTACGGCGCCCGCGACTCCCTCGGCTACTTCGCCCTGCGCACCGACAAGAGCGTCATCTGGTCCCCGACCGGCAAGTCCTGCATCGCCTACCGGGTGCTCTCCGGGGTGATGCTCGCCTCCGGGGACCCGCTGGGAGACGTCGAGGCGTGGCCCGGAGCCATCGAGGCGTTCCTGGTCGAGGCGGCCCGGCATGCCTGGGTCCCGGCGGTGATGGGGTGCAGCGAGCAGGGCGGCGAGGTCTGGACCCGGCACGGTCTGGACGTCCTCGAGATCGGCGACGAGGCGGTGGTCGAGCTCAGGGAGTTCACGCTGGAGGGGCGGGCGATGCGCAACGTCCGACAGGCCGTCGGTCGGGTGCAGCGAGCCGGCTACGCCGCGGAGATGCGCCGGGTGAAGGACATCCCGACGGCGGAGCTGGCGCAGCTGCGGGCCCAGGCCGCGGCCTGGCGCGGCGCCGAGACCGAACGTGGCTTCTCGATGGCCCTGGGTCGGTTCGGCCGCGCCGAGGACGGTGAGTGCGTGGCGGTCCAGGCGATGCAGGTCACCGACGACGGGCCGGTGCTGCGCGCGTTCCTGTACTTCGTCCCGTGGGGTCCGGACGGGCTGTCGCTGGACCTCATGCGCCGGGACCGCGGTGCGGACAACGGGCTGAACGAGTTCCTCATCGTCTCGGCACTCCGGCTCGCGCCGTGCCTGGGGGTGCGCCGGCTGTCGCTGAACTTCGCCGTGTTCCGCTCGGCGCTGGAGCGGGGAGAGCGGCTCGGCGCGGGGCCGGTGCTGCGGATCTGGCGCCGGGTGTTGGTATTCGTCTCCCGTTGGTTCCAGATCGAGTCGCTGTACCGGTTCAACGCGAAGTTCCGGCCGATCTGGGAGCCCCGGTACGTGTGCTATCCCAGCGCCGCGGACCTGCCGCGGATCGCCATGGCCGCCTTGGAGGCGGAGGCGTTCATCGTCTGGCCCCGGCCGGCCCTGCGCCGGCTGCTGCGGTTGCTGCGGCTCACGGCGGCCGACCGCCCCGGGGTCGCTGCGTAGGGTGGTCGGGTGGCCGGCATCCCCGACGTGCGTGGGCTGGCCGGCGTCGGCCGTTGCCTTGTGATGGGCGTGCTGAACGTCACACCGGACTCCTTCAGCGACGGCGGCGCCTGGCTCGACCCGGACCGCGCCGTGACCCACGGGCTCGACATGCTCGCCGACGGCGCCGACGTCATCGACGTGGGTGGCGAGTCGACCCGGCCCGGCGCCGACCGGGTCCCGGCCGCCGAGGAGCTGCGCCGGACCGAACCCGTGGTGGCGGCGCTCGCCGCCGCCGGCGCCGTGGTGTCGATCGACACGGCCCGTGCCGTGGTGGCCGAGCGGGCGCTGGCCGCCGGTGCCCGGCTGGTCAACGACGTCAGCGGCGGCGTCGCCGACCCGGGGATGCTGCCACTGGTGGCCGCGGCCGGCTGCCTTTACATCGTCATGCACGGGCGTGGCGCCAGCCGGGACATGCTGGGGCGAGCCCGTTACGACGACGTCGTCGGTGAGGTCTGCGCCGAGCTGGCGCAGCGGCTCGACGCCGCCCACGCCGCCGGCGTCGACCCAGACCAGCTGATCATCGACCCCGGCTTGGGCTTCGCCAAGACCGCTGAGCACAACTGGGCGCTGCTGGCGCACCTCGGTGCGTTGCTGGCGCTGGGCCGGCCGGTGCTCATCGGCGCCTCCCGCAAGGCCTTCCTCGGCCGACTGCTCGGCGCCGGACCCGAGGACCCGCGCCCCGCCGTCGACCGCGACGACGCCACCACCGCGCTGACCGCGTACGCCGCGCTGCACGGCGGGTGGGGCGTCCGGGTGCACGCGGTGCGGCCCAGCGCGGACGCCGTCCGGGTGGCGGCCCGCCTGCGGGCGGCCCGATGACCCGCGGGCCGGCCGGTCGGTGAGCGCGCAGTCCGCCGCGGTGGAGGCGGCCAACGCCGAGCTGTACGCCGCGTTCGAGGCCGGCGACCTGGACCGGATGGCCGCGGTGTGGGCCGACGGCGAGGTGGTCTGCGTGCACCCGGGCTGGCCGATGCTGCGGGGCCGTTCCCGGGTGCTGCGGTCCTGGGCGGTGATCATGGCGAACACCCCGTACATCCAGTTCTTCCTCACCGACCTGCGGATCGACATCGTCGGCGCCGCCGCCGTGGTGACCTGTGAGGAGCACATCCTCACCGAGCTCGCCACCGACGCCGGCCGGTTAGGAGACACGCAGCGGGCCGTCGCCACCAATGTCTTCCGCGCCGAGCCCGGTGGCTGGCGGCTGTGGCTGCACCACGCCTCACCGGTGATCGCACCGGCCGGCCCGGCGCCGGACGAGGCGCCGGACGAGGCGCCGTGACCGCGTCCGGGGCGGACCGAATCGCGCTGCGCGGGTTGCGGGTGCGCGGCCGGCACGGTGTTCTGTCGGCCGAACGACGAGACGGGCAGGACTTCGTCGTCGACGTGACGCTCGAGGTCGACACCGCGCCGGCGGCGGCGTCCGACGACCTGGCCGACACGGTCGACTACGCCGCGCTGGCCGAGCGGCTGGCCGCCGTCGTCGCCGGCGAGCCGGTGGACCTGCTCGAGACGCTGGCCGGCCGGCTGGTCGAGGTCGCGCTGTCCGACCCGCAAGTCCTCGCCGCGGAGGTCACCGTGCACAAGCCGCAGGCTCCGGTCCGGGTGCCGGTCGCCGACGTCGCGGTCACGGTCCGCCGGGCCCGGGGGTGATCCCCACGGTCTTCGCCCTGGGCTCGAACCTGGGCGACCGGCTGGCCCACCTGCAGGCCGCGGTGGACCGGCTGGCGGCGGCGGGTCGCTCGGTGCGGGCCAGCCCGGTGTATGAGACCGAGCCGGTCGGCGGTCCGGAGCAGCCGGCGTACCTCAACGCGGTCTTGGCCCTCGAGCTGCCCGCCGCGGTCGACCCGTTGGCACTCGCCCAGGGCGCGGAGCAGGCCAGCGGACGGGACCGTTCGGTGCGCTGGGGCCCGCGCACCCTCGACGTCGACGTCGTCGTCCGAGCCGACCTGGTCAGCGCCGACCCGCGGCTGACGCTCCCGCACCCGCGGGCGCACGAACGGGCCTTCGTGCTGGTGCCGTGGCTCGAGCTGGACCCGGCAGCGGTGCTGCCCGGCACCGGGCCGGCCCGGCTGCTGCTGGCCGGTCTGGGGCCGGCCGGCGTCGGCACGGTCCGCCGTCGCGACGACCTGCGATTGACGGTGCCGTCGTGAGACCGACCCGGCTGCCGGTGCTGCTCGCGGCCGCCGCCGTGGCCGGCGCGCTGAGCTGGCTGCTCGCGGTGGCGGCGTACGGCAGCCTGCCGCCGCTGCCACGGTCGGTGGCGGTCACCATGCTGCTGCTCGCGGTGCTGCTCGCGTTCACCGCCGTCTCGACCCGCAACCGGCTGGCCGGGCGGCCCCGCACCCGAGCGATCCCGCCGCTCACGGTCGCCCGCAACGCCGCGCTGGGCAAGGCCGGCAGCCTCGCCGGCGCGCTGATCGGCGGGTGCTGGGCCGGTCTGCTGGCCTACACGCTGCCCCGGCTCGACCAGCGCGCGGCCGCCACCGACGCGGTCACCTGCGCGCTCGGCCTGACCGGGTCGATCGCCGTCGTCGCCGCCGCGCTCTGGGTGGAGCGGGCCTGCCGGGTCCGGCCACCCGACTAGGCTCGCCGCTCATGACGTCCGAGTCCGGTGGCCCAGCCGCCGATCGGGCAGCCGACCTTCCGGCGGACACTAGCGTCGCCGGCTTGGACGCGCTGCCCACCGAGCGGCTGCGCGCCGCGGCGTTCGCACTGGCCGAGCGGCGGCACGACCTCGCCTTCTTCTGGGACCTGGTCCGACACCTGCCGGCGTCGGGGGACGTGGCTAGCGAGGACGGCTCGCCCGGCAACATCGGCGGGTCGATCGGCGAGACCGTCGAGCTGGTGCGTGAGCTGATGCG
>JBBSHH010000130.1:0-5631 GCA_038253225.1 Mycobacteriales bacterium | reverse complement strand
GCGGCACGAGCCGATGCCGAGCCAGCTCGCCGGCAAGGTGCTGGCCGCCGCCGCCGGCTGAGGTCGCGGTCCCCGCCGAGTAGTCCTTTCGGGCGGTTCCGCCCCGGAACCCTTTCCGCCCACCCGGATCGCGGCACACTGGGCGGCGGGGGGACGATCATGGACCGCCGGGAGCTGCTGCGCCGTGGCGCGCTGGTCGCCGGCGGTGCGCTCGCGGGTTCCCTGGCCCGGTCCGTTCCGGCGACCGCTGCGTCCTCGGAGCAGTTCGCCGGCCGCCACACCGACGAGCACCGGCTGAGTCACGCCGCACTGCTGTGGCGGGTCGACACCCCCCGCCGGGTGGTGGCGCTGACGTTCGACGACGGGCCGACGCCGACGTACACCCCCGCTGTGCAGCGGATCCTGGCCGAGCAGCAGGTGCCGGCCACGTTCTTCCTGATCGGCCGGCAGGTACGGCGCAACCCCGAGCTGGTGTTGCCCCGACGAATGGCCGGGCACGAGGTCGGCAACCACACCTGGAGCCACCGCGACCTCGGTGCCCTCGACGCACCCACGGCGCTCGACGAGCTGGAGCTGGCACACCGGGAGATCCACCGCGTCACCGGCACCGAGCCGACGGTCATGCGGCCGCCGTACGGCCGGATCAGCGGCGCGGCGCTGCTGGCCGCCGGCACGATGGGCTACCCCGTGGTGCTGTGGTCGATGGAGATGCACGAGAGGTCGGCCAGCACCGAGCAGAACGCGGCGCACATCACCGCCGCGGCGACGCCGGGCACGATCCTGCTCGGGCACGACGGCGGCCCAGGCCCGCACTGGGTCGGAATCCGGGCCCTGCCGCGGGTCGTCGCCGGTCTGCGGCGGCAGGGCTACGCGTTCCTAACCGCTTCGCAGATGCTCGCCGTCGCCCGCATCCCCTCTCCGCGTGCGCCGTTGGCCCCGGACCGGGGCTCGGTGTCGACCGCCTGACGCCTACCCCGCCGGCCAGGCGGCGGCCAGCAGGTCACGGGTCTGCCCCAGCAGCTGGGGCAGCACCTTGGTGTGCCCCACCACCGGCATGAAGTTCGTGTCACCGCCCCAGCGCGGCACCACGTGCTGGTGCAGGTGCGCGGCGATGCCGGCGCCCGCCACCGAGCCGAGGTTGATGCCGATGTTGAAGCCCTGGGCCCCGCTGACGGTCCGCAGCGTCTGCACCGCGCAGCGGGTGAACGCCGCGAGCTCCGCGGACTCCGCGGCGGTCAGGTCGGTGACGTCCGGCTGGTGCCGGTGGGGCACCACCAGCAGGTGACCGGCGTTGTACGGGTAGAGGTTGAGGACGGCGAAGACCAGGCCGCCGCGGGCGACGACCAGCCCCTCGTCGTCGGGCAGGCCGGGGATCCGGCAGAACGGGCAGGCCTCGCCCCCTTCGGGCGACTCCGGCTTGCCCTCCCCCTTGATGTAGGCCATCCGGTGTGGCGTCCACAGCCGCTGGAAGGCGTCCGGCGCCCCGGCGCCGTCCTGAGCCTCCGGCTCATCGGTCATCCGGCGGCTCGGCTGCGGATCGCCGCGACCACTTCGGCCACCGCCGCCTCGATCGGAACGGCGTTGTTCTGCCGGCCGTCCCGGTAGCGGAACGACACCGCGTCGCGCGCGACGTCGTCGTCACCGGCCAGCAGCATGTAGGGCACCTTCTGCCGCTGGGCGTTGCGGATCTTCTTCTGCATCCGCTCGTCCGAGTCGTCCACCTCCACCCGGACCCCCTCGGCGCGCAGCCGGTCGGCGACCGCCTGCAGGTAGGGCACGTGCGCGTCGGCGATCGGGATGCCGACCACCTGCACCGGCGCCAGCCACGCCGGAAAGGCACCGGCGTAGTGCTCGGTCAGCACCCCGAAGAAACGCTCGATCGAGCCGAACAGCGCCCGATGGATCATGATCGGACGCACCCGGCTGCCGTCGGCGGCCTGGTACTCCAGACCGAACCGCTGCGGCATCTGGAAGTCGAGCTGGATCGTCGACATCTGCCAGGTCCGACCGATCGCATCCTTCGCCTGCACCGAGATCTTCGGGCCGTAGAAGGCGCCGCCGCCCTCGTCGAGGACCAGCTCCAGGTCCATCTCCGACGCGGCGCCCCGCAGCGCCTCGGTGGCCTCGGCCCACTCCGTCTCACTGCCGACGGCCTTGCCCTCGGGTCGCGTCGAGAGCTCGAGGTAGAAGTCCCTGAGCCCGAAGTCGCGGAGCAGGTCCAATACGAAGCCGAGCAGCGAGCGCAGCTCGGTGTCCATCTGGGCGCGGGCGCAGAAGATGTGCGCGTCGTCCATCGTCAGGCCGCGCACCCGGGTCAGGCCGTGCACCACCCCGGACTTCTCGAACCGGTAGACGGTCCCGAACTCGAACAACCGCATCGGAAGCTCGCGGTAGGACCGTCCCCGGGCCCGGTACACCAGGATGTGGAACGGGCAGTTCATCGGTTTCAGGTAGTAGTCCGCGCCTTCGAGCTGCATCGGCGGGTACATGCCCTCGGCGAACCACTGCAGGTGCCCGGAGGTCTCGAACAGCTCCGCCTTGGTGATGTGCGGGGTGTTGACGAAGGAGTAGCCAGCCTGCTCGTGGCGCTGCCGCGAGTAGTCCTCCATGACCCGGCGGACGATGCCGCCTTTCGGGTGGAAGACCGCGAGCCCGCTGCCGATCTCGTCCGGGAAGGAGAACAGGTCGAGCTCGGCACCGAGCCTGCGGTGGTCGCGCTTGGCCGCCTCCTCCAGCAGCCGCAGATGCTCTTTCAGCGCGTCCCGTGACTCCCATGCGGTGCCGTAGATCCGTTGCAGCTGCGGGTTCTTCTCGCTCCCCCGCCAGTACGCCGCCGCGGTCCTCATGAGCTTGAACGCCGGGATCCGCCGGGTGGTGGGCAGGTGCGGACCGCGGCACAGGTCGCTCCACACCACCGGACCGGAGCCGCGGTCGGCCACGTTGTCGTAGATGGTCAGCTCCGGCCCACCGGTCTCGACCGCCTCCTCACCGGAGGCGCCCTTGAGACCGATCAGCTCGAGCTTGTAGGGCTCGCCGGCCAGCTCGGTGCGGGCGTCGTCCTCGCTCACCACCCGCCGGCGGAAGGCCTGGTCGGCCTTGACGATGTCGCGCATGCGCTTCTCGATGCGCGTGACGTCCTCGGGAGTGAAGGGCTGCGCGACGTCGAAGTCGTAGTAGAAGCCGTTCTCGATCGGCGGCCCGATGCCGAGCCGGGCGTCGGGAAAGAGCTCCTGGACCGCCTGCGCCATCACGTGAGCCGTGGAGTGCCGCAGCACCGCCCGACCGTCGGCGCTGTCGATCGGCACCGGCTCGACGCTGGTGTCCTCGGCCGGGGACCAGTCCAGGTCGCGGAGCCGACCACCCGGGTCGCGCACCACGACCGCATCGCTGAACCCGGCGGCCGAGAGGGCCGCCCCCGTCGTCGTCCCGGCCGGCACCGGTACGGCGACGCGGTCGGCTGCGGTCGGGGCGGCGGTCACCGGGACTCCTTCGCATCCAGCAGGCTGGGCCCCGATGCTATCGACCGGTCCCAACCGGATTGGGGCCACAGCCCGGCGCCCCCGCTCGACGATCCGCCTCGGAGATCGCCCAGGCCGCGTTGACGAGGCCGATGTGGCTGAACGCCTGCGGGAAGTTTCCCAGCAGCTCGCCGGTGCTCTGGTCGACCTCCTCGGCGAGCAGGCCGACGTCGTTCAGATAGGCCAGCGCGCGTTCGAACACGACCCGCGCCCGGTCCGGCTGGTCGGCGAGCGCCAGCGCCTGGGCCAGCCAGAACGTGCACAGCAGGAACGTGCCCTCGTCGCCGGCCAGCCCGTCGACACCGCCGTCGGTGAGATACCGGTACACGAGCCCCCGCCCATCGGTCAGCCGCTGCTCGATCGCCTCGATGGTGGCGAGCATCCGTGGGTCGTCCGCCGGCAGGAAGCCGACGATCGAGAGCATCAGGCTGGACGCGTCGAGCTGGTCCGAGCCGAAGTACTGCGTGAACGCGCCGGCCGGCTCGTTCCACCCCCGGCTGAGCACCTCGTCCCGAATCTCGCGCTGCACCTGTTGCCAGTGGCTGACCGCGGCGGGGTCCGCCCCGATCCGGTCCGCCAGCGCGACGGCCCGGTCCAGCGCCACCCAGCACATGACCTTCGAGTACAGGAAGTGCTGCGGCTGGCCGCGGATCTCCCAGATGCCCTGGTCGGCCTCCTGCCACAGCCGGGTCGCCGCACCGGCACAGGCGACCAGGAACGCCCGAGTGTCACTGTCGAGATCGCCGAGCTGGTCGGCGAGCCGGTGGGCGGCGTCGAGCAGCTCGCCGTAGACGTCCACCTGGGACTGACTCCAGGCGCCGTTGCCCACCCGGACCGGACGGCTGTCCCGCCAACCGGTGAGGTGATCGAGGCTCCGCTCGGACAGGTCGTGCTCGCCGCCGACACCGAACATGATCTGCAGCGCCTGGCCGCTGCCGAGCGACCCGGCGGCGGCCGTGGTCAGGAACTCGAAGTAGTCGCTGGCCTCGTCCGGGCAGGCCGCGACCCACAGCGCGTTCATGGTCAGGCTGGCGTCGCGGACCCAGGTGTAGCGGTAGTCCCAGTTCCGCTCGCCCCCGACGCCCTCGGGCAGCGAGGTGGTGGCGGCCGCGACGATCGCGCCGCTCGGCTGATAGGTCAGACCCTGCAGCACCCGCCCGCTCTGGTGCACCAGGTCGGCCCACGGCCCGTCGTAGGTCTGGTGCAGCTCCGACCAGGACCGCCAGGCCGCGATCGTCTGTTGCAGGCGCCCCTGCAACGCCGCTGCGGACCACACCCGCGCCGGCGTCTGCTCGAGGGTCGACCGGTGCAACCCGAACAGCCGCGACTCACCGGCCCGCAGGGTGAACCGGGCGGTCGCGGTCGTCCCCAGCAGCGCACACGGCAGCGGGGTGGACAACACCAGCCACTCAGCCCCCCCGCGCCCCGAGATGCCGCCTTCCACCGCGCTGAGCAGCGGCGAGATGAGCCCGTACTCCGGCCGCGGGGAGTAGGAGAGCTCGACCTCGACGCTGCCGGCCGTGCAGGCCAGCTCGCGGATCAGCAGGTGCGGGGCACCGGCGCCGAGCCGGTGCCCGGTGTTGTGCTCACCGACCGCGAGGGCGTCGACGAGCACGACGACGCCGTCGTCGGTGTCGAACGTCGTCTCGAGCACCAGCGTGCGGTCGAGATAGCGGCGGGTGACCTGCGAGGTACCGGCGGGACGGATCGACCAGTGGCCGGCCGACTCGTCCAGGATCCGCGCGAACACCGACGGGCTGTCGAAGCGGGGGAAGCACAGCCAGTCGACCGAGCCGGCGCGGCTCACCAGCGCGGCCGAGTGGCAGTCGGAGAGCATGGCGTAGTCCGCTATCGGGGTCGAGCTCATCGGCCGGCTCCTCGGGCATGGGTGCGGCGGGTCGGGTGCAGTGTCGCCGTCTCGGCGGCTTCGGGTACCAGGATGGGACCATGCCGAGCCGGACCGACCTCGCCCGATGGGCGGCCACCGGCTGGGTCGGCGCGGCCGCTCTGCACGGCCGCGGCGCGCCGTCAAGGGAATGGACCAGCGTCGCCGGGGTGCCGGTCCTCTCGCTCGGACTGCCCGAGGTGTGGGCCACCGCCGGGTACGCCGTCG
>JBBSHH010000129.1:0-5636 GCA_038253225.1 Mycobacteriales bacterium | reverse complement strand
GTGGTCGACTTCCGCTACCACCTGGTCTCCATCATCGCGATCTTCCTGGCCCTCGCGGTCGGGATCGTGCTCGGTACGACGACGCTGAACGCCCCGATCGCCGACAACCTGCGGGACCAGGTGAACAGCCTGCGCGGGGACAACCACGACCTGCGCAGCAGCGTGACGAACCTGCAGGCCCAGGTCGCCGACGAGCAGAAGTTCGCCGCCGAGGTGACGCCGCTGCTGGTCGGGGGCCGGCTCTCCGGCCAGCGCATCGCCGTGGTGATCGCCCCCGGCGTACCAGCGAGCCTGCGCAACGCGGTGGTCGACACCCTGCGGCAGGCGGCGGCCGACGTCACGGCCGAGGTGAAGCTCACCGAGGGCTACCTCGACCCGCAGCGCTCGACCGAGCTCGGCACCCTGGTGGACTCGCTGACCACCACCACCGGTGACACCCCGACCGGGGACGCCTCCACCCGGGCCGGCGCGCTGCTCGCCTCGGCGGTCGTCGCCGGCCCGACCGGTCGGCAGCCGCCGGCGACGGCAACCGCCGAGCTGCTGCGCCGGTTCGAGGACGCCGGCATGGCAACCGTCGAGGGACGGCTGGTCGACCCGGGCGGCCTGGCCATCCTGCTGGTCCCGCCCGCTCCGAAGACCAAGGGCGATGCCGCCGGGTACGCCGTGAACGCGCTGCTCGCCCTCGCCGGGCAGCTCGACCGCCGCGGCTCGGGTGCGGTGGTCACCGCCGCCGGCCCCGGCGACGTCACGACCGGGGCCCTCTCGCTGGCCCGCGCCGACGACCGCCTCAGCGCCGACGTGTCGACGGTGGACTCGGTCGAGACCCCCACCGGCCGGGTGGAGCTGGTCTTCGCGCTGGTCGAGCAGGCCAACGGTGAGGCCGGGGCCTACGGCTCCGGTCCGGGAGCCAGCGAGCCGCTGCCGACACCGTCGCCGTGACGGGCCGGCTGCGGCCGCTGCTGGTGGGCGCCGGAACCGCGGCGGCGGCGTGGACGGCGCTGCGGGCCCGGCCGCCCGCCGGGTCGGCGACCTGGGACCGGCTCAACCACCGCGGCGAGCCGGTCAGCCTGCTCGCCGGCCCGGCGCTGGTCGCCGGCGCGGTGACCGGTGTGCTCTGCGGGCCGGCGTCGGCCCGCTGGCGCTGGGCCGGCGCCGTCGCGCTGGCCGGCGCCGGCACCGTCGGGCTCTACGACGACCTGGCCGGCGCGGACCCGGTGAAGGGCTTCCGCGGTCATCTGGGGGCGCTGCGCCGGCGGCAGCTGACCAGCGGCAGCCTCAAGCTGGCCGGGATCGGGGCGACCGGGCTGGTCAGCGGCCTGCTGGCCGAGCCGGCCCGGCCGGACGGGTTGCTCACCGGTGCGCTGGTCGCCGCCGGCGCGAACCTGGTCAACCTGTTCGACCTGCGGCCCGGCCGGGCGCTCAAGGTCGGGCTGCTCGCCGGGGCGGCGGCGGCGCGCGGGCCGGGGGTGGCCGTCCTCGGCGGACCGCTCGGCGCCGCGGTCGCGCTGCTGCGCGTCGACCTCGACGAGCGCGGCATGCTCGGCGACGCCGGCGCCAATGCGCTGGGCGCCGCCGTCGGGCTCGGGCTCGCCGCCGGCCGGTCGCGGCGCCGCCGGCTGGCGCTGCTTGCCGGCGCGGTCGCGCTCACCGCGACCAGTGAACGGGTGAGCTTCAGCTCGGTCATCGACCGGACGCCGGTGCTGCGGTGGGCCGACCGGCTGGGCCGCCGACCGGCCTCCCGATGACCCCGCCGGGCCGCCGGGTCGTGCTGGTCCTGGCCACCAGCACCGGTGGTGTCGGGACCCATGTCCGCTCGCTCACCGACGGCCTCGTCGGCGCCGGGTGGCCGCTGACCGTGCTCGGCCCGGCCGCCACCGACGCGCTGTTCGGGTTCCGACGCGCCGGTGCGGGCTTCGTGCCGGTGGAGATCGCGGTCGGGGCGCGACCGGTCCCCGACGCCCTCGCGGTGGCCCGGCTGCACCGGCTGCTACGCGGCGCGCAGGTCGTGCACGCCCACGGGCTGCGCGCCGGCCTGCTGGCCGGGCTGGCCTGCCCGCGCCGGACGCCGTACGTGGTGAGCTGGCACAACGCGGTGCTCGGGAGCGGGCTCCGGCGGTCGCTGCTGAGCCGGCTCGAGCGGACCGTCGCCCGCCGTGCGGACGTCTCGCTGGTCGCCTCCGCGGACCTGGCGGAGCGGGTTCGTTCGCTCGGCGGCCGCGACGTCCGACTGGTCCCGGTCGCCGCCGGGGCGCTGCCGGCGGCCACCCGCTGCCCGGCCGAGGTCCGTGCCGAGCTCGGTGCCACCGGCCGGCCGCTGGTTCTCGGGGTCGGTCGCCTGCACCCGCAGAAGGGCTTCGACGTGCTGGTCCGGGCCGCCGCCGGCTGGACCGCCCGCACGCCGACGCCGCTGGTCGCGATCGCCGGCAGCGGGCCGCTGCATGGCGCGCTGCAGGAGCAGATCGTTGCGCTGCGGGCGCCCGTGGCGCTGCTCGGCCGGCGCGGCGACGTCGCCGACCTGCTGGCCGCCGCCGACGTCGTCGTGCTGCCCAGCGTCTGGGAGGCGCGCTCGCTGGCCGCCCAGGAAGCGCTGGCCGCCGGTCGGCCGCTGGTCGCGAGCGCCGTGGGGGGCCTGCCGGAGCTGCTCGGCGACGCGGCGGTACTGGTCCCCCCCGGTGACCCGGCGGCGCTGGGGGCGGCGGTGGCGTGGCTGCTCGACGACCCGGACGCGGCCGCCGCGCTGGCTGCGCGCGGCCGGGCCCGCGCCGCCGGCTGGCCGGGGGAGGCGGACACGCTCGCGCAGGTCGTCGCGGCCTACCGGGAGCTGACCGGGTGAGCCGCCGAGCGCCACCGGGCGCGGTGCTGGCCCGAGCCGTGCCGCTGCTGCTGGCCACGGCGCTGTGCTGGCCGCCCGGACCGGCGCTGCGACCGTCCGCCGCAGCCCCGCCCGGTCACCCCGCCGGCGCGGTCGTCGTGGTCGGCGTCCCCGGCCTGCGCTGGGACGACGTCACCGCCACCGGTACGCCGACGCTGTGGCGGCTGGCCGGCCGGGGCAGCGTCGGGTCGCTGTCCGTGCGGGCCGGCCGTCGGGTCACCTGCCCCGCCGACGGCTGGGTCACGGTCGGCGCCGGCAACCGGGCCCGCGCCGTCGGAGGGAGGCACTCCGGCCCGGGCTGCCCGGTCGGCTACCCCGACGTGACAGCGACCGCTGCCGGGTCGGCGAGGGTGGCGGTGCTGCCCGAGACCTACGCCGAGAACCGGCGGCTGAGCTTCGGTGCCTACCCCGGCGCGCTGGCGGCGGCGGTCCGCCGCGGCGGTGGCTGTGTCGCGGCGGCCGGTGCCGGCGCGGCGCTGGGCGCCGCCGACCGCAGCGGCCGGGTCGAGGCCTACCTCCCCGGCCGGCCCGACGCCGAGCTGCTCTCCCGCTGCCCGGTCACGCTCGTCGACCTCGACCTCGATGCGCCGCCGCGGTCCTCGGCAGGTTCGGTGGCCCGCCGCGCCGCCGTGTCCAGGGCGGACGAGGAGCTGGCCGGTGTCCTCGCGGTGCGGCCGGCCGGCGCGCTGCTGCTCGTGGTGGGAGTGTCCGGGACCGGCGCCGACGGGGCCCGCCTGCAGCTCGCGCTGGCCGACGGGCCGGGTTTCGCCGCTGGCCGGCTGACCAGCGCCTCCACCCGCCGGCCTCCCTTCGTGCAGCTGGTCGACGTCGCACCGACCGTGCTGGCGCAGCTGCGGCTGCAGCGGCCGTCGACCATGATCGGCCAGCCGTGGCAGCGGGCCGGCGGCCGGGCCGGCTCGCTGGCCGCCGAAGTCGGAGATCTCGTCGACCTCGACCGGGCGGCGGTCGCGCAGGGGCCGACGGCCCCGACGTACTTCGTCCTGCTGGTCGTGACGCAGCTGGTCGTCTACATCGTCGCGGCGTTGTTGCTGCGACTGCTGGCGGCCGGCCGGGGCCGCCGGACAGTCCTGCGACTCACCGGTCTGGCGGCGCTGTCGGCCGCCGGCGCCGTGGTCGCGAGCTACCTCGCCAACCTGGCGCCCTGGTGGCGGGCCGGGCACCCCCTACCGGCGCTGCTCGCCGCGGCCGCGCTGGCCGACGCCGGGATCGTCGCGGTCGCGCTCTGCGGACCGTGGCGGCGGCACCGGCTCGGGCCGGCCGGGGCGGTGGCCGGACTGACCGCGCTGGTGCTCGCCGTCGACCTGCTGACCGGCGCGCGGCTGCAGCTGTCCAGCGTCGCCGGGTACTCCCCGCTGGTCGCCGGGCGGTTCGCGGGCATCGGCAACGTCGCGTTCGGGGTCTTGGCTACCGGCGCGCTGCTCGCGGCGGCCGCGCTCGCCGCCGCGACGCTCGACGCCGGTCGTGGTCGGCGTAGCGCGGTGACCGTGGTGGTGCTGGTCGGCGCGGCGGCGGTGGTGGTCGACGGCGCGCCGACGTTCGGCAGCGACGTCGGTGGCGTGCTGGCCCTGATCCCCGCCTTTGCGGTGCTCGCGATGCTGGTGGCCGGGGCCCGGATCTCCGCCCGGCGGCTGCTGCTCGCCGGCCTGGCCGCGGTGCTGGTCGCCGCGGCGTTCGGGCTGCTCGACTACGCCCGCCCGCCGGACGCGCAGACGCACCTGGGACGGTTCGTCGGGCAGCTGCTGCACGGGGGAGCCGGGCCGCTGATCCAGCGCAAGGCGACGGCGAACCTGCGGCTGCTGACCTCCAGCGGGCTCACCCTGCTGGTACCGGTGCTGGTGGTGGCGGCGGCGGTCGCCCTCGTCCATCCGGTCGGCGGCCTGCGGCGGGCCGTCGAGCGGCAGCCGCTGTGGCGGGCCGGGCTGACGGCGACCCTGGTGATGGCGGTGGTCGGGTTGCTGGTCAACGACTCCGGCGTGGCCGTTCCTGCGCTCGCGCTGGGCGTGGCGGTACCGCTGGCGGTCGCGGTGTCGCTCACCGCTTCGGGCGCGCCGTCCGCCGCCGCGTCGAGCGCGCCCGAGCCGCAGCGGCTGATACGGTGAACTCCCGTGGCAGGGTCGGCTCCCCGGCCCGCGCACCTCGACCACGGGAGCGCTCCTTGAGCTCGACCCAGCCGACCCGGCACGTCTTCGTGACCGGCGGCGTCGCCTCCAGCCTCGGCAAGGGGCTCACCGCCTCCAGCCTCGGTCGCCTGCTCAAGGCCCGCGGGCTGCGGGTGACGATGCAGAAGCTCGATCCGTACCTCAACGTCGATCCCGGGACGATGAACCCGTTCCAGCACGGCGAGGTCTTCGTCACCGACGACGGCGCCGAGACCGACCTCGACATCGGTCACTACGAACGGTTCCTCGACGAGGACCTGCACGGCTCCGCCAACGTGACCACCGGGCAGGTCTACGCCACCGTGATCGCCAAGGAGCGGCGCGGGGAGTACCTCGGCGACACCGTGCAGGTGATCCCGCACATCACCAACGAGATCAAGTCGCGGATCCGTCAGCTCGGCGACCCCGAGCGCGGGGTCGACGTCGTCATCACCGAAGTCGGTGGCACGGTCGGGGACATCGAGTCGCTGCCGTTCCTCGAGGCGATCCGCCAGGTCCGCCACGACGTCGGCCGGGACAACTGCTTCTTCCTGCACGTCTCGCTGCTGCCCTACATCGGTCCGTCCGGCGAGCTCAAGACCAAG
>JBBSHH010000128.1:0-5774 GCA_038253225.1 Mycobacteriales bacterium | reverse complement strand
GGCAAGGGCAAGGGCGGCAAGGGCAAGGGCGGCAAGGGCCATGGGTGACGGCCGTTCGCTCGGCGGCCGCTACGAGATCGGCGAGGTTCTCGGCTACGGCGGCATGGCCGAGGTGCACCGCGGTCACGATGTGCGGCTGGGCCGCGAGGTCGCCGTCAAGACCCTGCGGGTCGACCTGGCCCGCGACCCCTCCTTCCAGGTGCGGTTCCGACGGGAGGCCCAGTCGGCCGCCTCCCTCAACCATCCCTCGATCGTCGCGGTCTACGACACCGGCGAGGACGAGGTGGGCGCCGCGAAGGTGCCCTACATCGTCATGGAGTACGTCGAGGGCCGGACGCTGCGCGACGTCCTCAACAGCGAGCGCAGACTGTCGCCCGACCGGGCGCTGGAGATCACCGCCGAGATCTGTCGGGCTCTGGACTACAGCCACCGCAACGGCATCGTGCACCGGGACATCAAACCCGGCAACGTCATGCTCACCCCCAGCGGTGACGTCAAGGTCATGGACTTCGGGATCGCCCGGGCGGTCACCTCATCCCAGGCGACCATGACGCAGACCGCGGCGGTGATCGGCACCGCGCAGTACCTCTCACCGGAGCAGGCCCGCGGTGAGCATGTCGACGCCCGCAGCGACATCTACTCCACCGGCTGCCTGCTCTACGAGCTGCTGACCGGCAGCCCCCCGTTCACCGGCGACTCGCCGGTGTCGGTCGCCTACCAGCACGTCCGCGAAGACCCGGTGCCACCGGCGCAGCTCAACCCCGACATCCCGCCGGAGGTCGACTCGATCGTGCTCAAGGCGATGGCCAAGAACCCGGCCAACCGCTACCAGGACGCCGGCGAGATGCGGGCCGACATCGAGCGGGCCCGGGCCGGTCAGCCGGTGCTGGCGACGCCGGTGCTGGCCGAGGCCACCACGGCGCTGGCGGCGCCGGTCACCCCCGAGACGACCGTGCTGCTCCGGCAGCCGGCACCGGAGCGCGGCCGGCGGCGGGGCCTGGCCTACCTGCTGCTGGCGCTGGCCGTGCTGGCTGTCTTCGCGGTCACCGCGCTGCTGGTCCGCGGGCTCTTCGCCGACTCCGGCGGCCTCGGCAGCGTCCCCGACGTCCGCGGGCGGACGCAGGCGCAGGCGGAGTCCGCGATCACGGCCAATGGCCTGCGGTTGGGTGAGGTCACGACCATCTTCAGCGGCCAGCCCGCCGGTCGGGTACTCGACCAGAGCCCCCCGGCCGGCACGCAGCTGCGGCGCGGCGGGCGGGTCAACATCACCGTGTCGCGGGGCTCCCAGCAGGTGTCGACGCCGAACGTGGTGGGCCAGCAGCTCGAGGTGGCCCGCCAGGCGATCACGGCGGCACATCTGACGGTAGGCAACATCAGCCAGCGCGACTCCGACCAGCCAGCCGGCGAGGTGCTCGGAAGCGACCCGGCGGCCGGCGCGACGGTGGCGGCCGGTAGCAAGGTCAACCTCGTGGTGGCGAGCGGCTCGGTGAAGGTCCCCGGGGTTCTCGGCCAGACCGAGGCGGCGGCCCAGAAGGCGCTCAACGACGCCGGCTTCAACGTCAACACCGACACGGTGGCCACCCGGCGGGCACCGGCCGGCACCGTGGTGCGGCAGAGCCCCGCGGCCGGGGCGACCGTCGCCGCGGGCACCACGGTGACGATCACCGTGGCGCGGACCCCGGCGTTCAGTCCGACGCCCAGCACCGGCAGCCCGTCGCCGTCCTCGGCCAGCCCGTCCCCGACGCCCAGCACCCCCTCCACCAGCCCGACACCGACCCCGACGGGTACGCCGACCCCCTGACGGCGCGGACCGACGGCATAGGGTATCGGGCCGCGGACCGACGGCCGAGGGCCGCGGCCCGGTTCAGCCGGTCCGCGGCGGGTGACCCGCCGACTCCCCCGCCGCGGACCGGCGCAGCTCGACCCGCGCGGCCAGCGCGGGCACGAGCCGTCGGGCGGCCGGGTCACCGCACTCGGCCAACCAGTTCGCCAGCAGCCGGTGGCCGCCCTCGGTGAGCACCGACTCCGGGTGGAACTGCACCCCCTCCACCGCCAGCTCGCGGTGGCGCAGCCCCATCACGACACCGCTAGCGGTGCGGGCGGTGACGATCAGGTCGGCCGGAACCGTGACGGGGTCAACGGCCAACGAGTGGTACCGGGTCGCCGTGAACGGGGTCGGCAGGCCGGCCAGCACCCCGGCTCCGTCGTGCTGCACCTCGCTGGTCTTACCGTGCAGCAGCTCGGGTGCCCGACCCACGACGGCGCCGTAGGCGACGCCGATCGCCTGGTGGCCGAGGCAGACGCCGAGCAGGGGCAACCGGCCGGCGCAGCCGCGGACCAGCTCGACGCTGACACCGGCCGTCTCCGGCGTACCGGGACCGGGGCTGATCAGCACACCGTCCACGCCCAGCGCCAGCGCCTGCGCGACGTCGATGTCGTCGTTGCGCCGTACGACGCACTCCGCCCCCAGCTGCCCGAGGTACTGGACGAGGTTGTAGACGAAGCTGTCGTAGTTGTCGATCACCAGCACCCGGCTCATCGCGACACCTGCCGGGCCGGGAGCGCCACGTGCGGCAGCTCCAGCGAGCCGGCGTACGCCGGCATCCGCACCCGGTCAAGGCTCCGCTCGGTGTAACCCAACCCGTACGCCGCGACGTACTCCCGGAACAGCCGCACCCCCGGCTCAGCGTTCAGCGCCCGGCGCATCTGCGCCGCAGACCCGACCGCGGTCACCACAAACGGCGGGGAGTACACCGCCCCCTGCAGCAACAACGTGTTCCCGACGCAGCGCACGGCGGTGGTCGACACCACCCGCTGCCCCATGATCGTCATCGCCTCGGCCCCAGCGGCCCACATCGCGTTCACGACCGCCTGCACGTCCTGCTGGTGGACGACCAGGTCGTCCGGGCTCGGGTTCCCGGCCAGCGGCTGGCCGGGGGGCGGGCGGGGTGCGTCGTCGAGGGTGACGGTGAGCCCCGGCCCGGCCACCGGCACCAGACCGGCCGGCGCGGCGAGCCGGTCGGCGGCGGTGCGGGCGGCCGCGACCGGTGCGTTGCGCACCGCCTCGGCCCGGGTGGCGGCGGTGACCGCGGCCCGCAGCCGGCGGGCCTGGGCGTCGTAGCGCGCCACCCGGCGCTGCTCCGCGGCGATCAGGTCCGCCAGCTCGGTACGGCGACCGGCCCGCAGGTCGGTCCCGGAGCTCTCGGCGGCGCTGGTCGCGAGCATCAGTCCGGCGACCAACGCGATCACCGGCACCAGCGGCCGCCACCGGGTCACCGCACCGCTCCTCCGTCCGGGGTCCGCGCTCGAGCGTTCCGGCATTACGCTAAACCAGCCATCCATGCTGGCATCGCCCTGTCGACCACCCCGGAGGACCGTCGTGCCGAGATCCCGCGTTCGCCGGCAGAGCGCGTACACCCCGCCGCCGACCCGGTCGCCGAACAAGCGACGGAGCCGGCCGTGGGTGGGTCCGGTGATGCTCGTGTGCTTCCTGCTGGGCGTGATCTGGCTGGCGCTGTACTACATCACCAACGGCGACCTGGTCGGGATGCGGGCGCTGGGCCCGTGGAACCTGGCGCTCGGCTTCGGCTTCATCATCGGTGGTTTCGGCCTGTCCACCCAGTGGCGTTGACCGCACTGGTCGCCCCGCCGAGGCGAACCACACACGTGGTATTCGTGCACAGCGCTTGTCCACAGTGTGGACAGCGCGGCTGAGCAGTGGTCGGCGGTCGGCCGCGAGGTGGCCCTCGGGGCCGCCGTGACGGCGGTGCTGCTGCTCGCCGCCCTGCGCGCGGACGCACCCGGCCGGATCCTCTGCCTCGCCGGCGCGCTGCTGCTCGGGCTGACGACCCTGCGCGACGGCGTGCTGCGACCGACCCTGGTGGTGGACGCGGCCGGAGTGTCCATCCGGAACGGACGCACCCTGCACCGGATCGCCTGGAGCGAGCTCGGCCCGGTGACCGCGACGACCAGCCGGCGTCTGGTCACCCAGCGCTCGATGGAGATCGAGGCCGGCGACCGGTTGTTCGTGCTGGCGGCCCGCCGGCTCGGTGCCGAACCGGCCGCCGTCGCGGCGGCCGTTGAACGGCACCGGCCCGGATCAGCCGGTGAGTGAGGCGGTGCGGGCCGCCACGGCGACCGCCAGCACAACGAACACCGCCAGCGGCGCGGCGGCACCGACCAGTACCCGGGCAGCCTTCGGGGCGTAGCCGAACGCGGCCCCGAGCACCAGCCCGGTGACCAGCCCGCCGATGTGTCCGCGCCAGTCGATGTTCGGCACCACGAACGTGATCAGCAGGTTGAGCCCGACGAAGATCGCGATGGGGCGGATGTCGTAGTCGAGGCGACGGCTCACGATCAGCAGCGCACCGAACAGCCCGAAGATCGCGCCGGAGGCGCCGACGCTGCCCTGGCTGATCGGTGCGGTGAGGTAGGACAGCGTCGACCCACCGAGCGCGGCCACCAGGTACAAGGCCAGGAAACGGCCCCGACCGAGGATGCCCTCGAGGGTCGGCCCGACGACGTAGAGCACGTACATGTTCAGCCCGATGTGCAGCACTCCGTCGTGCAGGAACGCCGCGGTGAGCAGCCGGTAGTACTGGCCGTCGGCCACCCCGCCGAGGCCGGGCAGGCCGGGCAGCATGGCGAAGCGGCTCTCGATCCGGGCGTGCAGGCTCGCCGAGGCCAGCTCGACGAGGAACACCGCGACGTTGAGCCCGATGAGCAGGAGGGTCACCCGGCCGACATCCCGGCTCACGCGGCCACCGAGCGCGGTGCGGGGCGTCCGCACCTTGCGGTTCCCGGCGGCCACGCACTCCGGGCACTGGAAGCCCACCGCGGCGCTGAGCATGCAGTCGGGGCAGATCGGCCGGTCGCAGCGTGAGCACCGGACGTAGGTTTCCCGGTCGGAGTGCCGGTAGCACCGGGGCACCGCAGCGCTGGCCGCTCCGTCGTCCGGCGCGGTCGGCCCAGCTGGGACGGTCATCGAGCTAGGCGTCCCGCCGCTCGATCCGCACGTCCTGCAGGACGACGTCCTTTGCCGGCCGGTCCTGGCGAGCGGTCGGGACAGTGCTGATCGCGTCGACGATCTCGCGGCCGCCGGTCACCTCGCCGAAGATCGTGTGCTTGCCGGTCAGCCAGCTGGTCGGGGTCACCGTGATGAAGAACTGCGAGCCGTTGGTGCCGGGGCCCGCGTTCGCCATCGCCAACAGGTAGGGGCGGGTGAACGCCAGCTCCGGGTGGATCTCGTCGGCGAACTTGTAGCCGGGTCCGCCGGTACCGGTGCCGAGCGGGTCACCGCCCTGGATCATGAAATTGCTGATCACCCGATGGAACACCGTGTCCGAATACAGCGGGGTGGCCTTCTTCTCCCCGGTCCGCGGGTGGGTCCACTCCCGGGAGCCCTCGGCCAGCTCGACGAAGTTGCGAACGGTCTTCGGCGCCTGGTTGGGGAAGAGCTTGACCTCGATGTCGCCCATGGACGTCACCAAGGTGGCATACAGATCGCCGGTGTTGTCGGCCACGCGCGGGTCTCCTTCGGTGGGCGGTCGGTGGGTGCCGGGGGTTCATCCTGTCACGCGGGTCCGCTGCGCTTGACCCGCTGGAGATGGTGGACCGCTTCGCGCCACCGAGCGCCTAGTGGTCTGTCTGCGGAATAGTGCGGTATTCTGATGTATGCCGACCTTGAAGGCGCCGGCGTTGCCGGTGAGCGCTGAGCAGCGCAGTGAGTTGACGAGAATGGCGCGTTCGACGTCGTTACCGCATCGCACGGTGGT
>JBBSHH010000127.1:0-5879 GCA_038253225.1 Mycobacteriales bacterium | reverse complement strand
CCTGCTCACCGGCGGCGGCCCGAACGGCGCCTCCTCCTCACCGGTCTTCTACATGTACCAGAAGGGCATCGAGCAGGGGAACGCCGGCTACGCGGCCGCGATCGGCGTCGTGCTGGTGCTGGTCGTCCTGGTCATCTCGGCCGTCAACCGCTTCCTGCTCGAGAGGGTGTAGCCATGGCCACCTCAGTCGCCCCGTCCACCCGCGACACCGGCTCCGGGGCCGGTGCCCCGACCAGCCGGCTGCGGGGTCGCGGCGCCACCTGGCGGTTGCTCGCGCTCATCGTCGGGTCGCTGGTGTTCCTGTTCCCGTTCTATTACATGTTCATCGGCTCGCTGCAGTCGTCGAGCAACGCGAAGGTCTCCGGGGTGCTGCCGAATCCGGCCAATCTCACGCTGGCGAACTACTCCGCGATCGACAAGGCGATCTCCCTCGGCCGCGGCCTGATCAACTCCGGCATCTTCACCGGCGGGGTGCTGCTGGGCACGCTGCTGTTCGGGCTGCTGGCCGGCTACGCCCTCGCCCAGCTCGAGTTCCGCGGCCGCGGCGTGGTGTTCAGCGCGGTGTTGCTCGTCCTCGTGGTGCCGTTCCAGCTACTGACGATCCCGCTCTACGTACTGATCGTGCGCAGCTACGGGCTGGCCGACAACTTCCTCGGGATGATCCTGCCGTTCGCGATCAACTCGACGGCGGTATTCGTGTTCCGGCAGTTCTTCCTGCAGCTGCCCAAGGACCTGTTCGACTCGGCCCGGATCGACGGCGCCAGCGAGCTCACCGTGCTGCGGAAGATCGCCGTTCCGCTGGCTCGGCCGGCGATCCTGACAGCGATCATCCTCACGTTCATCGGGCCGTGGAACGAATTCCTCTGGCCCTTCCTGGTCACCAAGCAGCAGAACCTCCAGCCGCTGGCCGTCTCGCTCGCCAACTACATCTCGACGGTCTCCGGCCGGGCCGTCAACCCGTTCGGGGCCATCCTCGCGGGTGCCTTCGTGCTGGCCGTCCCGGCGGTGGCGCTGTTCATCGCCTTCCAGCGACAGTTCGTCGAGTCCAACCTCGGCTCCGGCGTCAAGGGCTGATCCATCAACGCCTCCGACGGGCCGGCCGTCCCGTACACCCTGACCCGGTGCGGCGTCGTCATGGAGCCCGATCCGGACGACTGGCGGGAGGCCGGTGGGGTCCTCAACCCGGCCAGCGGCCGGGGCCCGAACGGCCGGCTGTACCTGCTCCCCCGGCTGGTCGCCGCCGGCAACGTCTCCCGCGTCGGGCTGGCGGAGGTGCTCTGCAGCGACGACGGCGTACCGGTCGGCGTCTCCCGCGCCGGGGTCGTGCTGGAACCCACCGAGCGGTTCGAGCATGGTGCGCACAGCGCCGGGGTCGAGGACCCGCGCACGACCTGGCTGGCCGAGCTCGGTCTCTACGCGATGACCTACGTCGCGTTCGGACCGCTGGGGCCGCGGCTGGCCTTGGCGGTGTCGAGCGACCTGCGCTCCTGGCGGCGGCTCGGGCCGGCCCTGTTCGACTACGAGCCCGCGCTCGGGGTGGACCTCAACCTCTATCCGAACAAGGACGCGGTGTTCTTCCCGGAAGCCGTCCCGGGCCCGGCCGGCGAGCCGTGCCTGGCCCTGCTGCACCGGCCGATGTGGGACCTGTCCTGGATTCGCCCCGGCGAGACCGACGTGCTCCCGGTCGGGCTGGCGGACGCCCGGCCGGGGATCTGGGTCTCGTTCGTGCCGCTCCGGCAGGTCCGGGCCGACATCCGCAACCTGGCCCGGTTGGGCTCCTCCGACCCGGTGGCACTGCCGGTCCACCCGTGGGAGGCGCTGAAGATCGGAGCCGGCCCGCCGCCGATCCGGGTCGAGGAGGGCTGGCTGCTGCTCCACCACGGGGTCAGCGGCGAGATCGCCCCGGGCTGGGAGGTCCAGCAGCGGGTCCACTACGCCGCCGGAGCGATGGTTCTCGACCCGACCGACGTGCGGCGGGTACTGGCTCGCAGTCCGGAGCCGATCCTGGAGCCGCAGACCGACGCGGAGACGCACGGCGTCGCGCCGAACGTCGTGTTCCCGACCGCGATCGAGAGCACGGCGGCCGGGACGTTCGTCTTCTACGGGATGGCGGACTCCCGGATCGGTGTCGCCCGGCTCCGCCACAGCTGAGCCCCGATCTCCTGGACCGGGCCGCGCGCTAGTCTGGCCGCGTGCGCGCCACCCGGTCCTGGTATCCGAGCCCTCCCGAGCCGGCTCGGACGCAGCGCCGTCGCACCTGAGCGCCGCTCCATCGCAGCCGCCCCGGGCCAGCTGGCCCGGGCTTTTTCGTGTACGGGACGGAAGGACTCCTCATGGTCGTCGTGATGCGGCCGGACGCGGCCGAGGCGGACATCGACGCGGTCGTCGGCCGGGTCGGCGCCGCCGGCGGTGACGCGTTCGTCAGCCGCGGCGTGCACCGGACGATCATCGGTCTGGTCGGTGACGTCAACCGGTTCCAGGCGCTGAACCTGCGCGGCATGGCCGGCGTCGTCGACGTGGTCCGCATCTCCGTGCCGTACAAGCTGGTCAGCCGGGAGAACCACCCGCAGACCTCGACGATCCTGGTGGGCGGCGTACCGATCGGCGCGGCCAGCGTGACCCTGGTCGCCGGCCCGTGCGCCGTGGAGACGCCGGAGCAGACGCTGGCCGCGGCCCAGATGGCCCAGCGGGCCGGCGCCAGCCTGCTGCGTGGCGGCGCCTACAAGCCACGCACCTCGCCGTATGCCTTCCAGGGGCTCGGGGAGCGCGGGCTGCAGATCCTCGCCGACGTCCGGGCCGAGACCGGCCTGCCGGTGGTCACCGAGGTGGTGGACGCGCATGACGTCGACATGGTCGCGGCCTACGCCGACATGCTGCAGGTCGGCACCCGCAACATGGCGAACTTCGCCCTGCTGCAGGCCTGCGGCGCGGTGGCGAAGCCGGTGCTGCTCAAGCGCGGGCTCAACGCCACGATCGAGGAGTGGCTGATGGCCGCCGAGTACATCGCGCAGCGCGGCAACCTCGACATCGTGCTGTGCGAGCGGGGAATCCGGACCTTCGAACGCGCCACCCGCAACACCCTCGACGTCAGCGCGGTCCCGGTCGTGCACGGGTTGTCGCACCTGCCGGTGATGGTGGACCCGTCGCACTCCGGCGGCCGGCGCGACCTCGTCCTGCCGCTGGCCCGGGCCGGGGTGGCGGCCGGCGCGGACGGCATCCTCGTCGACGTACACCCCCAGCCGGACCAGGCACTCTGCGACGGACCGCAGGCGCTGGTCGAGGCGGACCTGCGCGAGCTGGCGGAGTCCACGGCCGGGATAGCGGCGGTGCTGGGCCGCACGCTCACCCCCGCCAGGGCGGCCCCGGCCCGGACCCGGTCGTGACGAAGGGCCGGACCCCGACCGGGGTCCGGCCCTCCGGCGTGCTCTCGCGGACGGGTCAGCTGGTGCCGTAGCCGCGCGGCTGGAACGTCGGCTCGTCGACTCCGAGCGCCGGGTCGTCGGTCGGGTAGAGCTCGGCGGTGTCGTACGCCGGGGCAGCGCTGCTGCTGGCCCCGGTGGACGCGGAGTCCTTGACGGTCCACGCGGCGTCGCTCGCGGTGTCCTTGACGCTCGCCGCCGAGTCCGCGACCTGCTGCTGCACCGTCCCGGCCGCTTCCTGGGCATGGTCCTTGACCTGGCTGCCGGCGTCCGCGGCGGTGCTCTTGACGGTGTCGGCGGCCTCCGTCGCGGTGTCCTTGACCGAGGCGACCGCATCCTGCAGCGGCTGCTGCAGGTTGTCCTTGAGCTCCTGCGCGGTGCTGGTCAGCTGCTCCTTGACCGGCTCCGCCAGCGGCTTCGCCTTCTCCTTGAGCGTGTCCACCGCGCGCGACTCCGCGGCGGTTCCCGGCAGCAGGGACGACGCCAGCCAGCCCAGCCCGAAGGCGACGAGCCCGGCCGCGAGCGGGTTGCCCTGCGCCTTGCTCTTGAGCTGCTGCGGCGCCTGCTGCACGGTCTGGCCGGCCGACGACGCCGCCGAACTCACATCCCCGGCCACGTTTGACGCGGCCTCCGAGGTCCTGCCGGCGACCCCGGAGGCGGCCCCACCGACCCGGCCACCGACATCGGCGGCCTTGCCCGACGCGGTGCTGGTCACATCGGACGCCGATCCCATCACGCGCTCCTTCAGACCGGTCACCGCGGACTTGGTGGCGTCGACCCTGCGACCGACGACACGCGCCGGGCTGACCTTCTCGGCGAGCACATCGACGTCGGAGCTGAGCTCGGCGCGGGTGCGCTCGATCTCGGCCCTTATCTCGTCGGGTGTTTGGCCCACTGCACGTCCTCCTTGAGAGTCTCTACGGTCTGCTCCGGCTTGGGGTTGACCGTCTTCAACGCCGCTCGGCCCTTGCCGAACGCCACTGCGCCGACGACCGCCCAGATCACGGCCACGATGACCGCGGCCCAGCCGAGCGGCATCAGCGCGCTCAGCGCGAACATCAACGCGAGGGAGAGGAACACCACCACGAGGTACCCGGCGAAGCCCGCCGCGCCGAGCATGCCGACGCCCTTGCCGGCCTTCGCCGCCTCGGCGCGCACCTCCGCCTTGGCGAGCGCGATCTCCTGGCGCATCAGCGTGGTGAGGTCACTCGTGACCTCCGAGATCAGCTGCCCGACCGAGACGTCCGAGACGTCGGGCCGCTGCGGGTAGGGGTCAGCCATGCGCTCCGACATCTAGTACCGCCCGCCCTCGGAGCCGCCGAACGGCGTCTCCCCGACGGGGTCCGGCAACGCGCCGCTCGCCGGGTTGGCGTAGGAGTCGGGGTACGGCGACGGCGGCACCTCGCCGACCAGGCCGGGCTCTGCCTCGACGCCGCGAACCGGGGCGCCGGCCGCCGTACCGAGGTCGTCGAGATAGGCGGGAGCGGTGTACGCCGGGCTCGCGCTGGTCGGCGCCCTGTAGTCCGCGCCGGGTGCGTAGTCGGCACCGGCTGCGTAGTCGGCACCGGCTGCGTAGTCGGTGACGGTCGGGACGTCCGCCGCTGGCGCGACATCCGCCGGGGGGTAGCTCGATGCCGGCGACATGCTGTGCTCCGACTCCGACCCCGATGACGTCGCACCCTTGACCAGGCGACCGGCAGCGGCACCGGCGACTGCGGCACCCGCCAGGAACGCGCCGGGGCGGCGTCGGCCGAAGCTCTTCATGTCCTCGATCAGGCCGGACGGGCCTTGTGTCTCGAGGTAGGAGGCGAAGCCCTCCACCTTTTCGGCGGCCTGGTGAGCCAGGTCGGCGACGAGCCCGCTCTTGCCGGCCGCCATCTCGCGGATCTCGTCGCTGATCGACAGCAGGCTCATGGCCGCCTTCTGCGACTGCGTGTTGGTCTGCTCCGACACCTGCGAGCGGACCTGCCCGAGCACGCTGCCGAGCTGCTGGCGCGCCTCGCCGGCGACGGCGCCGGCCTGCTCCTTGGCGGTGCCGGCGACGGCGGCGGTGGACTGTACGGCCGTGCCGGCGACGGCACCAGCCTGCTCCTTCGCAGTGCCGGCTACCGCCTTGGTCTCCTCGGCAGCGGTGCCCGCAACGGCACTGGTCTGCTCACGAGCGGTGTCGGTGACCTGCTGTGGGGCTGTCATTCGGCTCCCTCTCCTTGCTCGGTGGTGACACCGAATCGATGATGCGTCGGCTCGCTGCTACCCCCTTCCGCGCTCTCGATACCTAGCCCCGCGCCGTGATCGGCGCGCGCAGCAACTGTCACCGCAGGGCTGATATGACCTGAGGTAGTCCTTCACTGACACCTCCGGAGGTGCTTGGAAGGGACCGTCAGGTTCTCTCCCTTGAAGGCCGGGCGTGGCGCGCGCCGTGGCCTTCCGGCACCCCCGGAGGTGGGTCCCGTGGTCGTT
>JBBSHH010000126.1:0-6179 GCA_038253225.1 Mycobacteriales bacterium | reverse complement strand
GCCGCGGCCGCGAACTCGTCGGCCGCGGGCCGCAGGCCGGCATCGGAGCCCGCGACGGTGAACCACGCGGTGACCGTGCGGCCGGCCGGGACCGTCAGCTCGTAGCTGAGCCGGCCACCAGCTCCCCGGCCGTATGCGGTGTCGTCGCAGCGCGGCGGGGCCGGGGTCGGGTCGCTCGACGGCGGGCAGATCACGGGTGGCTGCTGCGGTCCGCGGAACCCCGCGCCGGTGGCGCCCCGCAACAACCGGAGGTAGCCGGCGTCCGGCCCGTCGGCGGCACCGACGATCGCCCCCCAGACATGCCCGGTGGCGAGCACCGGCGGCCGGCCGCGGTCGGAGAAGACCAACCGCCGGCCGTCGAAGGCGGCGGTGTCCGGCAGGTTCACCTCGAGCTGGCTCGGGACCGTCTGCCCCCACGGGTAGACGCTCATCAGCTCCGAGTGCGCGTCGACCGCGAGCGGGATGCGCCGGGTCGTCGTACCGCCGGTGACGGTGAGCCCGACCACGACCGCGCGGCGGCCGTCCGGGACGTAGTCGGTGCGCTGGACGGTCAGGCCCTGCTGGGCCGGCAGCGCCATCCGGGCGTAGCCGTAGCCGCTGGTGAACCGGGTCGCCGGGCCGATCCACGCCCCCCCGACGCCGAACCACAGGCCGTCGAGGAGCTTGATCGGCGGGCTCCAGATGCCGCCCATCTCACCGCGGGTGTGGAAGCCCATCGCCGGATAGCGGCCGGCCTCGGTGCCGACCTCGTAGGCGCGGGGGCCGGCGACCACGAACCGCCGGTCGTCGAGGCGGTCGGTGGTCGAGAGCTCCCGGGCCGGGGCGGCTGCGACGGTCGGGGCGGTCGGGCCGGTCGGGGCCGCGGACCGGCCCGGCGGGCCGGCCAGCGCGGTGCCGGCGGGCAGCGCCGGGAGGATCGGCAACGCCAGCGCCGGCAGCGCGGCGGCGAGGACGAGCAGTCGGGACGGGCGCCGGTGCGGCATGGATTCTCCTCCGATGGGGCCGGACGTCCCCCTTGACCGGAAACGTCCGACCGACCGGCACCGTAGCGCGGACGTCTCGCGGCCGCCAGGGGAGCCGCGGGGCCTGCGTTCGCCTCGACGATGCACCCGGAACGGGCGATGCCGGGCAGCCACGGGGGTAGCCGCCCGGCATCGCGTTCCGGAGCGCCACCCGGGGTGGCGCGGCGCCGACGCACGCGCCGACCGAGGTCAAGAGGCTACACCGATCGGTGTCGCGCTCGGCAAGAAACGCGGAATCCTCGGCCCGGCCGGTCCGGCTAGCCGACCGGCCGAAAGACCAGGCAGCCGTTGTGGCCGCCGAAGGCGAACGAGTTCGACAGCGTCGGGCCGGGTCGCCACGGCCGCGGCCGCAGGACGAGGTCCAGCGGCAACGCCGGGTCGGGCTCGGTCACGCCGACGGTCGGCGGGATCACCCGGTGCAGGAAGGACAGCGCCACCGCGACCACCTCGAGGGCTCCGGCGGCCCCGAGCGAGTGACCGGTGACTCCCTTCACCGACGTGACCGGCGGGCCGTCCGGCCCGAACACCGTGGCCAGCGCGGTCGCCTCCGCCGCGTCGTTGAGCGGCGTGGATGTGCCGTGCGCGTTGACCTGCCGCACGTCCCCGGGCGCGACGTCGGCATCGCGCAGTGCCAGCCGCATGCAGGCGGCCGCGCCGGCCCCGCCGGGTGCCGGCGCGGTGATGTGGTGGGCGTCGGCGGTGCTGGCGCTGCCGGCCACCTCGGCGTAGACGCGGGCGCCGCGGGCCCGCGCGGCCTCGAGCTCCTCGAGGACCACCACGCCCGCCCCTTCGGCGGCGCAGAACCCGTCCCGGGCAGCGTCGAACGGCCGACTGATCCCGGTCGTGGACAACGCCCGCATGTTCGTGAACGCGGCGACGTTCGTCGCGGTCAGCGTGGCCTCGGAGCCGCCGGCGAGCACCAGGTCGCAGCGGCCGGAGGCGACCAGCTTCGCCCCGGCCGCCACCGAGTGCGTACCGGTGGCGCAGGCCGTGGCGATCGTCTCGACCGGACCCCGCAGACCCCAGCGCATCGACACCGCCGCACCGGCCGAGTTGGGCATCACCATCGGGATCGTGAACGGCGACACTCGCCGCTCACCCCGCTCGGCGAGCACCCCGACCTGCGCCTCCCAGCTCGACGCCCCGCCGATGCCGGTCCCGATCGTCACCCCGCAGCGGTCCGGGTCGTACGCCGGCCCGGCGGCGTCGTCCATCGCCTCGGCGGCTGCCGCGATCGCGAACTGGGCGAACGGGTCCAGCCGGCGCGCCTCCTGGTGCGACAGCCAGGGCCCTGGGTCCCAGCCGTGGACGCGGCGGAGCACCGCCGGCTCGACCGGGCCCATCAGGCCGGCCCAGAACGCAGCCGCCCCGACGCCGCAGGGCGCGACCACCCCGAGACCGGTGACCGCGACCCGGCGACCGCCGATCGCCTCGAGCACGTCAGCGCACCCCGGCCGGCAGCCGACCGGCGACGGCGGCGAGCAGGTCGGCGTACGTGGTCAGGCCGCCGAGCACGTCGTCGGGCAGCGAGATGTCGAACTCGTCCTCGACGGCCATCCCCAGCTCGATCGCGGCGAGGGAGTCGACGCCGAGGTCCGAGCCGAGCCGGGTGCCGCCGCGCAGCGCCACCGGGTCGATCTCGAGGTGCGCGGCCAGCAGCCCGGCAAGCCGGTCAGCGATCAGCACGGGTCGTCCGCGCCGCCGGCGATCGCCTCGGCGACCGCCACGCCGGTGGCGCCGGCCAACCGGCCCAGCCGCCGGTAGAGCAGCCGGACCTGCTCACGGTCCGCGGCATAGCAGACGAACGCGCCTTCCTGGCGCCGGGTGACCAGACCGGCCTCGACGAGCACGGCGAGGTGGTGGCTCGCCAACGACGGGGACATGCCGATCGCGCTGGCGAGGAAGCCGGCGCTGCGCGCGCCGCGTCGCAGGTGCCGCAGGACCAGCAGCCGGTGCGGCTCGGCCAGCACGCCGAGCACGGTACCGACCTGCTCCGCCTCGGTCCGGGTGACGGCGCTGACCACGCCGGGAAGCCTACGACGTACCGGCCGACCCCGGCGGCGGCTGACACAGTGTGCGGCTATCAGAGTGTGCGGCTATCAGAGTGTGCGGCTATCAGAGGTGCGGCCGATCGCGGTGCGCGGCCGGGGGGTCGTCCCGGCCGGTCGGCGCGACAGGGAGCGGGTGGCATGGGGCGGTCGGTGCTGGTCACGGGCGGGAACCGCGGGATCGGGCTCGCGATCGCGCGGGCGTTCGCCGCCCAGGGCGACGCGGTGGCCGTCACCCACCGCGGCAGCGACCCGCCGGAGGGCCTGTTCGGGGTGCGCTGCGACGTCACCGACGCGGTGGCGGTCGAGGCGGCGTTTGGTGCCGTCGAGGCCGAGCACGGCAAGGTCGAGGTGCTCGTCGCGAACGCCGGCATCACCCGCGACGCGCTGCTGCTGCGGATGACCGAGGAGGACTTCACCGGCGTCCTCGACACGAACCTGACCGGCGCGTACCGGGTGGTCCGGCGGGCGGCCAGCGGCATGCTGCGGGCCCGCAGCGGCCGGATCATCCTGATCTCCTCGGTGGTCGGGCTGCTGGGCTCGCCCGGCCAGGTCAACTACGCCGCGGCCAAGGCCGGGCTGGTGGGGATGGCCCGCTCGATCGCCCGCGAGCTCGGCTCGCGCAGCATCACCGCGAACGTCGTCGCGCCCGGCTTCGTCGAGACCGACATGACCGCCGGGCTGTCGGCGGAGCGGCGCGCGCAGCTGCTGGCGGGGATCCCGCTCGCCCGCTTCGCCTCGGCGGCGGAGGTGGCCGGCGTGGTGACGTTTCTCGCCAGCGACGCGGCGGCGTACATCACCGGAGCGGTGATCCCCGTCGACGGGGGCCTCGGCATGGGCCACTGAGCCGGTCGGCAGCCTCCTCGGCTGCGAGGATCGCGACTGCAAGGATGGCGGCACCCGACGACGGAGGTGGGCGGATGGCTGGGCTGCTCGAGGGCAAGCGGGTGCTGGTCACCGGGGTGCTGACCGAGGCCTCGATCGCCTTCTCGGTGGCGCGGATCGCGCAGGAGCAGGGCGCCCGGGTGGTGCTCTCCGGCTTCGGTCGCGGCCTGTCGATCACCGAGCGATATGCCCGCCGGCTGCCCGGGGCGCCCCCCGTCGTCTCCCTCGACGTCACCAGCGAGGACGACCTCGGCGCGCTGCCGGAGAAGCTGGGCGAGCACCTCGACGGCCTCGACGGCGTGCTGCACGCGATCGGGTTCGCCCCGGAGAGCGCACTCGGCGGCGGCTTCCTCAGCACGCCGTGGCCGGACGTGGCGACGGCGCTGCAGGTCTCGACGTACTCGCTCGTCGCACTCGCCCGGGCCTGCCGCCCGCTGATGAAGGGCGGCGGCGCCATCGTCGGGCTGGACTTCGACGCGGCGGTCGCCTGGCCGGCGTACGACTGGATGGGGGTGGCCAAGGCCGGCCTCGAGTCCACCGCGCGCTACCTCGCTCGCGACCTCGGCGGCGACGGCATCCGGGTCAACCTGGTGGCTGCCGGCCCGCTCAAGACGATGGCCGCGAAGAGCATCCCGGGGTTCGAGGCGTTCGAGGGCATCTGGGCCGACCGGGCGCCGCTGGGCTGGGACGTCGCCGACAGCACCCCGGCGGCGCGAGCCTGCGTCGCGCTGCTCAGCGACTGGTTCCCGGCCACCACCGGGGAGATCGTGCACGTCGACGGCGGGGTGCACGCGGTCGGCGCCTGAGTGCTCCCGGGGCGGCTTCGTACTACCGCAGCTCGGCGCGCAGCAGCGGCTTGTCGGTCTTGCCGACCGCGTTGCGCGGCAGCGCGTCGACGAACCGCACCAGCTGCGGGGCCGCGTAGTCGGCCAGCCGGTCCCGCACCCACCCGCGCACGGCGGCGGGATCCAGCGTCGCGCCGGGCCGCCGGACGACGTACGCCGCCACCGCCTCTCCGGCCAGCGGGTCGGGCGCGGCCACCACCGCCACGTCCTCGATGTCGGGGTGAGCGAGCAGCACCGCCTCGACCTCGGCCGAGAACACCTTGGTCCCGCCGCGATTGATCATGTCCTTGGTCCGGTCCAGCACGTAGACGTAGCCGTCGGAGTCGATGCGGGCGACGTCGCCGGTCGAGAACCAGCCGTCGACGATCGCGGCGGCGGTGGCGGCCGGGTCCCCGGCGTACCCGGTGGTCACCAGCGAGCCGCGCAGCCACAGCTCACCCGCGGTCTCCGGCGGCAGCTCGCGGCCGTCATCGCCGCGGACCGCGGCCTCCATGCACGGCAGCGGCCGGCCAACCGAGCCGGGCCGGTCGGCAAACTCCTCGTCGAAGAGCATGGTGGCCGGTGAATGCGTCTCCGACAGCCCGTAGACGTCGATCAGCCGGGTGGCCGGCAGCCGCTGTCGCAGCGCGGCGACGAGGTCGGCCGGGAACGGCGCCCCGCCGGCCGCGAGCCGGCGCAGCCCGGGCAGCTCGGCCGCGACCAGCTCGGGGGAGCGGACCGCGAGCCGCCACCACGACGGCACCGCGTACGCCCAGGAGATGGCCTCGCGGGCGAGCAGCCGAACGTAGTCGCGGGGTGAGGTGGTGTCGGTCAGCACGCAGGTCGCGCCCGCGAGCATGGCGGGCAGCACGTGCGCGTGCATCGCGCTGATGTAGTAGAGCGGGAACAGCACAGCGGTCCGTTCGCCCGGCCGCAGGCCGAGCACCCGCTGGTAGCTCATCGCGCTGTGCACGCTGCACCGGTGTACGACCTGCGAGGCCTTCGGCCGGCCGGTGGTGCCGGAGGTGTAGACGACCGCGTACGCCGCGTCCTGCGCCGGGGCCGGTCCGGGGGACCAGGCGGCGTCGCCGAGCAGGGTCTCCCGCAGCGGTTGCGCGTCGGCCAGCGCCGGCCGGAACTCCGGCCCGGCCAGCGTGAGCCGCACCCGCGAGTGCTGGAGCATGTACGCCCACTGCGGTGGGGCGAGCCGGGTGTTCAAGCCGAGCAGCACCAGCCCGGCGCGGGCGCAGGCGAAGATCGCCACGGCCAGCTCGAGGCTGTTGCGGTCGGCGACCGCGACGGCCTCGCCCGGCCGCAGGCCGCGGTCGAGCAGCCGGTCGGCGGCCGCCTGCACCCGCCGGGCGAAGCCGGCGTACGACGTCGCCGTGCCGTCCGGACCG